>JANRLE010000071.1:0-43766 GCA_033762895.1 Bryobacteraceae bacterium | reverse complement strand
TGCCCGAGCGGTCGACGGCCATCCGAAACCCGGACTCAGAGCCGGCCCGGCCAACGTTCGTGGCATAGAGGATCACCGGATCGATCACCAGCGTCCGACTCACATGGTAGGCGCCGACCTCGAATCCGACCCGTCCGCCCGCCTCGATCCGGTAGCGGCCCTCCACCCGCTTGCGCAGCGGCACATCCTGGTACAGCAACGGCGCCTCATCTCGCCGCCGCCGGCCTCGATTACCAGATCCCCGTCTGCATTGAGCCGGATGTGGGATGCTCCCTGGAATTCCAGTCCGATCCGTGCCGGATCCGCGCCGGGTGAACCACGAAATCATGCTCCATGTTGCCGCCCTGGCCATAGTAGACGACATCGATGCCAGGATAGACACCGCGGTAACGCGCGCGGCGGAACGTAGGCACGTCCGTAATCCACCGCTCCGGCCGGGCGCCCAGAAAATAGTTCACCTTGCCCGGCAGCACGTCCAGTGCTTCGAGAGCGGACGGCCGCCCTGCGCCGAAGAGCTTCATGGTCACTTGTGTGCCGCGGCCGAAAGCAACGGTAGCCCCCGCCCCATCAAGGTAAAGGTGGTATCCGGCTCCATGTCCTACCGCCTGATACCTGGCATCGGCCTGCCCGAGGTTCCATTCAAGAGTGAGGGGCAGATCCGGGGACCAGCCGGAGGGCTCATCTTTGGAGGTTCCCGAGGAACTCCCGCAGGCACTGCCTCCAGTCAACGCGGCCGCGATGATTGCAGCCACAGCGAGGTTTACACCTCCTGCAAACGAGAGTGGATCGTCTCGATGGAGCGAAACAGGAAATCGCGATGTAGTTCGTGTATACGGGTGGGGGAGGCTGAAATCACTACTTGCCGGCGGCGCGGCGAATCGCCGCGATCACGCCATCGCGGTCCATGTCCTGGTGGGTACACTCCATCAACACACTCTCAAGGACATCGGCGCCGGATACCAACTCGAGTTCGGCCGGAATTTCCAGATCCGGGAACCGGTTGTTCAGGTACCTGCGCAGGATGGCCCTGGCCTCGTATGTGCGGCCTTCTTCGCGGCCTTCTTCGCGCCCTTCTTCGCGGCCTTCCAGTCGCCCTTCGACACGCCCTTCCAGGCGTCCTTCCTGGCGGCTGTCCGCCATCACTTCGCGCACCATCCAGGAGTGCTTCAGAATCTCTTTCGTGAACATCGGGTGATCTCCGAATATCGCTTCGATCTGTTCTTTATCATATCGGATGGCGAGCAGCGCCAACATCTGCGCCATCCTCTCCGGATCGCCTGCTACCCGCCTGCGAAGCTGGAGGACCTGCTCATCGGTCGAGGCCATGATTGCAGCCACGGGCAGCAGTTCTTCGTCGACTCCCGTAAGCACGCCGGCAGGGTCCAGTTCCCACAGCCGTACAACGCGGTACCGAATCTCAGTAACTGGCGAGTGCCGGCCCTCCCGGTGCGAGTATTCATCCGTGGCTGGACATCCATCCGGCCGCAGAACGAATACGACGCTGTTCACCTCCACTCCGGGATACTCCAGTGTGATCACCTTCTGGTAGCGGGTGAGCCGTTCGGGCATCGTTGCCCGCCACTGCGCTTCAAACTCGAAGTGGATGGTCCAGTCGCAGCCATCGTTGTAGTGAAAGAGCTGATCGGTGCGCAACGCCGGCCCGGCCACTTCACGTTCCAACGGGCGAAGGATCACCGGAATCTGTTCTGATAGAATGCCCGCGATGTCCAACAGTCTCCTCGCCGCCTTGGCCGTGATCTGCTTCAACACCCGGTCGTAGGGCTGGTACACAGAAGTATAGTGGCGGCCCGGCGGAAAAATTCTCAGGTTATTTTCGCCGCCTTCCGCTTCGACGAAAAGTATTTCCGGAATTTCGATACCTTGGGAGACACCACAAATGAGCAATAGCCCTGTTCGGGGTGATTCACGAAATAGTTCTGGTGATACTCCTCGGCGGCAAAAAACTCGGGCGCCGGCGTCACTTCCGTCACGATCCGGCTTAACCAGACTCCCTCGGCATTCAGCCTGGCGATCATTTCTTCGGCCGTCTTCTTCTGTTGGGGTGAGTGATAGAAAATGGCCGAACGATACTGCGTACCCACGTCGTTGCCCTGGCGGTTCAATGTTGTCGGATCGTGAATGGCGAAGAAGATCTCCAGGATCTCCGCAAAGGAAATCACCTCAGGATCGAACTCAACGCGCACCACTTCGGCGTGCCCGGTCCGTCCGCCGCACACCTGCTCATAGGTGGGATTCGGATTCCCGCCTCCGGTATAGCCGGACACCACGTCCCCGACGCCCAGCACCTCGTCGAACACCGCCTCCAGGCACCAGAAGCATCCCCCACCCAACGTTGCCGTTTCTCTCATCCGCTTCTCCTTAAACGAAAACGAAAACGCCGCCCGGGTTGTTCCCCGGACGGCGTGAACGGTTCTCAGCCGGACCCGAGCGTTTACTCGTTGGGCAGCGTGCCGGCCACGAACATGCTCTGGTATTGCGCTTTAGAGGCGCGGCCTCCCAGCGACTGGGCGGGACGGTAAACCCGGAACGCCACCGCGTCACCAGGCTTCAGCGTTTTCTGGATCTTCAACAGATCGTCCACCGAGGAAACGGGCTGCCGGTTCACTGAGGCAATCACGTCCTGATCCTGCAGGCCGATCTCGTCGGCAAACGATTCCTGCTCGACGAACGTCACTCTGACGCCGCCCTTCTGCTCGCTGGGCAACTCAGCCGCTTCCTGTTCGCTGAGGCCACGGATGCGAATGCCGAACTTGGCCTGTGTGGCTTCCTCCTCAGGCTCCGGCCCGGCGCCGGGACGCCTGTTCCGGCTGAAGCGGGGATCGTCCTTGAACACCTCTTCGCGGTCGGCGATGGTCACCTTGAACTCCATCTTCTTGCCGCCGCGGTCGACGGTGATCGCGGCATCGGTGCCGATTGGCATCTCAGAAACCCGGTTCACCAGATCGTCGCCATCCTTGATCGGCTTGCCATTGAGCGCGATGAGGATGTCCTCGGGCTTGATGCCGGCTTTTTCCGCCGGGCCGCCCGTCTGCACGGTGTCCACAAGAACGCCATTGGTCGCTCCCAAAGCCTTCATCATTTCGGTCTGCTTTTCATACTTGCGCCAGCCCACGCCGATGGATCCGCGCGTCACCTTGCCGCTGGCGATGATGGCGTTGTAGACCTTCGCCGCCTGGTTGATGGGAAGCGCGAAACCAATGCCCTGATAGCCGCCATTCTGGGTCGCGATGGCCGTGTTGATCCCGATGATCTCACCGTTGATATTCAGCAGCGGGCCGCCGCTGTTGCCGGGGTTAATGGCGGCGTCAGTCTGCAGAAACTTCTGGAACTGCTGCGCCCCCACATCGCGGCCCAGTGCCGAGATGATGCCCGCGGTCACGGTGGCCTGCAGCCCGAACGGGGAGCCAATCGCCACTGCCCAGTCGCCTACCTGCACGCCATCGGAGTTGCCGATCTTGGCCCAGGACAGCGGCTTTTTGGCGTCAATTTTCAGAACGGCCAGGTCGGTCTCCACATCGGAGCCGATGAGTTTGGCCTTGTACTCGCCGTCCTCGCCATGCAGTTTCACGCGAATCGAATCGGCGCCGTCCACCACGTGATGATTGGTGAGGATGTAGCCGTTCTTGTCCACGATCACGCCTGAACCGGAGGCTTCCTGTTTGAACCGGCGGGGCGGCTGCATGCGTGGATTGCCGAAGAAGCGGCGCAACATGTCGGCTTCGTCATCGTCCTCATCGCCCTGGGGCGCGCCGCGGCGCGCGCTGCTCTGCGGCTTCGGATTGTACTGCGTCGTGATGTACACCACCGAAGGCTCGAGCTTCTTGGCCAGTTTCGTGAATTCATTGGATAGTTGCTGCGCGCTGGGTATCACCAGCGGCGTAGCGTCCGGCGCCGCCGGCTGTCCCTTCTCCGCGCGCACGCCCGTGGTGATCAGGGTCCCGATCAGGATGCCGATGGACAGGGTGAACAGCAGCACGCTCGCGCCAAGAAATCGCTGTTTGCGAATCGATTCTGACATTTTCATGGTGTCTCTTTTTGAACCTCGGTGAGGCAAGTCCGTCGATCTCTATTATAGAGGGGTTTCGGCCGGATGCCGTGTCAATTGAATGGATGCTTGCGCCAGGCGCCAGGTTTCAGTTCCACCAGCAGCACGCCCGCCATGATCATTGCCGCCCCGGCCAGCGCCCTGCCACGCAACAGTTCTCCCTCCACGCCATAAGACGTAATGGCGGCGGAAACCGGTTCGAGCGCGAAGATGAGCGCTGCCCGCACCGGCGTGGTGTAGCGCTGCGCCCAGGCCTGCACTGTAAAGGCGAGCGCGGTGGCCAGCAGCCCCGTCACCAGCACTGCAACTCCCACCCTCGGGCTCCATTCCAGATACATCGGCTCGGCCCAGCCGCAAACCGCCAACGCCAGCAGGGCGGTCATTCCGATTTGCGACACGCTCAGCAGTTCGAAGGAGGATCGCGGCGCCCATCGCCCGAGTATCAGGATGTGGAACGCAAACGTCACGGTGCAGCATAGCGTCAATGCGTCGCCGGCACTCATCGTGAAACGGCCCGGTGGCAACGTCAGCATCGCCAGCCCCACGGTCGCGATCCCAACGCCCACCCCTTCGGCCAGATGCGGCGCCCTTTTATAGACGAGCGCCGATAAAAAAGGTACCAGCGCCGTGGTCAGGCCGGTAATAAACGCCGATTTCGAGGGCGTGGTAAATCGAAGACCGTAGGTCTGAAAGAAGTACGCAAAAAAAAGGCAGCCCCCGGCCAGAGCCCCACCCGCCAACGTGGTTCCCCGCAGATCCCGCGCAGCCCGCAACCGCCCGCGAAACAAAAGAGCCAGCACCAGGGCGGCCAGGCTGAACCGCATGGCCAAAAATAGCAGCGTCGAAACCTGGTCCAACGCGTTCTTGACGATCACGAACGTGGCGCCCCACACCAGCGTCACTCCGATGAGCGCCAGTTCTCCCTGCGTCTGCCTGGTCACGCCGCCGCAGCATCCAACATCAGGCACAGGGTGAGCAGAATGCGATGCAGCCCCAATTCGCGCCCGGCCGGATCGAACCATTCCTCTGGAGTGTGGGCGCCCGCCCCATAACCGCCCGCTCCGATGGAAACCGCCTCCAGCCCCATCGAGAGCGGGATATTGGCGTCAGTGGAAGCGCAGTCAAGATGGGCGCGGATACCCAGGTGCCCATCGACGCCGCGCAACACACGCATCAGCGTGGAGTCTTCGGCCAGCGCGCCGCCCGGGCGGGAGCCGATCTCCCGGATCTTCCATTGAACCCTGCCGCCGGTGGCCCGCTCATTCTCCACCTCCACGGCCCGTTCCACGGCGATCTGCAGACACTGTGCCATCTCTTCCATCTGGTAGGGATCCTCGGAGCGTATGTCCAGCTTGGCGCGCGCCACCGAAGGAATGGAGTTCACACTCACCCCGCCCTCCACCGTGCCGAAGTTGAAAGAACTGCGGGCAAGGGAATGACCGAAGGCGTGATGGCGGCCCTCACTGAAAAAGTGGATGGCGCGGCTGAGCGCATGCACCGTGTTGCCGTTGCCATGATCGCTCCAGCTATGGCCGCCCGGGCCGGTCATGGCAACTTCAAAGCGCCGGCTGGCCAGCGCCTGGCAGGTGATGTGGTCCGTACTGGGCCCGTCCAAAACAAGAAAGGAACGGATGCGGGGCGCCAGGGGCGACTGGCGGCAGAGATAGCGCATCCCGCTGAGGTTGCCTTCTCCCTCCTCGCAGACATTGGCCACCAGCAGCAGCGAGGCCGTGTTGCCCGCCGCCGGCCGCGATGCTTTCCAAGCGCCGGCCATCGCCATCAGCCCGGCCAGTCCCGCCCCATTGTCGGCCACGCCGGGCCCGCGGAAACGCCCATCGCCGTCCACCCGGATGTCTTCGGGGCGCCGCGGCGCCAACACCGTGTCCAGATGGGCCGTCAAGGCCACCAGCGGGCCTTCCCTGCCCGGCGATTCCAGCGCCACCACGTTGCCGGCACGATCCACCCTGGCGTCCCAGCCCATGCGCTGCAACTGCCCGCACATCCACGCCGCCCGCTTCTCTTCGAGAAACGTGGGCGCAGGCACGCGGCACACTTCCAACTGTTGTTCGTTGATCCAATGGCGGCTGCGGTGAATCCAGGCCAGGCATTCCCGCAGCGGCCGCGTCGAGCCCAATTCCGACACCGCCCGCTGCGTCGCCGCATCCACTTTGCCAGGCGGGACGTTTCTACGCGCGATGCCGGCGGGCGCTGCCATGAGAATCTATTTCCGTTCGGACATCGGGACAAACTCGCGCCGCGCGGCGCCCAGGTAGAGTTGCTTGGGCCGGGCGATCTTCTGATCCGGGTCATCCAGCATTTCTTCCCAGTGCGTCAGCCAGCCGGCCGTGCGGGGAATGGCGAACAGCACGGTGAACATCTCCGACGGCAATCCCATCGCTTCGTAGATGATGCCAGAGTAGAAATCGACGTTCGGGTAGAGCTTGCGCTTGACGAAGTACTCGTCTTCAAGCGCAATTCGCTCCAACTCCACGGCGATGTCGATCAGCGGGTTGCGTCCGGTGACCTCGAACACTTCATCGGCGGTCTGCTTGATGATCCTGGCCCGCGGATCATAGTTCTTGTACACGCGGTGGCCAAAGCCCATCAGACGTACCTCGCCGGCCTTGCAGCGGGCGATATATTCCGGAATCCCCTTCACTGAGCCGATCTCGCGCAGCATGCGCAACACGGCCTCATTGGCGCCTCCGTGCAGCGGCCCGTAAAGGGCGGAAGCCGCGCCCGCCAGCGCGCTATAGGGATCGGTGTGCGCGCTGCCGATGCTGCGCATCGTATTGGTGGAGCAGTTCTGCTCATGGTCGGCATGCAGGATGAACAGCACATCGAGCGCGCGCTCCAGCACAGGATTGGGCTTGTACTTGGTCTCGGTTTTCTTGAACATCATGTTCAGGAAATTGCCGGGGTAGGACAGATCGTTGTCGGGATAGGCGTAAGGCATCCCGATGTTGTGGCGGTAGGCAAACGCGGCGATGGTGGGCACCTTGGCCAACAGCCGGTAGAACTGCTTCTTGCGCACATCGTGATCCTGGATCTTCTTGGCCTCCGGATAAAACGTGGAGAGCGCCGCCACCGTACTCACGAAAATTCCCATGGGATGGGCGTCGTAGCGGAACCCGGTCATGAAGCGCTTCACGTTTTCATGCAGGATGGTGTGCGTGGTGATCTGCGTCACCCAGTCGCCCAACTGGCTCTCAGACGGCAATTCGCCGTGATAGAGCAGGTAGGCCACTTCCAGGAAAGAGCACCGTCCGGCGAGTTGTTCGATCGGGTACCCCCGATACTCCAGAATCCCCTTGTCCCCGTCAATGAATGTCACCCGGCTCTTGCACGATGCCGTGTTCATGAATCCGGGATCGTAGGTACACAGCCCGGAGTCGTCATCGTTCAACCTGATCTGGCGCAGGTCGGTTGCCTTGATGGCATCGTTCTCAATGGAGAGAGTGTAGGTCTTGCCGGTTCGATTGTCCGTGATCGTGAGGGTCTGATTCGACATGAGTATAAGCCGGTTCCAGTTCTATTTTTTCTTCGGCGCCGCTCCCGCCAGCAGCCGGTCGATCTCCGCCGAAAGCACTTTCGCCGTAATCCCGCCCTTGTCGGCGTCGTCGTGGCCAAAGTCGTTGCGGATGATACCTTCTTTATCTATCACGAAAAGGTGGGGGAACTTCACCGTCGGGTTCTGCGGCGTGATCTTCAGATAGGACGCCGTCACCTGCCCGCAGTCAAACAGGATGGGCGCCGAAACGTTGTTTTCCTTGATGTAGCTGTTCACCGAATCGACGTTGTCGGGAAGCACCACGATGGACAATACCTGAACGCGCTCGCCGTACCTGGCCTTGATCTGCTCCAGCACACCGGTTAGCGCGCGGCAGTTCGGGCAGCCCGTCCTCATGATGTCCAGCAGAACCACTTTGCCGCGAAAATCCTGAGGATCGTGCTGCTTGGCGGTACGATCCGGCAACGAGAACCCGGGCGCCCTCCGGCCGGCGTGCGCGCCTGCGCCAAAGACGGTCTGCGCCATCAATGCGGCCGCCAGAACAGCCGCCAGTCTTCCGTGCATAAATTACAAGGTAGCACGGAGGCGGGCGCTCACCCTATACTCTGCTGATATGGACTCCCAACTCGCCTCACTGTTTCTCGAAAGCTCCGCCGGACGCCTCCGGCTGCACATGTCGCGCATCGCAAAATGCGTGGAAACGCTCTCGGAGGATCAGGTCTGGGCGCGGGGTTCGGACAACGAAAACGCCGTCGGCAACCTGATGCTGCACCTGGGCGGCAACGTACGCCAGTGGATTATTTCGGGCATCGGCGGCAAGCCCGATGTGCGCGTGCGCGACCGCGAATTTTCCGCCCGCGGCGGCATTGCGCCAACTGAACTGGTGGAGCGGCTGCAGACCATCGTGGAGGACGCATGCCGGATTCTGCCGGGCGTAGGCGCCGTACAACTGGCCGAACCGGTCACCATCCAGAACCGCACGCTTACCCGACTGGATGCCATCTACCAGGTGGTGGACCATTTCGCGCAGCACACCGCCCAGATCATCTTCGCCACCAAGATGATGACGCACGCCGATCTGGCCTTCTACCAGCGTCTGGCGGCTCCGCAGGAAGAGAAAAAGCCCTAGCAGCGCGGCCTTCGGAACACTACGGCGCCCAGCGCTCCAGCCTCCAGGCGCTGTCCCAGAACTGATACTCATACCGCGCCGACCGCACGAACAGCCGCCTGGCGCTCAGCCGGGTTGCCACATCCGCCACAACCGCCGCCGCGTCCGCCACTGCCAACACGCGCTGCACGGTCCTGCCATATTCCTCCCCCGAATACTGCGCGATCCAGCGCTGGTAATCCCGATTCCTCGATCCCTTTTTCGAAAGCTGCTTGCCCACTTCCCAATAAATCCAGTAACAGGGCAGCAGCGCCGCCAGTCCTTCCAGAAACGAACCGCGTCCGGCGCTGACCAATAGGTGATTCGTATAGGCGTAGTTGGCCGGCGACATTTCCGCCGCAGCGATGTCGTTCGCACTGAGGCCATAAGACCCCAGCACCTCGGAGTGCATCTTGCGCTCCACCTCCAGGGATTCGATGGCGTCGCGGCTCAAACCGATCGCCCACTCCGCCTTTGGCGCCTTCGAAGCCAAAACGTTCAACGCCCGGCTGAACGCCTCCAGATAGAGCGCGTCCTGCACCAGATAGAATTGAAATCTGGCGCGCGGCAGGGATCCGTCAGTGAGCCCGGCAAGAAAGGGATGCTGCAACGTCGCGGCGTAGACCGGCGCGATCGCCGCCCACAGTTCCTTCGTAAACCCGGCCCCGGCGGCGGGCAGCGCTGCCGGCAGGCAGGCGGCGAAAGTGCGGCGCGTGAGCATCAATCCGGGTCGAACAGGTGCGCGATCTGCGGGAAGCCGTTCATCGCCAGCCGGCAGGAAGCCCCATCGCCCCACCACCGCGGCGCATGGAAGGTAAACGGCGGCACGTACACCACGTCACCTTCGCTGGCGATCACAACCCCTACCTTCTCGATCGGATAACGGATCTGCCCCTTCATGATCAGCCAGTATTCGGCGCCTTCGGGATGATAGTGGCCGCGCACTTTCTCGTTGAGCGGGGGCAGCTTGCTGTTGTAGCCATAGATGAAGTTGGCCGTACCGCGGTCATCCTCCACGATGCGGATGGTGCCCTTCAGTTCGCCGCGCTCGATCTTCTGCGCCACTTCATCGAAATGCACATGGGGCTTGTTGCCGTGCAGGTACTTCGCCACCAGGCGGTTGTTAAACTTCACCGGAATCCAGTCGAAGCCCGGAATCGCCGGGGCCGCATCTTTCTCCACAAAAAGTGTCTTGGCGCCGGCGACGTTGGTTTCAAAAATCAGCGCCGGCTGCTGTCCCACCACTTCGTAGGAGAACATGGTCTGCATGGGCACCTGAACCATTGAGCCCTTGCGCGCCGTGAACGGTTCCAGCGATTCGAATTCAAAACGTACCTCGCCATCCATCACCACCCACCACGCCCGGGTGTCCGGATGCAGCGCCTTGGGGTGTTTGTGGCCGGGTTGCGCAAAGATGTACTCGCTGCGCAGATGCTGGTCGTTGACGATCACCTCGCGCCACGACGGCTTGCCCTTATGTTTGGCTTTCAGGTCGGCTAGTCTGGTGTGCGGTTTGTGCGGCTGGGTGTACTGGGCCGGCTTTCCCTTGGGGGCGTAAATCACCTGCCCTTGGCAGATGACGCCAACCGCAAGGAAACAGAGCGTGTTCAGAAGCTTCATGATCCACCAGAATTCTAGCAGATCGTGGTACACTGTTTGGAGGTTCTCACGAGTTTCCTGCCCTCAAGAAGGATTCCATCATGCCGAAGTTAAAGACACATAAAGGTGCGGCCAAACGGTTCAAGATCACCGGCAGCGGCAAGATCACCAGGCGCCACGCCTTTGCCCGCCACATTCTGACCTCCAAGGCGCCCGGCCGGAAGCGCAAGCTTGCGCAAAACGCCGTCATGGATGCGGGTGATGTGCCAAAGGTGAAGATCATGCTTCCCTACGGCCTCAACTAAAGCGAGGCCCGGCGCGGACGGCGCTTTCATGCACGTGCCCGATCCGCCCGATTGTTGTTGAAATTTGAAAGGAGACAAACGTGCCAAGAGTCAAACGTGGAACAAAGCGGCGGGCAAGCCGCCAAAAGACGCTGGAACAGGCTTCCGGCTTTTTTCTCAATAAAGGCAAGCTTTACCGCGCAGCCCAGGAAGCCGTCGAAAAGTCGCTGCGTTACGGTTACGTCGGGCGCCGCCTGAAGAAGCGCGATTTCCGCAGCCTGTGGATCGTCCGCATCGGCGCCGCCTGCAAGCAAAATGGCATCTCCTACAGCCGCCTGATGGATGGCCTGAAAAAGGCCGGCGTGCTGCTGAACCGCAAGGTGCTGGCCGACATCGCACTTAACGACGCCACCGGATTCACCGCTTTGGTGGACAAGGCCAAGGCAGCGCTGCCGCAAACGAGCTAAAACGATGGAAAAGGCCCGCGACGACGATTTCGAGTTCCTGTCCAACCTGGAAGAGCGTATTCGCAAAGCCGTGGACGTGGTGGCCGCTCTCAGAAAAGAGAATGAGTCGCTGGTGGACAAACTGCAGGAAGCGGTGGCTGCCAGAGAGGCGGCTGAGAAGTTGGCCGCCAAATCCAGTGAAGGCACCGCCGCCCTTCGTCAGGAGATCGAAAGCCTTCAGGCAGAGCGCAAGCAGGTCCGTTCGCGGATCGAAAAACTGCTCGGCCAGATGGACGCATTGAGCGCGAGTTGACGCCATGTCAGACCCCGGCAAGGAGAAGCGGCCGGTACGGGTTACCATTGCCGGCCAGAGCTTCACTCTGGTTACCAGCGGTAACGACGGGGAAGTGATTGGACTGGCACAACGCGTTGACGATCTGATTGCCAGCATCGCCGTCAAGAGCGGAAACGTGGATACGTCCCGCCTGGCGGTGTTGGCCTGCCTGCATCTTGCCGATCAGCTCCATATCCTCGAACAGGAATTCAAAACGCTGCGCGAACGCATGGAAGAGAAGGCCCGGCGCGTAAGCGGCCTGCTGGACCAGATTGTCGACTGAGTTCACACCCGGGAGGGATACCCGCAAGATGAATCCGCTGCTGGAGATTCGCATTCCTATTCCGTTCGACCAGATTCAAGCCGGGCACGTGGAGCCGGCAATCGACCAGTTGATCGCCGAGTCACAGTCGAACATCGACGCGATTGCGTCAGCAAGTGGCCCCCGCACGTTTGCCAATACGCTGCATGCGCTCGATGAGGCCACCGAAGATCTGGATTACGCCGTTTCGCTGGTGCGCCACCTGGAACACGTGACCACCTATCCCGAACTGCGCGCCGCCCACAACGCCATTGAGCCGAAGACCAGCGAGTTTTACTCGATGATTCCGCTGCATGAGGGGCTGTGGAAAGCGCTCAGGGAATACGCGGCGACAGAAGAGGCGGCAGGTCTCACCGGCGTCAGGAAGCGCTATCTCGAAAAGACGCTGGACGCCTTCCGCCGCCGGGGCGCCGAACTGGGTCCTGAAGGCAAGAAACGGCTGGCGGAAATCGACGTCGAGTTGGCGCAGATCACCACCAGGTATTCCGAGCACGTGCTGGATGCGACCAACGCGTTTGAAGAGATCATCACCACCGAAAGCGGGTTGGCGGGGCTGCCGGAAAGCGCAATCGCCGCCGCTCGCGCTTCGGCGCAGCAGAAGGGCGTTGAGGGGTGGCGGTTCACGCTGCAGGCGCCCAGCTACACGCCGCTCATGACGTATCTGGACGACGCGGCCCGGCGCGAGCGCTTCTATCGCGCTTACTACTCCCGGGCATCGGCGCCGCCTTTCGACAACCGCGACCTGGTGCCGCGGATTCTCGCCTTGCGGGCCGAGAAGGCGCACCTGCTTGGCTTCAAGGATTTCGCCGACTTTGTCCTGGGCGAACGGATGGCCAAAACAGGCGCCCGGGCCATGGAATTTCTGGAGACCATCCGCCAGAAAACGGTTGCCGCTTTCGAACGGGAAAACGCGGAGTTGCTGGCCTTCCGCCGCAAGCTGGAAGGCGATTCCGCCCCCGCGCTGCAGCCCTGGGACGTCGCCTATTACGTGGAAAAACAGCGCAAGGCGCTCTATGATTTCGATGAAGAAGAACTCCGCCCCTACTTTTCCGTGGAACGTGTGGTGGACGGAATGTTTGAAACGGTTTCCCGCGTCTTTGGCGTGGAGGTACGCGAGGTCAAAGATGTGCCCGTGTGGCACCCCGACGTCAAGTACTACGAAATCGTGGAGGCCGGCCGCACCCTGGGGGCTTTCTACGCCGACTGGCACCCGCGCGAGACCAAGCGCGGCGGCGCCTGGATGGACGCTTTCATCATCGGCGCGCCCGCCGTGCCGTCGCGCACCCACATCGGCGTGATCTCCGGCAACCTCACGCCGCCGGTGGACGGCAAGCCCGCGCTGCTGACGCACGGCGAGGTGGAGACCATCTTCCATGAGTTCGGCCACCTGCTGCATCATTGCCTCAGCCGCGTGGAAGTACGCGGACTGTCGGGAACCGCCGTGCCCTGGGACTTCGTTGAACTGCCGTCGCAGATCATGGAGAACTGGTGCTGGGAGCGCGAGTCACTGGATCTGTTCGCCCGCCACTGGCAGAGTGGTGAGCCCATCCCCGAAGACCTGTTTCAGAAGATGCGGCGCGCCCGCACCTACCGGGCCGCCAATGACCAGATGCGCCAGCTCAGTTTCGGATTCGTGGATCTGAAACTACACACCCAATACGACCCGGCGCGGGACGGCGATGTGATCGCATACGCCAAGGCGATTCTGCAGCCTTTCTCCTCGGCGCCGTTTCCGCCCGAGCATGCCATGATCCTGGCCTTCACGCATCTGTTCGCCAGCCCCGTGGCCTACGCCGCCGGCTACTACTCCTACAAATGGGCCGAGGTGCTGGACGCCGACGCCTTCGCGCTGTTTCTTGAGAACGGCGTGTTCGACCGTGAAACCGGTCTTCGCTTCCGATCCTCGATTCTGGAAAAAGGCGATAGCGAAGAGGCCGCCGATCTTTACCGCAGCTTCCGCGGGCGTGATCCGGAGATGGACGCGCTGTTGCGGCGGCAGGGGCTGGCCGCGGCGTGAGCGTATTCACCATACGCACCATCTTTCCCGATCAGCAGCGGGTGGAGACAGGATCTTTCGACCTGATCCCCGGCAATGAACAGGGCAAGGCCGTCTGTGCGCTCTTTCTCGAGTTCCTCTCCGAACAGCCGGCCGAGTTCCGCACCAGGCTCCCCTTCCTCAAGAAGGGCGATACCGAACTGGAGTGGGCATCGGCGGCAGGAGGCGCGGCGCTGGCGTCCTTCTACGAATCGGGCGAGCCGGTGTCGATGGGCATACTGCTTTCGGGCGCCCGTGAAGACGCCGACCGCCAGATGCTGGACGCTCTTCGCCAGGCCGTGCTCGAACCGGTGTTCGGCGAGCAGGCCGCAACCTACCTGGAAGCCCCGGAGCGCCCGGCCATGCTCAACGTCATCTTTCCAGGGAATCCGGAGTTGACTCCGCGCCTTCAGCTTCTGGCGACGGCGCTGGCCAGCGTCTTCTTCCGCGTGATGCACGAGATGAGCGGGCAACCGCAATCAGAATAATCAGGGCCGCGCCGCTCACCGCCGCGCCCCAGCGAAGTCCCATGGACTGATAGCGGAACTCGACGGCGTGCGCGCCGGCGGGAACGCGAATCGCCTGCAACGTTCGATTGACGCGGGCGATGGGAGTCTCATTTCCATCTACCCACGCCCGCCAGCCGGGAAAGAACTGCTCGGCCAGAATGAACTCCCCGGCCGCGGCCGAGTGCACCTGGAACGCGCGATGTTCGGGAGACCATCGCAGGCAATCCACCTTGCCTCCGGCGAAACGATAAGCGGGCTCGGCGTGCAGGTATTCGAAAGCGGCCAGGAAAGCCTCCGCCGGCGGCATCAGGCGGAACCGTTTGTCAGCGGCGAGTTTTCTCATCGTTTCCGAGGGATTCAATACGAGGATGAAGCGCACGCCGAACTGGCGCAGAAATTCCTCGTTCTGGACGGGCGGCGGAAAAATGCGGTTTGTCTCAAATGCCGTGAAGCGTTCAATCTCCCGCTTGTACTGCGTGGTGAGAAACGGATCGAAACCCTGTGGCGTCGACAGCCCGTAGTGGCGCATGTCGGTGGGATGAGGCGTATACACGATCGCCGTACGGAAAGCAGGATGCCGCTTCATTTCGTCGTAGACGGCGTTGTCCAGGCCGATCATCTCCTTGCCGCCGGTGCGTGCGTCCTTGTGATAATCCTCGTCCGGATCGCCCGGCTTCGCGTTGAAGCGGCGGCCCACGCCATAGACGTAGTATTCGCTCAAGACCATCATCAGGAGCGCCGCCACCGCCATCCTGCTGCGGCGCGCCGCCGCGCATCCCAGCCCAAACAGAACCACACAAATGGCGGCTTCCACGCCGCTGAGCCAATCACTGCCAAGCCAGAATTCATACTGGCGGAAGAGCAACTGGCGGGCCATCCAAACGATGAGAAGGCAGGGAATCGCCAGCGCCGCCCATCGCCTGACAGATGCCGTTTCCCGCGCCAGAAAATCCTTCAGGCTGAGGGCCGTGAAGAACGCCGCCGCAAGCGGAAGCAGGCCCAGGAAGTTCCATGCGCGGCTGATTTCGCGAATCACTGGAGTGTTGTGCGCCACCGCCGTCACCAGGCCGCCGGGGTCGGTGAGGGCAATCGCCGTAGCCGCCAGCAATGTCAAACCAGGCAGCGCCGGCCGCCACAGCCTTCGGCCCATCAGCCACAGCAGCGCAAACAAGGCAGGCGACCCCAGGTAGCCGTACTGTTCATGGGGCTGCGAGGGCGCCTCCAGGGTGCGCGAGTGTTCGTAGAAGTTGGGCATCGCCAGTAGCAGGTAGAACTTCGGATCCTTTTCCACGCTGGGAAAGTAGGTCCATTCGGTCTCCTTGAGACCCATGGTTTCAAGCGAGGCGCCCAGTTGCGGTCCCGCAAGCAATCCCGAAAACGCCACCGCCGCCACTGCGGCCAGCACGCCCCGCCAGCCCGCCACACCTAGCCCATAGGCCGCCGCCGCCACGGCAAAGGCAAGCCAGTGCGCCGGATAGCCTGCGAGAAGGCACAGGGCCGAGGCCGCCGCCAGCTTCCAGAGCCGCCGCCAGTCCAGGGATTCGGCAAACTCATCCAGGCTCAACATCGCCAGCGGCAGCCACGCGTAGCCGCAAATTACGCCCAGGTGCTGCGACTCCGCTAGCGGGTAGCCGCCCAAAGCGAATACCGCGCCGCCCAGAACCGCCGGAAGATTTCTTCCGCCGCACCTTCGCCGCAGCCAGAGATATGCCAGGTAAAACGCCAGCCAGTAATGCGCAATTTCCAGCCATTCCACCGTCTTCATTCGCATGCCGTCGTGGCGGCGGTTGAGCACGAACAAAAGCCAGTTCGGCGGGTAGAACAGCCCCGCCTGGATGTTGCCGGCAAACGGCATGCCGCTATAAACGGTGTGGTCCCACTGCGGAAACCGGCCCTGGCGAATCGCCTTGTGGGCGTAGTTCAACAGCGGGTAGTGGTAACCATCGATGTCGGCCCAGAAGTGTACGGATTTGGCGGGCGGCAGGTATTCGTGAAAAAGCAGCAATGCGGAAACGATGGAGCCGGCGGCGACGAGAAAACGCACGGTCAATCCTGCCGGGGATCATCCGGAGCGGCTTCGATCCCCGGCATTCCCGGTGCAAGTTGCAGATAAAACCGCGGAAAAAGGCCGATACAGGCGCCGATGATAATATGCACCATCAGGATCGCGCCCGGCGCCACCTGATCGGTCAGCCTGGGCAAGTGGCGCTTCCAGAAGAACTCATAGATCATCAGCGAGAGGACCATGCCGAAGGTTACGCCCGCCAGCGAGAGCCTGGACTTGACACCCGGCCGCGGCAACACCCAGCCCACGAACATGCCCATCATTCCGCAGGCGAGGATATGCAGCGCCGCCCCGGTCATGGTGGCAAACGACAGCGTGTTGGTCCACGGAGCGCCCCGCCGCAGGAGAATCGAGAAGAGGTTCAACAGCGTCCACGGTCCGCTGAAATACCACTTCGAGAGGGCCAGGAACCAGGCGATGGTGGCCAGCCCGCCGAGGATACCAACCTGCAGCCCAGCCAGCAGCCTAGCCAACAGATTGCGGCGTGAATCCATGAAAAAAGCCTATACTAACACAGGTGATCTACAATCCAGTTGTTGGGTGGGGTGAATGCAGCGTCGCGTAGTGGTGACGGGCATCGGGGCGGTGAGCCCGAACGGAATCGGGCGCGAGAAGTTCTGGGAGGCCACGCGCCAGGGCGTTAGCGGCGTCAAGCGCATCTCCAGATTCGACGCCACTCCCTTCTCCGCGCAAATCGCCGGTGAAATCACCGGCTTCCATGAACACGACTACGTGCTGCCCAAGGACCGTCCGCATGTATCCCGCGTTGTGCCGCTGGCCATCGCCGCCACAACGGAGGCGCTGGCTGATTCGGGCATCGACACCGCCGCCCTCAGCCGCGACCAACTGAGGAAAATCGGCGTGATCGTCGGCACAGGGGGCGCGGCGCAGGAGTTCACCGAAGAGCAGTACCGGCTCTATTACACAGGCCTGCAGAAGCAGTGCAGCGTCTATGTCATCCCCAGTTCCACGCCCGGCACGCTGGCCAGCGAGATTTCCATGCGGTTCGGATTCCGCGGCTTCAGCCATGTGATCACCACCGGCTGCACTTCCTCCACCGACGCGCTGGGCTACGCGTTTCGTAACATTCAGGCCGGCGTGAACGATACCATCATCGCCGGCGGCGTGGATGCTCCCATCGCGCTATTAATCCTGCGCGGCTTCCTGCTCATGCGCATCCTCAGCACACGATGGAATCAGGAGCCGCACCGCGCATCGCGGCCGTTTTCGGCCGACCGCGACGGCTTCGTGCTGGGTGAAGGCTCCTGGTTCTTCGTGCTGGAGTCGGAAGAAAAGGCCCGCGCCCGTGGCGCCCGGATTTACGGCGAAATCGCCGGCTATGGCTCCACCTGCGAGGCCTATCACCGCGTGAGGCTGGAGGAATGCGGCGAAGAACCGGCCCGCGCCATGCAACTGGCCATGGAGGAGGCTGCCATCGGACCAGGCCAGGTGCAGTATGTCAACTACCATGGAACGTCCACCGAACTGAATGACCGCATCGAGACACGGGCGATGAAGCTCGCCTTCGGCGGACATGCGGGCAGGCTGGCCGGTTCGTCGCTGAAGAGCCTCATCGGGCATCCGCAGGGTGCTTGCGGCGCTGCTGGCGTGGCGGCGACATTGCTGGCCATGCGGGACGGCGTCGCGCCGCCCACGATGAATATCGATGTACCCGATCCGGAGTGCGACCTGGACTATATCCCCAACCAGGCGCGCGCGATTGGGATCGAGCACGCCGTGGCGAACTGTATCGCCTTCGGGAGCAAGAACTCAGCGCTCGTTCTTCGCCGCTTCGAGTGATCGTCGAAAGCAGCGCACGCTGATCAGACAATCTGCCTGATCACGTGGCCTTCAATCTCGGTCAGCCGTTCGCGCCGGCCCTGGTGCATGTAGCTGAGCGCGTGCTGGTTCAAGCCGAGCTGATTCAGGACGGTGGTGTGGACATCGCGGAAGTGGTAGGGGCTTTCGATGGCCCGCAAGCCGATCGCATCCGTGGCTCCCACCACCTGTCCTCCCTTGATGCCGCCCCCTGCCATCCACAGGCTGAAGCCCAGGTTGTGATGATCCCGGCCCTTGCCGCTTTGTGCTTCCGGTGAGCGGCCGAATTCCCCGCCCCACAACACGAGCGTGGAATCGAGCAGGCCCCGCCGCTTCAAATCCTTCAACAATCCGGCCACGGGTTTGTCGGTTTGCGCGGCCATCCGCAGATGGTTCTCCTCAATGTCGTTGTGGGCATCCCACTGCATATTGCCGGGGCCGCCGCCCGAAACCACGCACACAAAACGCACTCCCTTTTCCACCATGCGGCGGGCCAGCAGGCAGCGACGGCCGTAGTCATCGGTAGGTTCGTTTCCCACTCCGTAGAGGTCCCTGGTCTCCTGGGTTTCCTTGTTGAGGTCGAAGACTTCGGGCGCCTCTGTCTGCATCTTGAACGCCAGGTCATAGGCGTTCATGCGCGCGGCGAACTCCGGATCCTCGGCGTGCGGACCCGCCTGATTCAGCTCACGTATCAGATCCACCGTCGCCTTGCGTGTCGCGCCATCCACGTGATGCGGCAGATCCAGATTCAGGATCGGTTTGGCCCCCGGCCGCAACATGGTCGGCTGATACACGGCGGGCAGAAAGCCTTGCGTGTACATCGGCTGGCCGGCTTCAAGGGCGCCCTTGGGATCGGGCAACACGGCGTAGGCCGGCAGCGAATCACTCTCGCTCCCCAAACCGTAAATCACCCACGAACCCATGCTGGGGAAACCGGGAATGATGCGGCCAGTCATCATCTGATACTGTGCCGCCGAATGCACCACCATGTCGCCGTGGCAGGAGCGCAGTACGGCGATGTCGTCGATACACTGGGCGGTGTGCGGGAGAAGGTCGGAGACCTCAATGCCCGCTTTACCGTATTTCCGGAACGTGCGCTTTGTACCCAGCAGTTTCGCCTCGGCGGTGACGAACTGATACTTCGCCTCGCCGAACTCCTTCGGCCGCTTCTGTCCATCCAGTTCGTTCAGCAGCGGCTTGGGATCGAAGGTTTCGATGTGGCTTGGGCCGCCGGCCATAAACAGGAAGATCACGGACTTGGCCTTGGCGGCTGCATGCGGCGGCTTGGGCGCAAGCGGGTTGGCATGCGCCGCGCGCAGTTGCTGCTCAAACATCATCGACGACAGGGCCAGCGAGCCGAACCCGCAGAAAGCATCGGTAAGAAACTCGCGCCGGTTGCGTGTGTATTTGACGTGGCTGGACATGGCTAGTTTACGTAAAGAAATGCGTTGAGATTCAGGATGGCGAGCGCGAACTCGCTGAGCGGCTGCGTTCGCAGAAATTTCAGTGCCGCCTGCTTTTCACCGGCATTGGGCAGCCGGCCCGCCGCCAGGCGATAGGCCAGATCCACCTGCCTGGCCGCATCGCCGCCGGCTTCCACATCCAGGCGCGAGGCGAGCGACCGCGCCATGTTGTTGGCGAAGTCGCCGTTCATCAACTCCAGCGCCTGCGGGGCATGCGTGCTCGATTCGCGGCGCGCACAACTGATCTGCAGGTCGGGCGAATCGAACACCTCCATCATGGGCAGGCGCAGATTGCGCTTGTGCAGGAGATAGACGCTGCGCCGGTCGTGCTCTTTGACGTCCTTGGTCACGGCCCATTGCGACGGCTTGTAGAGCAGGTTCACCAGTTCCTGGTCCACGGGCACAATGACGCTGGGCCCGCCGGTCTTGGCATTCAGCCTGCCGGAAACGGCCAGCATCGCGTCGCGCAGTTGTTCGGCGTCCAGGCGGCGGCGCGGGAACCGCCACAGCAGCGTGTTTCCGGCGTCCTTCTCCATTCCCGCTTTCTCCTGCGGTGAATCGGAGGATTGCTGGTAGGCCTTGCTCATCAGGATCATTTTGTGGATGGGCTTGAGGCGCCATCCGCCCTTGATGAACTCATTGGCCAGAAGGTCGAGAAGTTCCGGGTGAGTGGGGCGCATGCCCATGCGGCCAAAATCGTTAGGAGTGCTAACGATTCCCTGCCCGAAGTGGAACTGCCAGACGCGGTTGACCATCACGCGCGCGGTTAACGGATTGGCCGGATCGGCGATCCACCTGGCCAACTCCGTGCGCGGATTCTTCGTCTCCGCCGGCAACTCGGGCGCGCCATCGGGCAGCAGGACGCCCAGCGGCCGCGGCGCCACGCGTTCGCCCTTGTTCTGATGATCGCCGCGGGCCAGCACATGAATCGGAGTGGCCTTCTCCATGTCGTTGTGAACGGAATAAAGTCCCGGCAGCGGATCGGGCATCTGCTCTTCCAGATCCTTCAGTTTCTGCTCCATGCGCGACTTCTCGTCGCCCTTCATGTCCTTCATGCGGCGGCGCACTTCCTTGATCTGGTTCTCCACCACTTCCTTTTTCGCTTTCCATTCCTGCTGCTGTTCGGGCGGAGCGATGACGATGTCCTTTTCGTGGACGGCGGAGAAGTAGGCCTGAATGCGGTAGTAGTCTTTGTGGCGGATGGGATCGAACTTGTGATCGTGGCAGCGCGCGCAACCAAGCGTCACGCCGAGGATGCCCGAACCCACCAGGTTCGTCATTTCGGTGAGCACCTCGTTGCGGCTTGACGCCACTTCCTGATTGCCCGCGTTCTTGCGCAGCGGGCCCATGCGCTGCAGGCCGCTGGCCACGCGCATCTCTTCGTTGTCCGGAGCTATCTCATCGCCCGCCAGTTGCTCCATCAGGAACTGGTTGTAGGGCTTGTCGTTCTGGATGGACCGGATCACGTAGTCGCGATAGCGCCATGCGTCGGGGCGGTGTGTGTCGTACTCGAAGCCATCGGATTCGGCAAAGCGAACCACGTCCAGCCAATGTTGTCCCCAACGTTCCCCGTAATGCGGGCTCGCCAGCAGCCGGTCAATCACCGCCTCCCAGGCCCTGGGGGACTTGTCGTTGACAAAGGCATCAATCTCTTTGGGAGTAGGCGGCAGTCCGGTGAGATCGAAATAGACGCGGCGGATGAGCGTCTCGCGCGAGGCCGGGGGCGCGTAGCGCAGTCCGTCCTTCTGCAGGCGGGTCAGCAGGAACGCATCGACCGGACTGGTCACCCCGGGCAGCTTGGGCGGGGCCACGTCCTTGCGCGGCTGGAAGGCCCAGTGACGGCGTTCGGCCTCAGAGTACTTCTCCAGGGACGGCCCCGTGGCAGCCAGCATCCAAAGTGCAGATGCGGTCAACAGCGCCATTCGAAGGTACACGTTGAGCTCCTTTAATCCTTGTTTTCTTGAGTATATCGCAGGCGGTAGAATACGGCATGCCCCGCTTTGCCATTCTCTTTGCGATCTCCGCCCTGGCGGCCGCGCAGGACGCGCGCCTGGCCGGCCTGAAAAAGGAAGGTCTGGCCGAGACCGACCGGATGCGGACCTTCACCCAGCAGATGGTGGACCAGATCTTCAGCTACGCGGAACTCGGCTTTCAGGAATTTGAGACCTCAAAATATCTGACAAGCGTCCTCGAGAAAAACGGCTTCCAGGTGGAACGCGGAGTGGCGGGCATCCCCACGGCATGGGTGGCCACCTACGGTAGCGGAAAGCCGGTCATCGGCTTCATGACCGACATCGACTGCATTCCACGCGCCTCGCAGAAGCCTGGCGTGGCCTATCACGATCCGATTATCAAAGAAGCCCCCGGCCACGGTGAAGGCCACAATTCCGGCATGGCGGTGAACGTTACCGCGGCGCTGGTGCTGAAAAAGCTGATGCAAAGCAACGGCCTCAAAGGAACCTTGAAAATTTATCCCGGCATCGCGGAGGAACTGCTGGGAACGAAGGCCTTCTTCGTTCGCGCCGGCCTGTTTAAGGATGTCGACATCATGCTCGGCGTGCATGTGGGCAACGAATTGGCCACCAGCTACGGCCAGCCGGTGAGCAACAGCGGGCTGGTGTCGGTAATGTACACCTTCAACGGCCAGACGGCGCATTCGGCCGGGGCGCCCTGGCGCGGCAAGAGCGCGCTCGACGCGGTAGAGGCGATGAACTACGGCTGGAACATGAAGCGCGAGCACCTTCGTCCGGAACAGCGGTCCCACTACGTCATCACCTATGGCGGCGACCAGCCGAACGTGGTTCCCGAACAGGCCACCGTCTGGTATTTCCTGCGCGAACTGGACTATATCCATATCAGGGAAATGATGGAGAACGCCAGCACCATGGCCAAGGCGGCGGCAATGATGACCGGCACAACACTGAACACGCGCATTGTGGGTTCGGCCTGGCCCAATCATTTCAGCAAGCCGGTGGCAGAGGCCCAGCAGAAGAATATCGAGATGGTGGGAATGCCGCAATGGAGCGAAGCCGACCAGACGCTGGCCCGGGCGCTGCAGCGTGAGTTGGGCCAGAAGGCCGACGGTTTGAAGACGAAGATAGCGGAACTGAAACCGCCGGGTGAGGTTCGCGGCGGCGGCTCAGACGATGTTGGCGATGTCTCATGGGTTCTGCCGATGGTCTACATGCGGTACCCGGCGAACATACCCGGTCTGCCCGGCCATCACTGGTCGAACGCGGTGGCGATGGCGACCCCGATTGCCCACAAGGGATCCACCATCGGCGCGAAAGTGCAGGTGCTCACCGCCCTGGACATTCTTCTCACTCCGTCGCTGGTGGATAACGCCTGGAAATATTTCCGCGACGTGCAGACCAGGGAGCAGAAGTATATTCCACTGATCGCCGAATCCGATCAGCCGGCGATCGAGTTGAACAGGGAGCGCATGGCGAAGTACCGCCCGGAGTTGGAGAAGTTCTACTTTGACCCGGCGAAGTACAAGACCTATCTGGAGCAGTTGGGCATCAAGTATCCGACTGTGCGATAGCAGAGTCTATATCGGAGCACCGGCCAGCCCCGTGATGAACCTTATCCCCGGAATTCGCTTGCGAGCCAGGCGGTCGTCGTTGGTAATGAATAGGTCGACCCCGCGAGCCGCGGCACAGGCTAGCTGAATCGCGTCTGGTTTGGAGATGCCACGGTCTGCTCGAATGGCAGCGTAGTATTCAGCGGCGCTCAATCCGAACGGGATGACTTCGACGGAAGAGACTCCGGAAAAAGGACCGGTATTTTTCGCCGGCCTTGCGGTCGTTTTCGAGCGCTGGCTTCACCAGGATTTCGCCGACAGTCATTGCGCTGGTCACTAAGATGTCGCCCCGCGCAAGCATCTCCTTCCTGAGCCCGATCACTCTGGCCAGGAATGACGGGTTCTCCTCAAAACATGGAATTGACGGCACCTTCTTCCTTTTCCTTAGGGGCGAAACCATCATTCGCCGCCGGACACATCCCACCCGCGTTCTTCCCGGGTTCTCCCGATGGAGTCTCGCCAAGCCCAGCCAGCACTCGTCAGCCATAAGCAGTTGATGAATGCCTGCCATGTATATTCCTCCTATTCGTATTCATAGAATACAGCCGCATCTGCCAAGTCAATTGCTCATCTCACACCGAAGCCCACTCTATAGCCGCGGCGGAGTGGTGATGACGATCGCCTGCGCCGGCGAAACCGCCTGATAGGAGTGCGGCTCGGAAGAATCGAAGTAGACGCTATCTCCCTGCTTCAGCAGGTGATCCTCGCCCTGAAACCGGATGCGCAGTTGCCCCGTGAGAACATGTACGAATTCCGCACCGTCATGAAAATGGGGAATCGGCTCGGCCTCGGCTGTATCCGGGAAGTCCGCCAGGTACGCCTGCAAAGCCTTCTCCTGTGCCGAGAACGCGAGCATTTCAAAGAAGTACGCCGGCGTGGGATTATCGGCACGATCGGGGAAGCGGAATCGCTCTCCCGCCCGCACCACGGAGAACAGCCGCTTCCGTCCGCGATCCTCAAAGAAATACTCCAGGCCCACGTCAAATACCATGGCGATGCGCGCCAGCGTCGGCAGCGTCGGGACCAGTTTGCCGTTCTCCAACTGCGAGAGCATCGAGGCGGACAGACCCGTGTGCTTGCCCAGGTCGACAAGTGAGATCTTCTTCTTCAGCCGCAGCATCCGCAGCCGGTTGCCAAGTTCATAGGCGCCTAGAACGCGGGAAATGGTCTGCTCGCTGGTTTCCCCGTCGACCGCAGTGATATCCTTCAACATTGATTCAGCTCCACTGAAATCAGCATAGCATTTTTTCTCTTCACTAAAGTCACTTGAAGCTCTACTGCACAACCGCCTCTTTTATCTGCTAAGGTAAGGCCATGAGACATTCCGGCCCCCAATTCCCCGAGTTAACCGACGAAGCTCTGGTGGACCGTGCTCAATCAGGCGACAACACCGCGTTCGCCGAACTGATCCGCCGTCACCAGCCGGCCTGCATGAAACTTGCCACCTCCATCCTTCGCAACCAGGACGACGCAGAGGATGAGGTTCAGAACGCCTGCTGGAAAGCATTCCAGCACCTGGACCAATTTCAGAGGGACGCGCGATTTTCGACATGGCTGACCCGTATCGTGGTGAACCAGTGTCTGATGCGCCTGCGGCAGCACAAGCGCGCGCGGCTCTTCTATATGGATGACGTGCAGATCGGGGAAGAGGTGGGTACCTTGGAATTGCCGGCCACCGGCCCCACGCCCGAAGAAGAGTTGGGACGCACCGAAGTGGCACAGGTACTGAACCGCGAGATCCGGCGTATTCCTCCGCTGCTGCGCACGGTGGTGCTGCTGCGCGATGTCCAGCGCCTGCCGATGCCAGACGTGGCGGCGAAGCTGGGCATCTCGGTGGCCGCCGCCAAGTCACGCCTGCTTCGGGCGCGGGCGGAGTTGCGGGAGCGGATGAGCAAGCACGAAGGCAGGAACGGCCCGGCGACCATGCTCGCCTAATGGGGCCGGCTTAGTGCGTCTGAGCGGCCATCGCGCCGGGAGGATGCTGCAGCCGTGTCAATCCGTGCGTCAAGGCGAGTTGGGTCACGCCAGCAGCGTTGTTGACCTGCAGCTTCTTCATCATCGATTTCCGGTAGCTGCGCACAGTTTCAAGACTGAGATTGAGAAGCAAGGCTACTTCTTTACTGCTCTTGCCCTCGGCCACCAACCGCAGGATCTGAAGCTCCCGCGGCGACAGAGCAGCCAGTTCCTCCGGCATTCCATCCTGAGCGTCATTCTGCTTCTGCAGCCGCGACAATAGCTTGGCTGACGCCGTCGGGCTTAAATAGGACCCACCACGGGAGACCGTGCGCAGCGCGGTCATCAGATCAAGCTTCGAAGCACTCTTGACCAGGAAGGCTTTGGCTCCAGAGCGAACCGCCGCCACGATCGCGCTTTCGTCGCCATACATGGACAGGACGATCACGCGCACTTCGGGACAATGGCGCTGAATTTCGACCGTCACTTCGATCCCGCTCAAACCGGGCAGTCCGATGTCAACCAGCATTACGTCCGGACGCAGTTCGCGCGCCATCCGCAGGGCATCGTCGCCGGTTTCAGCCTCGCCCACGATGACAAACTCCTCGGAATGCTGGGACAGCATGGCCTTAATTCCGTCACGCATAATGCGGTGATCATCAACGAGAATCAATCGAGTGTGCATTTTAGAATGTTCCGGAGTTTCGAGCCCTTGGCGCGCTATCGATAACAGACGTAACTCTTTCATGAGAAAAGGGCTTACATTGAAAGATCCCACGTGAAAACGGCCCGTTACAATACCCCCATAGGCGGAGTATACGGTTGAATCAGCCAACCCGCCATTCCACAATCACAGGTTCTTTCTTATCATAGATTTAACGGCAATGCCGGTTGGGAAACCGGCGCGGAATCGGCACAAAGTCAGGCCGCTCAAAAAGGAAAAAGGCGGCCGCCGTGTAGCAGCCGCCTTCGGAATCCATTACATTCGCGGGCCGAGCCCGCTCTACTTGGCGGTATCCTGCACGATTCCCTGTTGAGCCTTCTCGGCTGCTCTGGCCGCCTTGATCTTTTTGGTCTGCAGTGCCTTCTGCACCCATTCGTCCGCCGCTTCCACGTCCTTCTTGTAGCCTGCGGCATCGTCGGCCAAATCCGCCCTCTCGCGAATGAGCAGGTTCATGTAAGCCATGGCATCGTCGTATTCGGGGTCGATCGAAAGAGCCTTTTCGAAGTGCTTCAACCCCTCTTCAACGGAAGCGCCCCACTTCTCCTTCAACTCGGCCTTCACCTTCTTGTCTTTCAGCGGACCCGGATCTTCGGCCTTCATGCCCAGTTTCACTCTGGCGTCCATCAAAGCCGGATACCACTTGGCCCACACAATGACGCCGAGGCTGTAGTAGGCTTCCTTATTTTCGGGGTCCACCTCGGCGAGTTTGGTGTACCACTGATTGGCTTCGTCCAGCTTGGCCAGTTTGTCCTCGAGTTTGGGCATGCCCTGAGCCTGGCTGTAGTGCAGGGAAGCAAGAGAGGCCACCGCGATTTTATCCTTCGGATCCTGCTCCAGCACCTTCAGGAAGTGATCCTTGGCGGCACGATGCATTTCGATATTCTCGGGCGACTCGGCGCCCGGAATGTACTGGCTCATGTAGGCGGTGGCCAGGTAAAGGCGGGCGGTGATGAACGTCGGATCCAGATCCACCGCGGCCTTGAAATGCTCGACGGCTTCCGGATACTTGGCGCTCTTGTAGGCCTGCACTCCATGATTCAGATGGTCGCGAGCCTTGAGTTTTTCGCAGCCTGACGCGACGATCACCAACGCGGCGACCGCGGCAATCCCGAGATAAGCTTTCCAATCGCGCTTCATCGCCATCCTCCTCTTACTGTCCCGCCTCAATCTTCGGCGTCATCAAGCCCACTTTGTCGATGCCGGCGCCCTTGGCGATGTCAATCGCCGTGGCTACGTCACGAAACTCCAGATCGGGGTCGCCCTTGACGAAAACCACACGTTCGGCGCGCGTCTTGAATACGTCTTCCAGGCGCTTACCCAGGTTTTCCGCTGTCACGGCTTCGGTGTTCAGCTTCATGGATCGATCCTTCTCGATGATAATCACGACCGTGCGGTCCTGACCAGGCGGCGGAGGCGGCGCGTTCGGCGGCGGGGGCTGCGGAATGAGCGTCTCCAGGCCCTTGGGCGTGAGCGGTGTGATGATCATGAAGATGATCAGCAGGACCAGCAGCACGTCGATCAGCGGCGTCATGTTAATGTCGTTCTTGGGTCCACCGCCTGGACCGCCAACTGCCATTGACATAGTTCAGTTCTCCTTTTCCGATTAGTTGGCGGCGGCTGGTTCGGCGCCGCGCCGGTCCTGTTGCACCTGTTCAGTTAAGAGGCCGATGTTGTCCACTCCGGCGGCGCGAAGATTGTCCACCACGTCCACCACCGTCTCATAGCGCGCACGGGAGTCGCTTTTGACGTAGCAGGTCTTGTCCAGCTTATTGGTGAGCATGTCCTTTACCTTGGCGGGCAAGGTGTCGGCGGTCAACTGGGTGGTGTTCAGATAAACGCGGCCGTCACGGCTCACGGCCACGAGCACGGCGTCTTCTTTGTCCGCATCCGCCATGGCAATCGGGTTCTTTGTCTTGACAAGGTCCACGCTGACACCCTTGGAGAGCATCGGCGTGATGACCATGAAGATGATCAGCAGCACAAGCATCACATCCACCATCGGCGTGACGTTGATGTCGTTGACCACGGGCGGGGCTTTTTGCTTCGGCATCGTGTGTCTCCTTCGTCGCTTCTACGGCAGCCTGCGGTCGGTGCCGCCGGGACCACGGACGTTCACCGCGGTCCCGGACGGAATTTCAACTCGCGAAAGCAACCGGAGGCTTGCTACTTACCCGCGCCAACCCGCTGGGAACGCTTCAGGAAATAGTCGATCAACTCGGAGCTGGAGTTATCCATCTCCACGTCGAACGCTTCCACGCGGTTGGTGAAGTAGTTGAACGCCATCACCGCGGGGATCGCCACGAAAAGGCCGAACGCCGTGGTGACCAGTGCTTCGGAAATGCCGCCGGCCACGGCGCCGAGACCAGTCGACTTCTCCGTGGAGATGCCCTTGAACGCGTTGATGATGCCAACCACGGTGCCGAACAGGCCGACGAACGGCGCAGTGGACCCGATGGTGGCCAGTGAGCTGACGCCGCGCTTGGTTTCGGCGTGGACAATGGCGGTTGCACGTTCCAGGGCGCGCTTGGAAGCCTCGATTACCTCTCCCGGAATCTCGGAGCTTACCTGGTGCGCCTTAAATTCCTGCAGCCCGGCCACCACAACCTTTGCCAGGTGGCTCTTTTTGTACCGGTCGGCGATCTTAATCGCTTCATCCAACTTACCTTCCCGCAAAGCACCGGCGACGGCGGGCGCGAATTGTCGCGACTGGGTTCTGGCGGCGTTGAAAGCCAGAAGCCGGTCGATCATAATGCCAATCGAATAGGCCGACATGATGAACAGAATGACCACCACGGCCTTGGCCAGGAAGCCCATCTGGTTCCACATCGAACGAAGGTCAAAGGACACTGCCTCCTGCAAGAAGAGGAAGGCCCATACTTGCATCTGGAAAAACATAGTCAAATCTTCTCCTGCGAGTTGAAATTATTCGGGGGAAAGCAATGCGTCCCCGCCAACCTGAAATCGGATCTTTACTGCGTCAAGGTGAAATTCACGTCAATTTGGGTGACAACTTCTACCGGTTCGCCATTGAGCAGAGTCGGCTGATAGACCCACTGCTTCACCGCGTCGGTAGCTGATGGCACCAGCAGCGGATGGCCGCTCACGAGCTGCAGATTTTGAATCGTGCCGTCCTTGCCGATGATGGCCTGGAACCGGACCGTACCTTGGATACGGGCCTGTTTCGCCAGCGGCGGGTAGACGGGTTTCGGCTGCCGGACCAGCTTGGCCGACTGCACATTGCCGCCGACGCGAATCCGCTGGGGCGTTGGCGGTTTCTCTTCCTTCTTGACCGGAGGAGGCGGAGGAGGAGGCGCCGCGGTAGGTACCGCGCCAATGATGCCGCCAATCACGCCACCCGGGGTTCCACCGGGAACACCGCCCGGAACACCACCGACGACGCCAACGGCCGGCATGGAGGGAGGAAGCTCCTCTTCCTTAATCATCGCGATGTCTTTGGGGATCTGCTTGGGCGCCGTCAACCGGCCGGCATCAAACTGCTTCGGGATGACCTTCACGATCTTCACTTCCGGCATCGGCTGCGGCGGAGGCGGTGGAGGCGGCGGCGGCGGCGGCGCCACCAGGAAACTCGTGAGTTGGGCTTTCGGCAGCGTATCGGTGTAGATCAGCGGGATCAGGATGAGCACGCCGGTCAGCAGCATCTGCGATATAAACGATACGAAAACCGTCCACGGTTTACTCGTCTGTCCCTGGCCGTCGACCAGGCTCTGTTCAAACATATCGTTCCTCTCCCATTTCCGCCTCGCAGGCGGAGTTTTGCGGCTATTTGGCCGCCTTTACGGACTCTCGACGCCCCGGCTTCTTGTCAGCCGGAGCGGTTACTACCGGAGCGCCGGGCGTCTTTCCGCCCGTCTCCATCTTGTTTTTCCACCAGATCAGAATCGGGCTGGCGATAAAGATTGAGGAATACGTTCCCACAATGATACCGGCAACCAGGCAGAAGGAAAAGCCATTGAGTACTGGACCGCCGAACAACCACAGGGCAACGGCTGTCAGGAACGTCAGGCCCGACGTCAGCACGGTTCGGCTCAGCGTTTGGTTGATGCTGAGGTTCACCAGGTTTTCGAAGGCTTCCCGCCTCATCAGCTTCAGATTCTCACGGATGCGGTCGAAGACGACGATCGTGTCGTTCATCGAAAAGCCGACCAGCGTCAGCACCGCCGCAATCACAGTCAAAGATATCTCTTTATCAAAGATCGAAAATAGCCCAATGGTAATGACCACGTCGTGAAACACGGCCAGTACCGCCGCCGCGCCGTAAATCCATTCGAACCGGAAGGCGATGTAGACCAGCATCCCTGCAAGGGCGTACAGAGTGGCCAGAATCGCCTGATTGCGCAGCTCATTGCCAACCTTGGGACCGACGATTTCGATGTTGCGAATGGCAAAGGGCGAAAGCGCCACTTCCTGCTTCAGGACGTTCAGCACCGCCGGCGTCACACCAGGTACCGACGACAGCGAGTCAATGCCCGGGATCAAGCCGAAGTTGGGCGCGCCGTCACGGAACGCCAGTACGGCTTTTGCCAGATCCTGCAACTGCTGCTCATTCAATCCCGCTCCTGCCCTTCCCAGCGGATCCCGCAGCTTGTCGGCCAGCGCCTGGGCGCCGGTGTTGTGCAGATCCGGTTTGCCCGCGGTCTGCCCGAACGTCGCCCCCAGCACATCCACCATCGTGCGCCGGACCGAGTCCAGTTCCTTCTCGCTTTTCAACTCCGTGCCGATGATCAACTCCTGAGTGCCCGGGATTTCCACAACCGTGATTTCACCGGCGACCTTGGCGGCCAGCGCCGACCGCACCTTGTCAAGCGGCGGCGCCTGCGCGAACTTCACGTACATGTTCACGCCGCCACGGAAATCGATGCCGTACTTGGGCCCGCCCTTCATCACCAGACTGGCAAGTCCGGCCACCGTCAACACCGCCGAAGCAATGATGAAAGGCCACTTCTTGCCCAGAAAATCGAAATTCGTGTTCTTGAATAACTCCATGCGATCCAGTCTGATTCCGGCGCTTTCTTTACCTTAGACACCGGGCCCTGCCAAACAGTTCCCGGGTGGTTGATCCAAACAACACTATCACACCGGCCTCAAATACTCAAAGTTGCGACCTGCTGTTTTCCGGCCAGTTCCCAATCGAAAATGAACTTCGAGATGAACACCGACGTGAACACGTTGGCGATCAGCCCGACAACCAGCGTCACGGCGAATCCCTTCACCGGACCGGTTCCGAAAATGAACAAAAACGCACAGCTTACCACGGTGGTGACATGCGTGTCGATAATCGTGAGAAATGCCTTGCTGAAGCCCGCCTCCACTGCCGCCAGCGCCGACTTGCCCGCAGCCAGTTCCTCGCGGATTCGTTCAAAGATCAGCACGTTGGAATCCACCGCCATACCGATCAGCAGCACGATGCCGGCAATGCCAGGCAGCGTCAGCACCGCGCCAAAATAGGCCAGCACACCCAACAGAAGCACGCCATTGAGAACCAGCGCCACCGTCGCGTTGATGCCGGCCTTCCTGTAGTAGAGCAGCATGGAGATGACGACCAGCACCAGGCCCACCACACCCGACAGAATTCCCTGCCGGATGGAATCGGCGCCAAGCGACGGCCCCACGGTCCGTTCTTCCATGTACACGATGCTGGCGGGCAGAGAACCCGAGCGCAGCACCAGTGCCAGATCGGAGGCCTCCTGCTGGTCGTTTGCGCCGGTGATTCGTCCACTGTCGGAAATCGCGTTCTGGATGACCGGAGCGCTGCGAATATTGTTGTCCAACGCAATGGCCAGCTTCTTTCCGATGTGACTTTCCGTAAAGCGTTCAAAGCGGCGGGCGGCGTCCTGGTTGAGTGTGAACGAAGTTTCCCACTTGCCGAATTCGCCCTGCTGCGGCCGTGAGTTGCGCAGGTCGCGGCCGGTCACCACCGGCGTGCGCGCCACCACAAACCAGGCCTCGGCCTGATCGGCGCGCTGAGCCTGCTTCATCAGTTTGGAATTCAACGGCAGCACGCCGCCGTAGTTCAGCCGCGCCTGTTCCTGCGTGCCGAACGGTCCGTCCTTGACCTCGTAGAGTTCAAGCATGGCCGCGGTGCCGATGATCTGCTTAATGCGCGCCGGATCGTCCACGCCCGGCAACTGCACCAGCAGTTCGGATTCGGCATCGGAACGGCCGCGCTGCTGGACGGCTGATTCGGCCAGACCCAGGTTGTTGATGCGGCCCTCGATGGTGTTCATGGAACGGGCCAGCGTGTCGCGCCGCAGGTCCAGCGCCTTGGTCTGCTTCATCGTCAGCTTGTAGTCCTGGCTGTTGATGGCCACCAGGTTCCACGAATCGTAGTTGTCGTTAATGGTGGTGCGCAGCGCGCTCACCTTGTCGGTAGGCACGCCTTTGATGGTAATCTCGATTTTGCCCGCGTCTTCGAGGGTCTGCGGATCGTTGCGTTCCATCGAATCGAAGCGTACGTTCTGCTTGTTGAGATCCTCTTTCAGCCTCTCAATGTCGGTGTCGGCTTCGGCCTTGAAGGCGTCCTGCACCTGCACCTGCAGCACCAGATGGCTGCCGCCGCGCAGATCGAGGCCGAGCTTCATGTTGTTGCGCCAGTTGGCCACCAGTTCGTCTTTCGACTTCGGGATACCGATCATGCCGTAGATGCTCAGCAGCACGGTCGCGGCAATGACAATCGCCTTCCAACGTAGATTCTTGCGCATGATGATTACTGCTTCTCCTCCTGAACCAGGCCCGCCACCGAACTGCGCGTGACCTGTAGCTTGACGTTGTCAGGTTTCACCCGAATGACGGCGTGGTCGTCCGACAATGACACGATCGTGCCAATGATACCGCCGCTGGTCACCACCGTGTGGCCCGTCTGCAAATTGGCCAGCATCTGCTGCTGATCCTTGCGCTGCTTCTGCATGGGCCGCAGCAGGAGGAAATAAAAGATGGCGAATATGGCGAGTATGGGGACGAACTGGATGACGGGGTTCGCCGCGGGCGCCGTGGTGGCTTGCAACAGAATTAACGCGAGAATCAAGCTGTCCTCTTCAAGACGATCCCCCGGGCCGGAGAATCCGTCCGCCGCATCCGCCGCGGGCTTCGTTCCCTTTCCTCAAGATCCGGCGATGGACAAAGACCTCCATCGTGCAAGAAGGTCTGAAAATGTCCCAAGCAGAATACTCTGCCTGATTTGCCGCATGATGTCAAGGTACCGCTGGATATTGTGCATCGAGGCCAGCATCGAAAACAGGATTTCGTTGGCCTGAAACAGGTGGCGCAGGTAGGCGCGGGAAAAATTGCGGCAGCCATAGCAGGCGCAGGCGGCATCGAGAGGACCGGCGTCTTCCCGGTACCTGGCCTGCTTGATGACTACCTTTCCTTCGGAGGTGAACAGCGTGCCGTTGCGGGCGTTGCGCGTCGGCAGCACGCAGTCCATCATGTCCACCCCGAGGTTGACGTATTCGATGAGTTCCTCGGGCATGCCCACGCCCATCACATAGCGCGGACGGTCCACTGGCAGCGCCCGCGCCGCAACCGATGCCATCTCGAGGCTTAGCGGGCGCGGCTCGCCCACCGATAAGCCACCGATGGCATAGCCGTCGGCATCCAACTCCAGCAGTTGCCCGGCGCAGTCCAGGCGCAGATCCGCATACATCGACCCCTGCACAATGGGGAAAAGCGCGCCCTGCGCATCGAGCCCGCGGTAGTGGTCAAACGCCTCATGCGCCCACCGGATGGTCCGCTGCATGGAATGGCGCGCCGCCTCATGCGAGGCCGGGTATTCCAGGCATTCATCGAGCACCATGGCGATGTCGCTGCCGAGCGCCACCTGCACGTCGACAGTGGAGGCGGGCGTGAACATGTGCGGATCCCCGTTCAGGTGCGAACGGAAGAGCACGCCCTGCTCGGTTACCTTGCGGAGGCTGGAGAGGCTGAACACCTGGAATCCGCCCGAATCGGTGAGAATGGCGCCGGGCCAGTTCATGAAGCGGTGCAGCCCGCCGAGTTGCCGCACCAGAAGATGACCCGGACGGAGGTAGAGGTGATAGGTGTTGGCAAGAAGAATCCGCGCGCCGATGTCGGTCCACAGATCGCGCGGCATGACGCCCTTCACTGTGCCCTGCGTGCCGACGGGCATAAAAACCGGGGTCTCAACGATGCCGTGCGGGGTGTGCAGCAGCCCGGCGCGCGCGCCGGTGAGCGGACAGACGGCCTGGATCTCGAAACGGACTTTTCGCAACTTCGTATTGTAAGCCCTTGCCGGCCGCGACTCAGTCCACGGCCGCCATCGATTTCCAACCGCTGGATCCGGTGGAGGCGCCGGCCCGGGCGAACACGGTCTTGCGCTCGCGGTAGGAGGCGGCAAAGGTGACCTTGAGCTGCCACTGCAACTGCGCCCCGGCGGCCAGAGGTTCGAGCTTCATAGAGCGGGCCGAAACCGAGCAGCGGCTATTGGCCAGTGATGAAGCGGATCCAATTCCCGCCGGGCCGAGCCTTGCCGAGCCCGCATCGTTCCACAGGTAAAACGTAGCTGCGCCGGGATCGGCGTCGATGGCGCAGGTGTTGGCGTCTCCCGTGCCGGCGCCGATGCGCAAGGAAACAGCGGTGATGTTTTGGACCCCAGCCGGGTGAGTGACGGTGGTTGTGATCAGGCGGCTGGAGGCGGTGCGGCCGCCGATGGAGACAGATGCGATATCTGGCGTGGCCACCGGCGGCGCGGGCGGTGCCGAGCAGGCAAGGCTCAGGTTCGTTTCGTCATTTCCGGCTGGGCGCGGACCGTAAGTGGGAATCGGACAGCCTCTCTCCAGGGCGCCGAGGTCCGGTGCGGCGCCGGAGTAGCCTTCGTTGATATTGGGCAGGTGGGCCGCGGCGTCGGCGGCAAGCGAGTTCGCGCTCAGTACGGGGTCCTGCGGGGTGCGGCGGGTGGCGAACTCAGGCGGCCCGTTGATGCCGCTGGCGAGCGTGCCGGCGTTCAGCAGGCGCCCGTGCTGTTCGAAGCCAAAGGCGGTGAAGACCGAGGCCAGGGAGTTGACAAGCGCCGCGGCGAGAGAAGTATTGAAGTAGAACTTACCGTCCGGATAGTAGCCGTTATAGTCGAAGGCCACGTCGTTGAGCGGCGCGGCCCAGTCCGCAGTTTGTCCGTTCAGCGGCGCGGGCGGCCCCAGAAACAGGTTATTCATCAGCACGCTGTTGTAATTGGGCAGCGGCGATTCCATGCGTAGCGCCCTGGTGGGTGAAAGGAAGGTGTTATGATAGACTAGTACGCCGCTGGGATGTTCGGGCGGGTTGACGGCATGGGAGTGAAACTTCACCTGCTCATACTTGATGTTATAGCCGGTGTTGCGCATGATGTAAGCCGGTCCCCCCAGCACGGGCTGGACGCTGATTCCGGTATAGGAGTTGGTGATACGGTTGCGGAAGACCCGCACATTGCCCTGGGACCCGTCCAACTCGATGGCGTCGTCATAGGCATAAGTGATGTCGTTGCCGTAGATGTCCAGCGCGCGCGCCCCCCGCTGGCGGATGGCGATGCAGTTGGCGAATCCGGAGATCAGGTTGTGCGCCACCACGTGCCCGGCGCCGTAGAGGGCGAAGCCATAGCTGTCGGCGTTGGCGCCGCTATCGGTGTCGTAGGCCAGTGGAAACGCCAGGCGGCCTTCCAGCACGTTATCGCCGTAGTAAAAATCGCGCTGATCGTTGCGTCCGTTCACTCCATAGAGGACGTTTCTCAGGATGACGCGGCGCAGCACATTGCCTTGCGCCCCGGCGCCGAGAAAGCGCAGTCCCTGAAAGGCGTTGCGCAACGTGAGCGATTCAATCGTCACGTAACTGCCGTAGATCTCCAGAATATTACAGGCGGCGCAGCCGCCACCGTCCAGTATCACGCCCGTCTGGCTGGCGCCGCGAATGAAGATCGGATTGCCGGCCGCGCCGCTGGCGCCCATTGGAAGCGATTGGACGTTGTAAGTGCCTGGCTGCAACGTGATGACGTCACCGGCGCGGGCGGTGTTGAGAGCATTGGTCAGCCCCGCCACGTCGGATACGGAAATCGGCCGGGCGGAGGCGGGATTGGCGCGGGGGGTCTCGCGCGTGGCGATGGATATGGCGAGGGTGGCGCCGCCCCCGTCGGGGTCAAGCACGGTAGCTTCCAATTGATGGTTGGTCCCGGGACGCAGATCGAAGATACTGCCGGCAAACTGGCGGGCGAGCGCAAGGGAAGGCACGGTGTCGGTGCGCACGCGCAGCATCGGCAGCGCCGGTCGCCAGGCGCTCTCTCCGGCGGCGCGGAAGCGCCAACCCACAGCGGCATTGCGATTATCATCGCCGAGGTAAGTGATTCGCGCGCCGATGCTGGCGACAGTGGGCGCATCCGGGAGGAACTGGAGTGAGGAGATGGCGTTTTGCGCCGATGCCGGCAGAGCGACTAAGAATGCCAGGACCGATAGATTGCGATTGCCTCCGATGGACACTTGTGCCGGATGTAGCACGTCGCATGCCGTTCGGGGGGAGGCCTCTAGAGCAACTCACGGCGAAGACGCTCGAAGTTGGCCGGCGTGATCAGATGAAAGCGCAAGGCCAGCCGCGTAAAGCGTTGCAGTTGTTCCAGAAGCGGCTTTCCCGGAGGATCCGGTGAGGCGACAAAAAGATGGCCGCCGCTTACCTGGAAGGGAACCACGCGCCAGCGCTCCATCACGTGGCGGGGCAGCGCGCGGGCCACACGGCGGCGGATTCTTCTCGATTCGATGCGCGTCAGTGGAATTCTTACAAGGACGCTGAGCATCTCGTAGAGTTGGGTTTCCTCCAACATTCCGCGCGAGAGAAGGTATTCATGCAGAGCAATTTCGGGCGGCTTGGCGGCCGCGGCAGCCTCCAGTTCGGCGGCCTGCATCAACCCGCCGGTAACGAGGATTTCGGCCAGAGTGGCGGGCGTTGCGGCAGCCTGCCCGGTGGGGTAGGTGTGCGTCGTCTTCAGCCAGACCAGCGGATGGTGAAACCAGCGTGAGGCGGCGTAGCGCCGGATGGCGCCGGCGGTGGCCCGGAAGTTGATGTAATTGGCAAAGAGCGCCCGGAGGGGAACCAGTGCGGCAAAACGCCACCCGTAGATCCTGGCCGTACACCAGGCGCGAACCCCGAGATGAACGAACTGCAGCGCGGATGTGATGGACAGCAGCCAGCCCATCACGGGGCCGTCTGCCGCGCCGGCCAAACCCCACGGTGAGCCGGTGGTGACACTCCGGCACCAGGTAGCCAATCCGTAGGCGAACATCAGTGACGTGATCATGCTCACCGGATTTCCGATCAGGCCTTTGCGGTCGCGCCACAGCCAGTACACTGTGCCAATGCCGCCGCGCCAGCCGTGCCGTTCCCAGGTCTGCAGCGCGATGCCTGTCATCCAGCGTGTACGCTGACGGATGGCCATCCGGCAGGTGCGGGGGAAGTACTCGCGCGTGGCTACCGGGTCGCCGTCACGCATACGAATGGGCATGAACAACTGGGGGCAGCCCAACAGATGCAGGCGCAGTCCGTTTTCGTAATCCTCGGTGAGGCACTCGGGCTGAAAGATGCGGCCGCGATCCTCAGCCAGTTTGTCGAGGGCCCAACGGGAAAATCCGGTTCCAACGCCGTTGGAAGGAATGAAGCCGCCCAGAATCTGGCGGCCGGGCATGTCCTTGGTCTGGAATTCGGCGAACTCGTCGCAATAGACGCCGTGGGTCAAATCGGACCACGGGGTCGGCAATGGCAGGACCGGAACCTGCACCATGTCGTAGGCGTCGATGTAGTAGTTGATCCAGTGCAACGCGGTGGGATGGATGACGTCTTCGGCATCGTGCGTCATGACGATGTCGAATCGGCATCCGTGCTCGCGCTCGAAGTCCATCATGCGCTGGTAGATCCAATTCAGACAATCGGCTTTGGAAGTCGGCCCGTCGTGCGGACACATGGCCACGTGGACACGGGGAAACCGCTGGGCCAGAGCGGCGGCTTCCTGCGTGGTTGGGAGATCATTAGGATAGACGCCGAGAAAAAAGTCGAAATTGGAATAGGTGACTCGTGAATGATTATTCATAACCATTTGAGTGATTACGGTATCTTCATGCCAGCAGGGGACAAAGATGGCGCAACGTTTCTGAGGGGCCGAGAGGACCTCAGCTTCCTCGGCCTGTTGGTCCACGCGCCGGAAGATAGAGCGATTGGCAAGCCACGTGAACAGGCAGACGAGGTCGAGAAACACGTCGTCGGCGCCGCTGAGCAGGATCCAGCAAGCGAGGGGGGCCAGGCAGTAGGCGGCCAGGCTGTCGGCAAGGTGCATGATGGATGGAAAATTTTCCTGCACGTAGAAAGTGCAGGAATCGCCCGCATAGTCTCACGGACGCATGGGGGGTATGGTCCAGACCCATGCGGGGTAATAGGAAAGGGGCGCAAAATCCGGCAGGGGCCGAAAGAGTGGGCCAAAGTAGTTGGTTCTCCAGGGAGTTGTGACGAATAGACAGTCCGGATGGTCAGGACCGTGGAGAATCGATACGGGTTTGGCAGGGTACGTGCAGGGCATTAAAGCGGAGGTGGTGCAGACCTTAGAACGGTGTAAGGATTCGGCCGGTGTAGTGTGCATCCGTCCGGTCTGGCCATACAGCCTCCCGTGGTCTCTCCCGCGGGTGTGTTTGCCGGTGGCGGCTCCCTGAAACGCGATCCTCCGAAGCGTTGCCGCCACTGGCGAGCAAAAGTGGGCTGACGTACAATAAGTCCTGGGGGTCAAAAGGATATGACGATGATGAATTTGAAATGGCAAGTCGCGGTTGCGGCCGCTGGTGTAGCATTTTCTTTCACCAGCACGGGGTGTCTGGCAACGCGCAAACATGTTTCACAGCAGGTAAAGCCTCTCGAAGAGCGGATCAGCCCGCTCGAAGATCGAATGTCGAAATCGGAGGCAAAAACGACCGAGCAAGGCACGGCGATCGAGGGGCTGGAAACCGACCTGTCGCGCACCAAAGAGAAGGTGATCGACGTCGATAACGCAACCAAGAAAAACGCTGAGCAGATCACCGCCACCGGGGCGGCGGCGCAATCGGCAGCGGCGGCGGCGGACAAGAAGGCCGGCGATGCGCGCACCTACGCTGAAAACCGCGGCAACGTGATTGAGAACTACATAGAAGCGCGCGATCAGTTCAAGATCGCCAAGACTGACAGTGTGCTGTTCGGCTTCGGCAAGAGCGAGCTTTCAGCCGACGCAAAGGCGCAGTTGGATGAGATCGCCAAGGATGCCGCCAATCGCAAGCGATTTGTGCTGGAAGTGGAAGGTTTCACCGATTCGGTCGGTTCGCCGGCGGTGAACTTCGAACTGAGCCAGAAACGAGCGGCCGCAGTTGTGCGATACTTAACGAACGTGCATAAGATTCCGCTGCGGCGGATTCATTTGATCGGTTCGGGCAGCGAGTCACCGATCGGTGAGAACAAGACCGTACAGGGCCGCCGCCAGAATCGCCGCGTAGAAGTTCGATTGTTTGCGCCCGAAGTTGAGAACTCCTCCGCTCTTACTTCGGCGCAGCGAAGGTAGGGGACGCGTCAACCTCCGCCGCACCTCTGCCTGACTTAGCGCAGGCGCTCGAGCAGATCACGCGAGAGCAGGTCAGCCCGTTCCGCTAGATTGACGGCGCTGACAAGATCCTGTTCACGCGCTTGCTCCGCCTGCGCTAGGAAATTTCTGATCCTGCCTACAACTTCCTTCTGTTCGCTATTCAACGCTTTGGTGTGAATAATCGCCACCGTGTTTTTCACCCGATCCATTGTTGCATCCAGTTTGCGGTTAAACTCTTTGCTTTGCTGCGTGCTCAGCATCTGGCCGAGTTGGGGCGCAGCCGGTTGAGGCGGGGTCACGGTCTCATTGGGCGCGGCCGGTTGGGGCGCCTCCACCTTAGCATCTTCTGTGGAGCGGGAGTTGGATTTCGGTTCGGCGGCCTTCCTGGCGTTGCGGGTGCGGCGGCGCTGTTTCGGGGCGGCGGGAGGCTTGAGAACCGGAGGCTTGGTTCCCACCGAAGGCGGCGTGGTGCTATCGGGAGCCTTGGTGGCGATGGGAGGGGCGTCCGGAAGATTGATGTCCTTCTTGGGAGGGGCCTCGCGCGGAACTACGATGGGAGCCGGTGGGGTTGGCGAGGGCGTGGGAGTTTTTTTCCGGCAGGCGGGAGCGAACGCCACAACGATTAGGGCCGCGCCCGCGACCCAGGCACGCTTTGACAAATCGTTCTGTTTTTCCCGGTCCATCAGATTGCCATCGCCGATCAGAAGCGCCAGTCAGACCGCCTGCGGGGAGAGCGGGAACTCAAGCCGGAAGGTAGTGCCCTTTCCAATTTCGCTTGTGAATTCGATTGTACCATTGTGCAATTGCACCGTCTTGAACGTCATAGCCAGGCCGATACCGGTTCCCTTCTCCTTGGTGGTGTAGTACAACTGGAAAACTTTGCTGCGGTTAGATTCCGATATTCCGGGGCCTTCATCCTGTACTGTGAGTACAGCGGTGTCGTCGGCGCTGCGTGTGACCGCAATGCGCAGAACGCCACCGCTTCGCATGGCCTCGATGCCGTTCATGACGACATTCAAAACCGCCTGCTTCAGCAGATCCTGGTCGGCGCGGATGAGCGTGTGGGGAGGGTCGGCGCTGAAGTCGATGGTGACGCGTTGGGTGGCGGCCTGGAGGGTGACCAGCGAGGCGACTTCGCGGGTAAGCGCCACCAGGTCGACGTCTTCAGCCTTAAAGTCGACCGGACGATTGAAGTCAAGGAAGGTCTTCACGACGCGGTCCAAGCGGCGGATCTCGCGCGAAATGACGTTGATCTCGACGTGCGCGTCGGGACTGGATTCCTCCACTTTGCCGCGCAGCACGTCCAACTGGAGCGCAATCGCGTTGAGAGGGTTTTTGATCTCGTGGGCGGCGCCGCCGGTAAGCTGCCCGATGGAAGCCAGGCGGCGGGAGATGTTCAACTCGGTGGCCAACTGCTTGCGGCTCTCGGCATCGCGGAGAGTGATGAGGGTTCCCGATCGGTCAGCCAGGGGCGTAATGTTGATCAGCAGCCTGAGGGGCTGGCCTTCTTCGCGTTCGAAATTCACCAACTGATCGCGGGCGGGCTTGCCCAGGCGGATGGCCTGTTGGATCACGGTCCCTAGCGGCGTGGCGGGGGGGAAGACGTCGTCCAGCCGGCGGCCGAGGATCTTGTCCTTGGACTCAAGCAGACGCTCGGCGGCCGGTCCGGCGAGAATCAGCCGGTCGTAGCGGTCAAACAGCAGGACGGCCTCCTCCATGCGCTGGAGGAGGGATTCGATGTTGCCGCGCAGATGCGCGGACTCTTCCTGGGCGCCGCGGATCTGCTGGCCCAGCAGGTTGAGCTTGGACTGCACGATGGCCAGTTCGCGCGTCTTGCCGAGGGTTTCCTTTTCGTCTTCCTTGGGGAAAGGGCCGCCACTGGCGATGCGGTCAATCTCTTTGCTGATGCGGGTGAGTGGGCCCAGGGCGAGGCTGGCGGAAAAGGTCCCGAGCGCGATGGACAACAGCAGCGATGCGGCGGTGATGATGCCCAGCGTGTAGAGCTGTGGCAGAAGAAAAGTCCGCAGCAGGCCGCTGGACTCGACGATCTGGATGGTGAAGATCGGGCTCCGCTGTTGCGGCACGCCCAGTGGCATGAGAATTTCGTAGTCCTGCTCGCCACCGGTCAACTCCAGAAGGCGGTCGGTGACCTGCTTGTTGCGCCACTCGGAAAAGGAACGGCGTCTGCGCATCATGGTGCCGATCTTGGTGGGATCCGACGACACCAGGATCTCGTTAAACTCATCGGCCACGGAGACCTCGATGATCGTCTTGGCGGCGAGCATGGTGTCGCGGATGATGTCGATGAGTTGGCGGTCCTGTGATACGATTTGGGTCCACAGTTTCTTGCTTTCCTCGAGGTTTGCCGGGGCGGGATAGATGTCGGCCGATTTTTCCTGGATGCGCGACAGAACGAGGCGCTTGACCTGCTGGGTGACCATGTCGGAGCGTTCGCTGACGCTGTCGGTCCAGTTTCGAACCAGGCTGTTGAGATGGACGGCGGACAAGACGGTGACGATGATGGTGACCAGCAGTACCACCAGCGTCAACAGCCGGGCCTTGAGTGACATAGAGCGTTAAACCTGGGAGGTTTCGTCTCCGGCGGCGTCGGTGCTTCCGTAACCTTTCAGCTTGTTGAAGAGGGTCTTCAGGCTGATACCGAGGATTTCAGCGGCGCGCGTCTTGTTGTTCCTGGTGTGCTGCAGCGTCATTTCGATGACGGCGCGTTCGGCCTGATCAATGGTGACGCCGACCGGCAGGCTGACGGCGGGCCCGCTGCTGGCGGCTTCCGCCGAGGGCACGGTGCGAGCTTCGGCGCCGCTGAAACTGGCCGGGAGTTGGGCTACGTTGATGGCGCCTTCACCGACGATGATCACGGCGCGTTCGAGGACATTGCGAAGTTCGCGGACGTTGCCCGGCCAGTTGTAATGTTCCAGTTTTTCGAGAGCCTGTGGGGAGACCTCCGTCACCTTACACTCGTGTTTGCGGTTCAAATCCTGGATGATGGCGGCGCAAAGCATGGGCAGATCGTCCTTGCGTTCGCGCAGCGGGGGGAGGTGAATGGGAAAGACGTTGAGCCGGTAATAAAGATCCTCGCGGAAGGTCGATTTGCGGATGCCTTCCTCCAGGGACTTATTGGTGGCGGCCACCACCCTCACATCCACGGTCATCTCCTGCTTGCCGCCGAGGCGCCGCACGCGGGAATCTTCGAGCACGCGCAGCAGCTTAGCCTGTGTGGGAAAGGGCATGTCGCCGATTTCATCCAGCAGCAGTGTGCCGCCGTGGGCCAGTTCAAAGCAGCCGGCGCGGCGTTCAAGAGCTCCGGTGAAGGCGCCTTTTTCGTGACCGAACAGTTCACTTTCAATGAGTGTTTCCGGCAGAGCGGCGCAATTGACGGCGACAAAGGGCCCACTGTGTCGGGGGCTCAAGGTGTGGATGGCGCGCGCCACCAGTTCCTTGCCGGTTCCGCTTTCTCCGCGCACCAGCACGGCGGCGCGGCTGGGCGCCACCTGCCGCACCAGGGCGAACACCTGCTGCATGTTGCGGGACCCGCCCACCAGTTCGCCCAACACGCCCTGGTAGCTGAGCTGGATCTCAAGGCGGGCGGCGCGCTCGGCGAGTTTGCTCTGCGCGGCAGCGCGCTCGAGCAACAGGCGCAGTTCCCGGGGCTGGATCGGCTTTTCCAGGAACCAGTAGGCGCCCAGATCGTGGATGGTTTCGAGCGCAGTTTCGAGGTTGCCGAAAGCGGTGAGCACGAGGGCCGGAATCGAGGATCCGGAATCGTTCAAATGCCGGAGCAACTGCTTGCCGTCCAGGCGAGGCATCATCAGGTCGGTGAGGATGACGTTCGCCTGGAAGGATTCCAGTTTATCCAGGGCTTCCTGTCCGTCGGCCGCGGTTTCGGTGGTGAAACCCCAGCCGGAGACCATTTGTGCGAGTGCACTGCGTTGTGATTCTTCGTCGTCGACTATCAGAACGCGGGTAGCGGTGCGGCTTTGCTCCATCTTGTGAAATCAGACCAAGGCCTATTGTACGACGCCCAACGCCGGTTAGAACGGAGAGACGGCGTGGAAGTGAGAGTCCGGTGATAAATTTGTCTGCCGCAGGAGGCGGTTCTAGAACGAAAGCCGGCCGGTGAACTGGATCTGCCTCGGCGTCCAGTAAGAAGTCTGCAGTTGCTGGATGCCGTCAGAGGCGTTGGGGTTCACAAGCCCCTGCATGTTGAAGGCATTGAATGCATCCACATTGAAGCGGAGTTTCCAACGCTCATTGAGCCGGAACTCCTTGTAGAGCGAGATGTCGGTCTGGAAGTTCTTGGGCCCTTGCAG
>JANRLE010000070.1:0-2841 GCA_033762895.1 Bryobacteraceae bacterium | reverse complement strand
ATTCTCGTATCGGGCGAAAACTCCATGCGCGAAACCTACCGCCTCCAAATGAGCGGCGAACTCCGCCAGATCACCGGGTTGCGCATTGAAGCCATGCCCCATGCTTCCCTCCCCCGCCACGGCCCGGGCCGCGACATCTATGGCAACTTCCTGCTCACCGGCGTGCGCGTGGAGGCCGGCGGAGAAAAAGTAGAGTTCTCCCGCGTGCTAAGCGACGACGGGCGCGCGCCCGACACGCGCACCAAAAGCCTGTGGTACGTTGACGCTTCCCGCGATGAAAAGCGCATCCCGCGCCAGCTTGTGCTGGTGTTCCGCAAACCCCTCCACGTGCCCGCCGATGGCTTGCGCGTCTCCATTGACCAGTTCTCCGATTTCCTCGGACAGGGTCTGGGACACTTCCGCGTGTCCGCCACTTCGGCCAGGGACCCTTCCACCATCGCCGGCGTAAAGGCGAAGTTCCGCTCGCTCCAACCCTCCAAGGAACTGGCGGAATTCTATCGCTCCATCGCCCCTTCGCTCGCCGCCGATCGCGACAAATTGAAAGAACTCCGCGCCGAACTCGACCGCATGGGCATTGTCACCGCGCTGGTGATGAAAGAGGAAGGCGGATCGGATCGCCCATTCGATTTTGTACGCACGCGCGGCATGTTCGCGAGCAAGGCGGATAAGGTGTTCGCCGATGTGCCCGCAACGCTCCATCCCCTGCAACCCAATGATCCGCCCAACCGCCTGGGCCTCGCCCGTTGGCTCGCCAGCAAAGAGAATCCCCTTACCCGCCCGCGTCGCCGTCAACCGCATCTGGGAGCAATACTTCGGGCGCGGCATCGTCGAGACCAGCGAGGATTTCGGTTCCCAGGGCGAGCGGCCCACCCACCCCGAACTGCTCGACTGGCTGGCAACCGAATTTATGGACCGCGGCTGGAGCATGAAGGCCATGCACCGCCTCATCGTAACCTCCTCCGCCTACCGCCAGGATTCGCGCGCTACGCCAGAACTGCTGCAGACCGATCCTTATAACAAGCTGATCTCGCGCGGCCCCCGCTTCCGCATGGAAGCCGAGATGATCCGCGACGCCGCGCTCGCGTCCAGCGGACTGCTCAGCGCCAAGGTGGGCGGGCCCAGTGTGTTTCCCCCTCAGCCGCCGGGTGTTTGGGATATCCCCTACAGCGACGATAAGTGGGTGGAAAGCGAAGGGGAGGATAAGTATCGCCGCGGCCTCTACACTTTCATCCGCCGGTCCGCCCTGTACCCCGCGATGGTGAATTTCGACGCCACCAGCCGCGAAGTGTGCACCGTCCGGCGCGTGCGCACCAACACGCCCCTGCAGGCGTTGACCACGCTGAACGACGAGACGTTCTTTGAGATGGCGAAGTCGCTGGCCACGCGAATGCTGCGTGAGGGTGGCGATTCCGACCGCGCCCGCGTGGACTTCGGCCTTCGCGTGGTCACCGGCCGCGGGGCCAAACCCGTGGAACTCGATCGGATGTTGAGTTGGCTCGAAGGCGAACGGGGATATTTCCGCGCGCATCCCGACGAGGCGAAGAAACTCGGCGGCGGCGATGCGGAGGCGGCGTACACCATGCTGGCCAATGTCCTGCTGAATCTCGATGAGGCGCTTACCAAGGAGTAACCGATGAACCCCGAACTGCTTCAAATCACCCGCCGCCATTTCTTTGCGCAGGCCGGCTTCGGCATCGGGACCCTCGCGCTCGCGCAAACGGCCAAAGCCCCCCACCACACGGCCAAAGCCAAAAACGTCATCTTCCTCTTCATGGCCGGCGGCCCCTCGCAACTCGACATGTTCGACCACAAGCCGAAACTGAACGAGTTTGACGGCCAGCCCTGTCCGGCCGAGTTGATCAAGGGCGAACGGTTTGCCTTCATCAAGGGCGTGCCGAAACTGCTCGGCTCGCCACACACGTTTAAGCGGTACGGACAAAGCGGCGCGGAGCTTTCAAACCTTGTCCCGCACCTTTCCGGCATCGCCGACGACGTGGCCATCATCAGGTCGATGCACACCACGCAGTTCAATCACGCCCCGGCACAGTTGTTCATGAACACCGGCCATCAGGTGGCGGGGCGGCCGTCGATGGGCGCCTGGGTCACCTACGGCATCGGTTCGGAAAGTAAGGATCTGCCCGGCTTTGTGGTGCTGCTATCGGGCAAGAACGCGCCCGACGGCGGCAAGTCATGCTGGGGCTCAGGATTCCTTCCATCGGCGTATCAGGGCGTGGAGTTCCGCCGTTCCGGAGATCCGGTTCTTTTTCTCTCCAATCCCGATGGCGTCAGCCGTGAGACGCGGCGCCGCTCCCTGAACCTGCTGCGCGGCATGAACACCGCCCATCAGAACGACACCGGCGATCCCGAGGTTGCCTCCCGCATCGCTGCCTATGAGATGGCCTACCAGATGCAGATGAGCGTGCCGGACTTGGCCGACATATCCAAGGAACCCGACGAGGTGCACCAGTTATACGGCACCACCCCGGGGCAGAATTCGTTCGCCAATAACTGCCTGCTGGCTCGCCGTCTGGTGGAACGCGGCGCCAGGTTCGTCCAGCTTTATCACCGCGGCTGGGATACACACGGATCTTCGAACGATGAGGATATCGTCAACAAGCTCACCCTGCTGTGCCGCGACACCGACCGCGCCGCTGCCGCGCTGGTGAAGGATCTGAAGCGGCGGGGCTTGCTCGATTCCACCGTCGTGGTCTGGGGCGGCGAGTTCGGCCGCACCCCGATGAACGAAAACCGCTCCGGATCGCAGTTCCTCGGCCGCGACCACCACGCCCGAGCCTTCACCATGTGGGCCGCCGGCGGCGGCATCAAACCCGGAGTAACCAT
>JANRLE010000069.1:0-30202 GCA_033762895.1 Bryobacteraceae bacterium | reverse complement strand
ACCCGCCGGATTCGCAGTCGAATCGAACGTCGGATTGATACCCGTGATGCGGAATTGGCTCAACGCGCTCCCCGCAAGGCTCACGAAGTCCACCGTGGTTCCGCCGGCGAAGGTCCCCAGCAGCGTGGAAAACGTTGGACCTGTAAAGATGCTGAAGGGATCCAGAAAGCCGGTGGGTAGTCCCACTTGAGTGAACAGCGTTCCGCCGGTGCCGGCGTAGTCGAATCCGTAAGTATTCGGCGGGTCGGACCAAAGGCCGGTGGGAATCCCAACAAATAACCACTGCCCCGCAGCGTTCGTGCCATTGGGCAGAATCGGAGTCTGCGGCGTAGCTCCAGGCGTACCCACAGAGCCGTTTCGCACTTCGAATAAATAGCGGCCGGCAACCGTGGAGTTGAACGAACCCGAGATCAACGCGTTCGAACCCCCGTCAAGAAACGCACCACTGATTCCCGATCCGGGCAGTTCGAAACTGGCGCCCGCCGAGTTCGAATACCCAGCGCGGGCCGGCGTGCCACCGAGACCTCCGGTGCCGCCGCTGAAATCGCCAGTTTCCCATTGGATCTGGTCGTAGTTGAATTCGATGTCGAAGTTGCCGCAGTTCGGCACACCCACCGGGCACGTATCGGTCCGGGAGATTAGCACGAGTTGGAAGTCATTCAGCCGGTCGGTGTGGCCGGCGTAGTATCCCACGTCGTTCCACCACACCCCAAATGCGGAGTTGCCTCCGATGGTCGAAGTCCCGAAAGTGACCACATTGCCGAGTCGGGTATCGACGTCGGCCCAGAAGGGCGCCACGATCAGTTGGTTCAATCCGCCGATTGGATTGGGCGTAAAATCTGCCAGCCCCGCTCCAATTGTGATGTTTCCATTATTGTTAACGAACACCTGCGTGGTACTCACTCCGAAGAGGTTCGCCGTGAACCCCAGGTTGTGGGGCCCGGTGAAGCTGTCGTCGTTGGCTCCAAGCACATTCGCCTGAAAGTCGCTCAGTTGCCTCACTGCGGCCCCTTGCAGCGGAAGGCACACGCTGAACGAAATCAGCGCCAACCATTGGATACGGCGTTTTCCTGACATAGATCCTGCTTTGTTCCTTAGCTCGATAACTTACCATGCCGTCTAGAACGGCACAAGTCTTCGATCTTACTCACCTTTGTGACTCACTTATCCCGGCGGCGCCCTCCAGGGCAGCCGCGAAGGCGGGATCCACCGCCATGCCAAGCCGCCGCATCTCCTCCACCGCCCGCCGGGCGTTCCCGTAATCCCGCTGTAGCAGCGCCACTGTCGCGTAGTTCCGCCTGGCCTGCGGCGAACCCGGTTCCCGGCGTACGGCCTCAGAAAGCGCTTTGGCGGCCTCTGCCATCCGGCCCAGGCGCGCGTAGGCGATGCCCAGGCGAAGATATTCCCCACCGCCGTCCTTCCCGGCAACGGCAGCCTTCAGTTCTTCCAACTTCTTCTCCAACCCCCGCCGGGCGGCGATTGCCAGGGCAAGATTCTTTCTGGCCCCTTCATGTTCCGGGTGGCGCGCCGCAGCTTCGCGAAAGTGCGCCATTCCCTCTTCCCGCCGGCCCAGTTGCTCGATCACCAGCGCGCCCAGGTTCACGCGCGCGGTGACGTCGTCGGGCTGCAATTCCAGCGCCCGCCGAAAGGATTGCTCCGCCGGCGCCTTCTTTCCATCCAGCGCCTGCAGGATGCCGAGCCGGGTATGCCCGCCCGGATAGTCCGGAGCCATGCGCAGCAGCCGCGCCATCACCGGGATTCCTTCCCCCGGCCGCCCGTCATTTTGCAACGCGACGGCCCACTCCATAAGCAGCTTGCCGTCACCGGGTTTCGCCGCCACCGCCGCCTCGCGGTACTCCGCCACGCGGCGCGTAAGCCCTTGCGACTCGAAGACACCGATCAGGAAAGAACGTAGTTGATCGTCTGACTCGCCAAGTTGCCGCCAGACTCTTTCCAGATACGCATCCTTCGCCTTCGACCAGCCATCCAAGCCGCCGCGCAACGGGAAGTCTCTCATCTGCCGCAACCTCGCCGCATCCTGCTCACCCGGTGGCTCACGTTCGACGCCATAAATCCGGCGGAAAGCGGCTTCGAGCGCAGCCACATTGGCCGCCCGGTCTCCGTCCAGGTTCAAGACGGCGATCATTTGATCATCAAACGGCGTCACTCTGCACTGAGCAGTGCTTCCGGCCACTACCACCGCCACCACATCGCGCCTTTCGGTTTCCGGCGATAGCCCGCTCCAAAGTCTTCTGCGCAGGCCGGCGGCCTCGCGGGGACTCCACGGCACGCTATCCGCTATGCGGAACCTCACTCCTGACTGTTTTTCGAATCGCGCCGCCGCTTCATCCCAGAGCACGCGTACAGCTGCTGCCCAGTCGGGCCGCGCTTGCATCGACGCGTCCGCGCCCACTACCGTATTCACCGTCACATTCCGGCAGCTCGAAGTCCCCAGGATGCACGCCGCCAACAGAACGAGAAGCCCCGCCTTGTTACCCGAATTGTTACAATCCCGCGTTCGCATGCCGATTGGCCTTATACACCAATTGCGCAAAACGGGCCAGGTTCCGACAAAATATTTGGATCTTTTTGTTGCTCACGGCAATCACCGCCATCACCACAGCCGTGTGAATGCCCGGTGAGGGCGGTCTCGACAGAGGCAGCGCGGCCGGGATCAGGTTCTCAGTAGTGGTATCGGCATTGGGCCAGATGGATCGAATTGCCGGCCACCTTGTACACAAGCCGATGTTCCTGATCGATCCTGCGAGACCAATAGCCGGACATGCTGAAACGAAGTGCTTCCGGCTTGCCCAGGCCCGCAAACGGATTTCGCTGGATGTCACGGATCAGCGCGTTGATTCGCTTCACATCGGCCGCATCATGTTGCTGCCAGTAAAGGTAATCCTCCCAGGCACGCTCGGTAAAGAGGACTTTCATTCCGGATCAATCAAGTCACGCTCAGTGCCCTGTCCGGACTCAATCTGCGTCACCGCCTCAGCCAGCCGCGCGGCGTTCACCGGACTCCGCAGCAGGTAGGCGGTCTCTTCCATCGCCTCATAGTCTTCCAGCGACAGCAACACCACACTGGGCGCACCTTGACGGGTAATCACAACCGAAGTCCGGCTCTCGCAAACCCGATCGGTAACCTCGGCCAGGTGGTTGCGCGCGTAGGTGTACGAAATGACTTCCATGGCCCAAGCGTAGCTCTTGTACAGATTTCTGTCAATGGCCCTGGTTCGCCACGTCCGCCCCCCGGGTGGCTCGGATTCCGCGACCCAGCCAGCCCGGCCGTGCGAAGGCGATTCCCGCCGTCCCCTTCCCTGCTTCCGGCCCGGATGCATACATCTGGGATCTGTGATAGTGTTTCAAAGTACTCCGGTAACAACACTCGGTGTAATCTCATCTCTACCCTGGAGGGACCACATGGCGCCAGGAACCAGGTTGGATGCCGATGCGATCGAGTTCGCTGAAAATCCCGAACCGCGATGCGCGTGCGTGCTTTTGCTTGATACATCGGGCTCGATGCAGGGCGACAAAATAAACGCCCTCAACGCCGGCCTTCAGGCTTTCAGGAACGACATCGCGCGAGACGCGCTGGCCTCGCGCCGCGTGGAAGTGGCGGTTGTGACTTTCGACAGCGAGGTCAAGGTGGTCCGCGATTTCACCACAGCCGACCAGTTTGATGCTCCCGTCCTGACGGCCCAGGGCCTGACCCATATGGGAAGCGCCATCCAACAGGCGCTGGACCTCGTTGAGGGCCGGAAAGCAACCTACCGCCAGAACGGCGTCCAATACTACCGGCCCTGGATCTTCCTCATCACCGACGGCGAGCCACAAGGAGAAGCCGATGGAGTGGTGGCCGCCGCGGCTCAGCGCGTACATGATGCCGAGAACGCCAAGCGCGTAGCATTCTTCGCCGTGGGAGTGGACGGAGCGAACATGGCGCAGCTTGCCTCCATCAGCAGCCCCGATCGCCCACCGCTCCCACTGAAGGGCCTCAATTTCGTTGAGTTGTTCGTGTGGCTTTCCCGCAGCGCCTCAGCGGTCTCCAATTCAAAACCAGGCGACATGGTAGCCCTTCCCGCGCCGGCCGGCTGGACCAAGGTTTAGATTCCGTGAACAGGCAGGGCGAGGCTGGCGGAAGTTGGCGTGTCATTGGCGCTTCTGTTACGGGAGCCGGACATCAAGCGCGGGGGGAACCGTGTCAGGACGCACACGCATGGGACACACTTCCGGACGGCGCCCTGGTGGCCGCCGTTGCCGATGGGGCGGGTTCCTGCGCCCTCGGCGGCCAGGGGGCGGCGATTGCCGTTGCCGCCGTTGTCGAAGCGGCCCGGTGTCACTCGCTGTCTGCCTGGCCGGTAGAGGAAGCCGGGTGGAAGACGCTGCTATCTGACATTCTGATGCGCGCTCGGGACGCCGTGACGAAAGAAGCGGCGGCCCGCGACAGAAACCCGCGAGATTTTTCCACCACGTTGATTGCCGTCATCGCCACGCCCGACGCCATCGCCGCCGCTCAGATCGGCGATGGAGCCGCCGTCGCCTCATCGGAGGACCGCGCAGCGATTGAAGGACTCACGCTGCCCATCCTCGGCGAGTATCTCAATGAGACCACCTTTCTCACTTCTCCCAACGCGGTGGAGACCGCTCAAGTCCGCATGCTCCCGCAACCGGCGTTTGGTCTCGCTCTTCTTTCCGATGGACTTCAGGGGGTCGCCCTCAAGTTGCCCTCCGGCGAACCGCATGCCCCGTTCTTTCTGCCCCTTTTACGTTTCGCCGCCTCCTCCAATCCGCGTGAGGGTCACGCCGAGCTTGCCGCCTTTCTGGGCTCTGACAAAATCTCCCGCAAGACCGACGACGACGTGACTCTGGTTCTGGCGGTTTCGTTGCGGTAACACATGCGTCTGCGCCGGGGCTCAACCAAAGAGGTCATCACCCTGGGTAACCCGCTGGGTGAGGGTGGCGAGGCCCGCGTCTACGAAGTTCCCGGGCACCCGGATCTGGTGGCCAAGATTTACCACAATCCGACAAACACGGATTGGGCGAAGTTGAAAGTCATGCTCGCGAATCCGCCCGAGGATCCCACCCGGACCCAGGGCCACACCTCGATCGCGTGGCCGGTAGACCTTCTTCAACATCAGGGAAATAGCGCTTCCGCTGGATTCCTGATGCCCCGCCTCAACCACGCCCCGCCCGTGTTCCAGTATTACAACCCGGGAACCCGCCGCAAGCAATGTCCGGGATTCACTTACGAATACCTGCTTACCACGGCCCAAAACATCGCATCCGCCTTTGCCGCCATTCATGCCCGCGGATATGTAGTTGGCGACGTCAACCAGAGCAATGTGCTGGTGAGCGCCACCGCTCTGGCCACGATTATCGACACGGATTCGTTTCAGGTTTCCGATCCTGAAAATGGCAGCGTCTACCGCTGTCTTGTTCGGACGGATGACTACACAGCGCCTGAGCTACAGGGCGTCTCTCTGGAGTCAGTACACCGCACCGCTGAGCACGACGCATTCGGGCTGGCCGTGATGCTGTTTCAACTCCTGATGGAGGGCTTCCATCCATTCTTCGGACAACATCCGGGCGCCGGTGAGCCTGAGCCTGTGGGGGAACTGATCCGCAAGCACCATTTCCCGTACGCCCGCGGGCACACCGGACCTTACCGCCCAGGGCGGCTGCCGCCTCCGCTGGAAGTGCTGGACCCGGGCCTGCGCGAGAAGTTTTTGTTGTGTTTCGAGCAAGGCGGCCGGACTCCCGCCATCAGGCCCGCCGCCAGAGAGTGGCGGGAAGCTCTGGACTTAACGCGCCGCCGTCTGGCCACTTGCACACGAAACACGCACCACCGGTTTGGCACTCACCTGAACACCTGCCCATGGTGTGAGCGCGCCGTGATGCTGGGCGGTCGCGATCCGTTTCCATCACCGGACGAGATCAGAGCCCAGCGGCCGGGGCGGCCCCCTGTTATGCCGCCCCGGCCGCCTCCCGCAGTTGCCCGTCCGCCGGCGCCTCCACCCCCTTCGCCCCCGCCGCCCGTGTCAATTCAGGCGCCCCCTTCCTGGATTGGATGGATTGGGCCGGCCGCGGTGGCCCAAGCCGCCGCGGCGTTTTTCCTGCTTGAGCGGAGGCCAGGGGGCCGTGTTGGCGATGGCTGGCAGCCTGCTGGCCTGCTGGATCGCCCATCGGGCGGGGGGCCGCATGCGGGCTCCCGTGGTGGTAACCTTGGCGGCCGCGCTGATGCTCGCCCTTAGCTTCCGCACCCCAGTGGCGCCGGCGAAGGATGTCGCCAAGGCGCCCACTTCCGTTGCCACATCGGATGACGATCTGCCGCCTCTGCCCGATATAGAGAAGGTTGCTGCCGGATCGAAGGCTGACGAGCAACACACCAATCCTGCGGACGGACAAATCTATGTCTGGATACCGCCCGGGAAATTCACCATGGGATGCTCGCCCGGCGACAACGAGTGCGACAGCGACGAGCGCCCCGCCCATCCCGTGGAGATCACGAAAGGCGTCTGGATGGGAAGGACGGAAGTGACACAGGCCGCGTGGAAGAAGGTGATGGGGACTGATCCGAGCCGTTTTAAGGGAGACCAGCGGCCGGTGGAAAACGTAAGTTGGACCGAGGCCAGCCAGTATTGCGCGAAGATTGGCGGGCGATTGCCGACGGAAGCGGAATGGGAATACGCGGCCCGCGGTGGGACCGCCGGAGCGCGGTACGGTGAGTTGGACGCCATCGCTTGGAGTTTTGGAAACAGCAATTCGGAAACCCATGCGGTTGCGAGCAAGCAGGCAAATGCGTTCGGTTTGCATGATATGTTAGGAAACGTGTGGGAATGGGTGGCGAATTGGTACGGTCCCTACGAAGGGGCAGCGGGCAAAGACCCGAAGGGTCCTGGGTCCGGTACTCTCAGGACCCTGCTCGGGGGTTCGTGGAGCAGCGTTTCCAGGGGCGTCCGGGCGTCGGTCCGTAGCAGGAAGGTTTCCTTCGTACCGGCTACGTTATCGGGTTCCGGTGTGGCCGGGAAGTGATGTCCCCTTAGTCCTTTTTTTCTTTTTCCCCTTTACACGCGGCGAAGCCGCGTAAGGAAAAATTTTTTATGGCACAAAAACAAGAGTTGCCGGTGGTAGTCCTAAAGGCGTACGATTTCACGGTATGGCTGGTCAAGAAGGTAGAGCACTTCCCGCGTTCGCAACGGTTCGGTTTGGGTGAGCGTCTGAATTCGGCGGCAATTGACCTTCTGCTTAGGCTGGTGGACGCGGCGTATGCGAAGGAGAAGGCCGGGATTCTATTGGAAGTGAACGCGATGTTGAATCGGATACGATTTCTGTTACGGCTGGCGAAGGATCTGAACCTGTTCACCCTCGATTCTTACGGCCACGCGGCGGAGATCCTGGAAGAGATCGGCAGGATGGCCGGCGGGTGGCGGAAGGTGAGCACATGAGACGAACCGGGCCGCAACGGCAAGGCAGTGCCCATGAGATCGCGGACACAACAAAAAGTGACAATCATGAAACGGGTAGGCGAGTTATGGAACATACTAGTCTCCTACGAAAACTTGCACGAGGCAACCCGGCGGGCTGCGCTTGGGAAAAGAAAGAGACCCGATATAGCCTCGTTCCTCATGGACATCGAATCGGAATTGGTCCGGCTGCGGCGCGAACTAATGGACGGCAGTTACCGGCCGGGGCCCTACCGTGAGTTTCAACTGTTGGAGCCGAAGCCGCGGCTGATTTCGGCGGCGCCATTCCGGGACCGCGTGGTTCATCATGCGCTGACGCAAGTGCTGGAACCGGTGTTCGAGCCACGGTTTTCCAGCGCCTCGTTCGCGTGCCGGACGCGTTTCGGGTCGCACAAGGCGCTGAGGCGCGCGCGGCAAGCGGCGGCGCGCTTCAAATACGTCTTGAAATGCGACGTGAGAAAATATTTTCCTTCGATTGATCACGAAATTTTGAAGTCGTTGCTTGCGGACGCGGTGAAGTGCCGCCGCACCCTTGAACTCGCCGCCACGATCATTGACGGATCGAACGAACAGGAGGAGTTCATTCAATATTTTTCCGATGACGACCTGTTCACTCCGCTCGAGCGTAGGCGGGGGTTGCCGTTGGGGAATCAAACCTCCCAGTTTTTCGCGAATGTATATTTGAATCCGCTGGACCAACTGATGAACAGGCGTCTGCGGCCGGCTTGTTACATTCGCTATGTGGACGATTTTCTCGTGTTCGGAGACGACAAGGCGGCGCTGGATGAGTGGCGAGTGGCGGCGGAGCACTGCCTGGCTGGACTGCGGTTGACGATTCATCCGCGAAAAAGCCGCGTCTATCACGTGGCAGATGGAGTGACATTCCTGGGCTGGCGCGTTTTTCCCGAACACACGCGGCTGGTCCGGGCGAATGTGGTGCGCTTCCGTCAGCGGATGCGCGAGATCGCAGGTGGCCTTGGGGCGCGGGCGGATCAGTTGGGAGCAGGTAAGGGCACGGGTGCGGGCATGGATCGGCCACGCGTGCCATGGCAACACGTGGGAATTGCGGCGGCAGTTGTTCAACAAGCACAGGTTCCAACTGGCGCCCGGCCCCACTTTGAGCTAAGCTGGGCCCAAAGGATTGCGGTCTAACCTGCTCGGGGGTTCGTGGAACAACAATTCCAGGAACGTCCGGGCGTCGAACCGTAACAGGAACGATCCAACGAACCGGAACAACAATATCGGGTTCCGGTGTGGCCGGGATGTGAGGCCGGGGTAATTCCCGGAGGTCTGAATTCCGGTGGTTCCGGCTGCCGGAAGCGTGCCACACTTCACTTCCGGATCGCGATCCTGACGTGGCTTTTGCACCCAAGAAAGGCCGCGTCGAACATCACCCAGCCCCGGTTTTGTGGTAGTCCAGAGGGACGAAGCTCGGCCGGGGCCCAAGTTCTCCGCGTCGAGTCTGCTGAGTGGCGAAGGAAACCACCGGGAGCCTTCAGTCCTACCGGTGCTATCCTGTTGGTGGGGCACTGGCAGGGAGGACCGTCGCCCTTTCGAAATCATGAACAATTCCGCCAGCGAACGAATGGACCGCATCGAAGCAACCCTCGACCGCGTCGTTGCACTCATCGCGGAAACCGCTCGATCAAACGCCGCACTCATCGCGGAAACCGCTCGATCAAACGCCGCGCTTATCGCGGAGAACGCGGAAGCGAACGCCAAGGCGATCGCCGACGCGACTGCGGAGTCGGCCGAATGGCGCCGCCAGCACGAAATTCGCATGAGGGAGCTTACCGAGATCGTAGTGCAGACCGCGGAGCGCCAAAGCCACAACGAACACGAGCTTGCCAAACTCAGAGAAGCGCTCGAGATTGACGCCGAGAACATCCGCCGCCTCGCGAACATCGCTGTAGCTCACGAAACTCGACTCGACGATCTCGAGGGTGGGCAATCGTAGCCGTCCGCTGGATTCGATAAATATTTCGCCAATCTTCTCAACCACTTGACAACCGGCCACGCCGAGTCTCCTTACCCTTGATGCTCAGAATGGTGGTGGCTGTGGCGCATTGCGCCCAGGCACAGAAGGGAGAGAAGCCGATGCGAACCGCGAAAACGCAAATATCACGGAGGGTCCCGAGCACGGACCAACAAAATCAACACCTTAACCCCCAAACCCTCGGGACCCTCCCACCCCAGGGTCCCAAGTCCCAAAAATCCATACAAATCTGTTATGGTGGGGTTCTTAACGCCATGCAAACCTCCCGTCGCGACTTCTTCAAACTCACCGCCGCAGGCGCCGCCGCCCTCACCTTTGACCTCACCCCCGCCCGCGCCGAAGTCCGCGCCCTCAAGATCGCCCGCACCACCGAAACCCGCTCCACCTGCCCTTACTGCTCAGTAAGCTGCGGCGTCATCATCCACACCGCCGGCGACGGTGCCCGCAACTCCAAGCCCTTCGTCATCCACGTGGAAGGCGACGCCGAGCACCCCATCAATCAGGGCGCGCTCTGCCCCAAAGGCGCCGCCCTCAAGAACAACATCGTCAACGATCGCCGCCTCACCAAAGTCCAATACCGCGCCCCCGGCAGCGACAAGTTCGAAGAACGTTCCTGGGACTTCGCCATCGATCGCATCGCCCGCCTCTTCAAAGACACGCGCGACCGCCTGCTGCGCGAAAAGGATGAACAGGGCCGCCTCATCAACGCGCTTACCGGCATCGGCGTCATCGGCGGCTGCACCGATTCCAACGAAATCAACTACCTGATGAACAAGGTCTTTCGCGCCGGCCTTGGCGTTATCCCCCTGGAGCAGCAGTCCCGTATTTGACACGGCCCCACGGTGGCCAGTTTGGCCCCCACATTCGGTAGAGGAGCAATGACCAACGGTTGGAACGACATCGCCAACGCCGATGTCATTCTGGCCATGGGCGGCAACCCCGCCGAAAATCACCCGGTCGGGTTTCGCTGGGTGATGGAAGCAAAGCGCAACCGTAACGCCAAGCTTGTTTCCGTCGATCCGCGCTTCCATCGCACGGCCGCGGTTTCCGATGCCTATGTCGGAATTCGCGTCGGCTCCGACATCGCTTTCCTCGGCGGTCTCATCCACTACGCGCTCTCAAAAAACCGCTACAACAAGGAATACGTCCGCCACTACACCAACGCCACGTTCCTCATCGGCGAGGGCTACCACTTCAACGAAGCCGACGGGCTGTTCTCCGGCTGGGACCCGGCGAAGAAAACCTACGATAAATCCACCTGGAACTACGAAATGGACGGCCAGGGTTTCGCCAAAGTCGACATGGCCATGGAACACCCCCGTTCCGTATTCCAACTGATGAAACACCACTACTCGCGCTACACGCCGGAGATGGTGTCGAAGATCTGCGGCTGTTCGCCCCAGGATTTCGAAAAGGCGGCGGAACTCATCACCTCCACCTACACGCCGGACCGCGCGGGCACCATCATGTATGCCCTTGGCTGGACGCACCACTCCTTCTCCGTCCAATTAATCCATTGCGCAGCCATGCTGCAGCTTCTGCTGGGTAACATCGGCATCGCCGGCGGCGGATTGAATGCACTGCGCGGACACGCCAACATCCAGGGCGGCACCGATTGCGGCGTGGCCTATCACAATCTCTCCGGCTACATCCCGATGATCAAGGCCGACCATCAGTCGATGAATCAGTTTCTGGCCGCCGTCACGCCCAAGCCCCTGCGCCCCAACTCCATGAATTTCTGGAGCAACACTGACCGCTTCTTTGTTTCCCAACTGAAGGCGTTCTACGGCAGGTCCGCCAACGCCGCCAACGAATTCGGCTACCAGTGGCATCCCAAAATCCCTCAAACCAACGGCGCCTATGAGAACTGGAGTTGGGGCCACATGTTCGACAAGATGTTCTCGGGCCAGATCGAGGGCTTCCTGAACTTCGGCATGAATCCTGTTTCCAACGGGCCGCACTCGAAGAAAGCCGTCGCCGCCCTGTCCGAGCTCAAGTGGATGGTGGTAGCCGAAAACTTCGATCAGGAGACGTCGTCGTTCTGGAAGCCCGACATCCTTGCGCTGATCGGCAAGAAGCCCGAAGACGTCAAGACCGAGGTCTTCCTGCTGCCCGCCGCCAACTTCGCCGAAAAGGACGGCACCTTCACCAACTCCGGCCGCTGGATCCAGTGGAAATGGAAGGCGGTCGATCCGCCAGGCGACGCCAGGCCCGACCACGAGATCATCGCCCGAATCTTTCTCAAGATAAGGGAACTCTATGAGAAGGAGGGCGGCAAGCACCCTGAGCCCATCCGCAACCTCAACTGGTGGTATTCCAACCCGGCCGTGCCTTCGCTTGACGAAGTGTGCAAGGAGATCAACGGCTGGGATCTCACCACCGGTTCACAACTCGGCAAATTCCTGGACGCTAAGGCCGACGGCACCACCATGTCCGGCAACTGGCTCTACATCGGCATGTACACTGACGCCGGCAACCTCACCCAGCGCCGCTCCAGCGCCGACCCCTCCGGCATGGGCCGCCACACCAACTGGTCCTTTAACTGGCCGGCCAACCGCCGCGTGATGTACAACCGCTGCTCCACCGATCCGCTCACCGGCAAGCCTTGGGACGCCACGCGCCCCGTCATCTCCTGGACGGGTGACAAGTGGGCTGGCGATGTGGCGGACTATAAGGCCGACTCCGGCCCCGAGAAAGGCCTGGGCCCCTTCATCATGCTGCCTGAAGGCGTGGCCCGCTTCTTCATCCCCGGCCAGTTCGTGGAAGGCCCATTCTCCGAGCACTACGAACCTGCTGAATCGCCGGTGCTCAACCCGCTGCATCCCAAGACGAGTTCCAACCCGTTGGTGAAGCAGTTCTCCACCGAGTACGATAAGCTTGGCGATGCGAAAGACTACCCCATCGTCTGCACCACCTACCGGCTCACCGAACATTTCCATTACTGGACCAAGAACAACGCCTATAACGTGCAGATCCAGCCCGAGTTCTTCATCGAAATCCCGGAGGAACTGGCGAAAGAGAAAGGGATCGGAAACGCGCAAATGGTCCGCGTCACCTCCGCCCGCGGATCCATCGAAGGCAAGGCGATGGTGACCAGGCGCATCCGCCCGCTCGACATCAGCGGCCAGAAGGTCTACCAGATCGGCTTCCCCATCCACTGGGGATTCCTCGGACGCGGCAACCAGAAAGGGTCGCTCGCCAATCTGGTGACGCCGACGATCCTCGATCCGAATTCCTTCGCTCCCGAGTACAAGGGCTTCCTTGTGAAATTGGAGAAGGTCTAAGATGGCAGGCTCACTCAACCTGGTCCGCATCTCCGCCACCAGCACCACGCCGCCCGGCATCCGCCGCACCGAGACGGTGACCAAGTACATCGACACCACATCGTGCATCGGCTGCAAAGCGTGCGAGGTCGCCTGCCAGCAGTGGAACGATCTTCCACCTGAGGCCACCGTGCAGTTCGGCACCTATCAGACCATGCCCGACCTCACGCCCGGCTTCTGGAACCTCATCCGCTTCGAGGAAACCGAAGTGGCGGGCACGCAGGCCTGGCTGATGCGCAAAGACCAGTGCATGCATTGCGGCGATCCAGGGTGCCTGGCCGCCTGCCCTTCCCCGCACGCCATCGTGCAGTATTCCAACGGCATCGTCGACTTCAACCAGGAACATTGCATCGGCTGCGGCTATTGCATCACCGGCTGCCCGTTCAACATCCCCAAGCTCAGCAAGAGCACTGCGAAGGTCTACAAGTGTACGTTGTGTGTGGACCGCGTCTCGGTCGGGTTGGAACCGGCCTGCATCAAAGCGTGCCCCACCGGCTGCCTTCAGTTTGGCTCCAAGACCCAGGTGCTGCACGTGGCCGACAAACGCGTGGAGCAGTTGAAGACCAACGGCTTTCCGAACGCCATGGTCTACGATCCGGAAGGCGTCGGCGGCACGGGCGTCGTCACCGTACTCGCGCATGGCGACCGGCTGGAGTCCTACGGTCTGCCGCGCAATCCCACCATCCCGCTGGCTGTCACGCTGTGGAAGAAGCCGCTCAAGTGGCTCGGCAGCCTGGGCATGATCGCCGGTGTCCTGGTAGCCGGTCTCCACTACCTGAAGTTCGGCCCGAAGGAGGACAAGTGATCGAGCGTTACAACTTCATTGAGCGCATCGTCCACTGGGCCGCGGGCGTTACCTACCTCTACCTGCTGCTCACCGGCCTTGCGTTCTTTACGCCAACGATGTGGTGGATCGCCACGCTGCTGGGCGGCGGCCCCGTCATCCGTTATTGGCATCCCATCGCCGGACTGGTGTTCGCCGCCACCGTGATCTGGATGTTTTTCTCCTGGCGCCGCGACATGCGAATCACGGCTGACGACAAGCGCTGGGCCGCCGGCATCGAGGACTACATCGCACACCGCGAGCACAAACTGCCTCCGGCCGGCAAATACAACGCCGGACAAAAACAATTCTTCTGGATCATGTTTTACGGAGGCCTGGCTCTTTTGTTGTCCGGCTTTGCGCTCTGGTTCACCGAGTGGATCCCCTGGAGCCTGCGCTGGCTGCGCTACGCCGCCATCCTGCTGCACGTGGCCGCGTTCCTGGCAACGGTGGCCGGCTTCATCGTCCACGTATATATGGGCGTGTTCGTCGTCAAGGGCGGGCTCTCCGCCATGACCACCGGCAAGGTGACGCGCACCTGGGCCGAACACCACCACGCACTATGGCTTCCGCGCGAGTAGAGCGGGCGCGCCAGCTTGCCGCGCGCTATCCCGCCGCGCGCGAGATCCTCGACCGCTACGCCCATCTCGCCGCCGCCGCGCCCACGCCGGAAGGGCTGTGCGCATGCGATCCGAAGCAGCCCGTGGCCAGCGTCCTGCGCGATGGCCTGCGTTCCCTGCTTTGCGCCGAATGCGGCTGTGAATGGCCCTATCCGCGCATCGAATGCCCGTTCTGCCAGGAGCAGGAATTCGCCAAACTTCCCCGCTTCTCCGACGAAACCCGCTATCCGCACATCCGCGTGGAAGCCTGCGATACCTGCAAGTGCTATCTCCTGTCGATCGATCTCAGCAAGGACGGCCATGCCATCCCCGAGGTGGACGAACTCGCCGCCCTTCCGTTGAACCTGTGGGCTCAGCAGCAGGGCTACTCGCGCCGTCATCCTAACTTACTAGGGCTCTGACCACGCGGCCCTGGATATCGGTCAACCGGTAGTGGCGGCCCTGAAACTTAAAGGTCAGCCGTAGGTGATCCACGCCCAGGCAATGCAGCATGGTGGCGTGCAAGTCATGCACATCCATCGCATCCTGGGCGATGTTGTAGCTGAAGTCGTCGGTGGCGCCGTAGGTGAGCCCGCCTTTGATGCCGCCGCCGGCCAGCCACATGGAAAAGCAGCGCGGATGATGGTCGCGGCCGTAGTCGGTTTCAGTAAGCGTGCCCTGCGAATAGACAGTGCGGCCGAACTCGCCGCCCCAAACGATGATGGTGTCCTCCAGAAGGCCGCGCTGCTTCAGATCCCGCACCAGCGCCGCCGAAGGCTGATCGGTCTGCTCGCACTGCAAGCGGATGTCGCGCGGCAGATTGCTGTGCTGATCCCAGCCGCGGTGAAACAATTGAATAAAGCGCACGCCTCGCTCGGCCAGCCGCCGCGCCAGCACGCAATTGGCCGCATAGGAACCGGGTTTCCGCGAATCAGGCCCGTACATCTCGAATGTGCTCTCCGGTTCCTTCGAAAGATCGGTGAGATCGGGCACCGAGGCTTGCATGCGGAACGCCATCTCATACTGCGCGATGCGCGTCGAGATCTCCGGATCCTGCTGCTCCCGAAACTTCAGGCTGTTCAGCTTTGACAGATCGTCCAGGAAGCGGCGTCGGGCCGAACGGTCGTAGCCTTCCGGATCGGAAAGATAGAGAACAGGATCGGCCCCGGCGCGGAACTTCACACCCGCAAACTTGCTGGGCAGGAAACCGGAGGCCCACTGCCGGTCCGCCAGCGCCTGAGATCCACCCTTGCCCTGCGATACCATCACCACAAACGCCGGCAGATCCTCCGACATCGAGCCCAACCCATAAGCCAGCCACGACCCGATGCTGGGCCGGCCGGCCAGTTGAAAGCCGGTCTGAAAGAACGTCACCGCCGGGTCGTGATTGATCGCCTCGGTGTGCAGGGACCTGATGAGGCAGATGTCGTCGGCGACCTTGGCCGTATGCGGCAGCAGTTCACTCAGCCACATGCCGGATTGCCCGCATTGATTGAACTTGAAGATGGAAGGGGCGGTGGGAAACTTCGCCTGATAGGCGGTCATGCCGGTGAGACGCTGGCCCATGCGCACCGACTCAGGCAGGTTCTCTCCGCGCAGCTTCGTCAGGTTCGGCTTGTAGTCGAACAGATCCAGTTGCGAGGGCGCGCCGTGCTGAAAGAGATAGATGACACGCTTGGCCTTTCCCGCAAAGTGCGGCAGTCCAGGCAAGCCCTGTGAGGCCTGCCCATCGCGCGCCAGCAGCGAAGCCAGCGCGGTTGAGAAGAAAGTGCGGCGGGTGATGTCGTTCATCTCTTCATTCCTTGGTGATGGCTTCGTCGAGATTCAGCAGCAGGCTGGCCACCGAGGCGTAGGCCGCCAGATCACGCGCCGGCAGCTTCGGATCCGGAGGAGTCTCGCCCTGCTTGAGATACGCCTCGGCTTTTCCCGCGGCGCCTGCGAAGTAGTCCAGATGGTAACGGAGATTGCCGCGCAGCACTTCCATTTCACTGGCCGAAGGCGCGCGGCCGGTGACCAGAAGGAAGCCGTGTCGCAGGCGGGAATCGGCATCGGCGCCACCCTCCTTCATCATGCGCTGGCCGATGAAGCGCGCCGCTTCCACGAAGGTAACGTCGTTCATCATGTTGAGGGCCTGCAGCGGCGTGTTCGTGCGGCTCTCCCGCACGGTGCAGGCTTCGCGCAGCGCCGAATCGAAGTTGGCCATCATGGGCGGCGCCACCGTACGCTTCCAGAAGGTGTAGAGGCTGCGGCGGTAGAGGTCGGCGCCCTTGCTTTGCACGTAGTCCATGTCCTGCATGATGAGCTCCTTCCACAGACCTTCAGGCTGATAAGGCTTCACCGAAGGCCCGCCGGTTTTCGCCGTCAGCAGACCGGCGGCCGAAAGAGCCGAATCGCGCACCATTTCGGCAGGTAAACGAAATCGCGGACCACGGGCCAGCAGCCTGTTTTCCGGATCGCGGGCGATGAGGTCAGGGGTGGCCTGCGAGGATTGCCGGTAGGCCGCGCTGGTGACCATCAGCCTCATCATCGCCTTGGTGTCCCAGCCCGAACGTACGAATTCCGTAGCCAGCCAGTCCAGCAGTTCCGGATGGGACGGCCACTCGCCCTGCTGCCCGAAGTCCTCCACCGTCTTGACCAGTCCGGCGCCGAAGACCATCTGCCACAGGCGATTCACCGTGACGCGGGCGGTAAGCGGATTGGCCGGATCGATCAGCCATTTGGCGAAGCCCAGGCGGTTGTTGGGCGCGCCTTCAGGCAGCGGAGGCAGCGCGGCGGGAAGCCCCGGCTCCACTTCCTCCCCTGGCCGGTCGTACTGGCCGCGATTGAGGATGTGCGTCCGTTTCCGCACCGGGCTTTCGGCCATGATCATCGACGTGGGGAAGGTGCGTTCAAACTCTTCGCGCTCGCCTTTGAGCGCGGCAAGTTGCTTCCAGGCGGCGCGGGTAGCATCGGGAGAAGCATGGTCGAGGAAATACCATTCGAGTTGACGCTGCTCAGCCCTGGCGCGGGCCGCCTCCGGCGACGCCGCGATTTCGTTCAAAGACCGGCCCACGGCAAGCGATTCGATCTCCTCAGTTTCAAGAACCCGTGAATAGACGCGCAGATCATCCATGCGCCCGGTGAAATTGAACGGAGCGATGCGGAAAGGAAGCGAGACCTTGGCGCCTGCGTTGCGGAACGGCCGGTACAGGTTGTCCTGTTTCGTTTCCAGCTTCACCGGCCGGCCATCCACAAAGAGCGCATGGCCAGCGGCCATCTTCGAACCGTCGTAGGTCCAGGCGACGTGATACCAGCGTCCCGGCTCCAGCCTGGCGTCCGACTCCATCTTCGTGGCGTCGCTCTCCCACACGTTGATGATGCGCGGCGAGAGCTTGCCGCTCTCCAGATGCAGCCCAAACCCTCTGGCCCGTGGTGTGGCGCCGTGGCGGCCGAACAGCGTGCAATCGCTGCAATCGGGCCTGACCCAGGCCGATAGGCTGAACCGGTCGTCGATGTCGAACTGGCCGGCGGCGTTGGTGTCAATCGGGTTCCGGCCGTCAAACGAGGCGGCCGACCCAACCACTCCGGGAGAACCGAAATCGAGCGGGAACGCGCCATCCAGCATCACCTCCGGCGCCCAATACACAGGCGCCCCTGACTTGATCTTTTCCTCCCAGGCGGCGCGCGCGCGGCGGGCTTCAGCGGCATTGCCAGCCAGCACAGCTTCGGTTTCCCCGATGCGCCGGGCGATGGCGTTCAGACGCTCCTGCTGGTCAGGAGTGGGCGCCGCCACCAGGGGCGGAGAGTTGCCATACTTCATGGCCCGTCCCGATTCGGGCACGTTGTTGAAATATGCGTAGAACTGGTAGAACTCTTTTTGAGTGATGGGATCGTACTTGTGGTTGTGGCAGCGGCCGCATCCCATGGTGAGCCCGAGAAAGACGGCCGAAGTGGTCTCGACGCGATCAACCACATACTCCACGGCATACTCTTCGGGAATGATGCCGTCCTCGGTGTTGCCGCGATGATTGCGGTTAAAGCCGGTGGCGATTTTCTGATCGAGCGTGGCGCCCGGCAGCAGGTCGCCGGCAATCTGCTCAAGCGTGAACTGATCGAAAGGCTTGTTGGCGTTAAACGCCTGGATCACCCAGTCGCGCCAGCGCCACATGGTGCGCTCGCCGTCGAACTGATAACCGTTTGTATCTGCATAGCGGGCCGCGTCCAGCCAGCGGATGGCCATGCGCTCTCCGTAGCGCGGCGAAGCCAGCAGCCGCGTGACGGCGCGTTCATAAGCCCCGGCGGATTCATCCTTCAGGAACGCCTCGATTTCCGAAGGCGAGGGAGGAAGGCCGGTAAGATCGAGCGAGACGCGGCGCAGCAGGGTTTCCCGGGAAGCCTCCGCCGATGGCTTGAGGCCCTCTTTTTCCAGACGCTCCAGTATGAAATGGTCGATCGGGTTCTTCGCCCAGCCGCCGGTTCTTACCTCGGGCGGCGGACGGCGCACCGGCGTGAGCAGCGCCCAGTGCTTCTGCCATTTTGCGCCCTCGGCGATCCATCGCTTCAGCGTTTCGATCTGCTCGCTCGTCAGGGTGTGGCCGGAAGCAAGCGGCGGCATGCGCAGCCCTTTATGCGCGCTGGTGATGCGCCTGATCAACTCACTCGATTCGGGGCTGCCTTCCACCACTGCGCGCCTTCCGCCCAGATCCGCCTTGGCCGCGGCCTCGCTGTCCAGACGCAGCGCGATCTTCTTGTTGGCGGCATCGGGACCATGGCAGCCGAAGCACTTGTCGGAGAGAATGGGCCGCACGTCGCGGTTGAACTCAACCCCCGTCTGCGCCCCGGCCGGCAGCGTGACGAGCACAAGCAACACAAGTAAAGCTGGCATGAGGTTCCAGTGAAATTATATCGCTGCTAAACTGGGAGGCGTATCCTTATGGCGGAAACCAAAGAGCAGGCGCCCAAGCAGAAGCAGCCCTCGGCGCCCTTGTCGAAATGGCTGCCGGTGGTTCTGGTGGCATGGCTGGTTCCCGGCGGCGGCCACTTTTATTTAAAGCGCAGCGGCCGCGGCATTCTGCTGGCAGTGTCCATCACCATCATGTTTCTGCTGGGAATCATGATGCGCGGGGCGATGTTTGAGCCGATGCGCGGGGACCTGCTGACCACGATCATCTACTACGGCGGCTTCCTGGCCGATCTGGCGAGCGGACTGTTGTACCTGCTCACGGTGTGGCTGGGCTATTCGCAGCCCGAAGTGGCCGGCCACGTGCATGACTACGGAACGAAGTTCCTGGTGGCGGCGGGGCTGATGAACGTACTGGCCATGGTGGACGCCTTTGAGATCGTATCCGGGAGGAAGAGCTGAAATGCCGAAGCTGAGTCTTTCTCACCTGGAGGCCGCGATTCTGTTCGCGCTTTTCACATCGGTGGTGTTGGGCGTGGTGACAAAGAAAACCGACAAAGAGCGCATGGCCTATGGGCTGCGCTCTTTTGGTTATTTTGTCGGCGTGCTATTCGGGCTGGCCTGGCTGATGTACCTGGGCCACGGATGACGCCTTTTAGGCCATGGCCGGTTCGAAGTAGCCCTGCGCCAGTTCCGGTTTCGCATCCAGCGCCTGCTGCCAGTAATCCCGCGCCTCGTCGGGCATGCCTTGCGTCTTGAGGGCGTGGCCGAGATTGAGCAGCGCTTCGGCGAAGTTGGGACGTTCGCTGAGCGCTTCCTTGTAGAGCCGGATCGCATCGTCAAGCTGCCCTGAGCGTTGCAGCAGAAGACCGGTGTTGTAGAACAGTTCCGGACTGCGTTCGCCCAGGTCAATGAGACGGGCCTGGAAATCGAGCGCCTGTTCGTAGTCGTTGCGGTCAATGGCGAGCGCGGCAAGCCCGCGCAGGGCATCGATGGAATCCTGCCTCGTGTCGAGAGCCGATTCGTAGGAGCGGCGGGCAGCGTCTCCATCGCCCAGCTTCCAAAAGGCCAGACCGAGATTCACCAGCGCCTCAGTCCAGTTGGCGCGCTTGCGCAGGCAGGCTTCAAAGGCTTCCGCTCCACCCTGATAGTCGCCACGCGACAGTCGCAGATACCCAAGGCGGAACCACGCGTCCTCCCATTCGGCATTTTTCACCAGCAGGCGGGAGTAGAGCTTTTCGGCGTCTTCCTTCTCATCCTGCTGCTCGAGTACCGAACCGAGGTTGTAGAGGATTTCGGGAATCTCCGGCGCCAGTTGCAGCGCCTTCTCGTAAGCTTCCCTGGCCGCTTTGAGATTGCCTTCCTCCTGCCGCACGATGCCGAGGTTTACCCACGCCTGCTTGGCATCGGGGCGAATGCGCACGGCTTCGCTATAGGCTTTGGCCGCTTCCTCCATACGTCCGGTCTTCTGATAGGCGACGCCCAGATTGAACCAGCGCTCGAAATGATTGGGCGTAAACTCGACGAGCTTGGCGCAGCAGCGGGCGGCCGCCTCAAAATCGCCGTCAGTGAAGGCGCAGGTGGCCAGACCCTCCAGCGCCGCCTGCGAATTGGGACGCAGCGTGAGCAGACGCTCGGAATAGTCACGGATGATCTTCTCTTCCTTGCGCGCCATGGCGATGGTGATCAGGTTCACCAGCGACTCTTCGGAGTTCGGGTTGCGGTCGAGAATATTGCGGTAAAGTTCGGTCGCTTCGTCAAACCGCCACAGGTACTGCAGCGCCACGGCCTTGCCGAATCGCGCCGTTTCGTGATCAGAATCGCGGCTCAGGCACCGTTCGAAAGCTTCCAGCGCAACTTCAGCCTTTTCCGTATGCAGCCGGCAGATGCCCAGCCCAAGCCATGCTTCGATGCGTTGCGGATCGGCGTCCAGGGCTTTCTCAAACTGCTGCGCGGCCTGTTCCCACCGGCCCAGTTTTTCAAGACACACCGCAAGATTAAAGTTGCCGTTGGGATGGCGCTCATCGAGCGCGAGCAGACGGGAGTAGCTCTGGATGGCCTCGTCAAACAGTTCCAGTTCGAACTGCAGATGGCCTCGGGCGGCGTGGATTTCCACCGCGTCGGCGCCGTTGTTCACGGCAATGTCCAGTTCCTTCAGGGCGTCCTTGGCCTTGCCTTCCAGGTGCAACGAGACGGCCTTGGCCAGAGACTTGGCATGCAGTTTGGACATCTCCCTGGGCTCGGCCGCCGTGTGGAATGCGTGTTTTTGTGCTTCTTTGTCCACGCGCTTCTTCTGAGTCATTGCTTCTGATTCCCCTCTCTAGCGGGCAAACTGTAGGGCGCCAGGAAAGCGCACAACTTGCCGATCGTATCGGCCTGGTGCGTTACCTCTACCCATCGCAGGCGCGACTGCTCCCCGCGGTCGCTGAAGAAACCAACTCCTCCGGATGGATGGCGATTGTCACTCCAGTGATCGACAATCTGCCCCTGCACCGATAGGGTGAAATCCTCGCCCTCCACATCCATACGAACCCGGTACAAGGTGTCCGAGCGGATCTCAAGCGGCAGCGGGCGCGATTGGTGCCGGTCCGGCCGTCCATTGACGACGACGTAATGCTCCACAATCGCTCTTGGCAGAGGGCCGGACTTGGTAAGCGTGATCTTGCCGGCGTGATAGTTGCGATGATCCTTGGCGCGAATCACCCAGCCCAGGCTGCGGCGCTCAATCTGGCCCAGAAAATCCACACGGTAGTCGGTCAGCTTGAGCGACGGCGTGTAGAGCACCACCGATGGGCCTGTGTTGAGAAAACCCGCGGCGTCGTAGGACCATTGGCGCGACCACTGCCCCGATCCCTGCCAGTCACCCAAACCACTGCGGAAATCGTCGGCCAGCGAAATGGCGGCACGCTTCAGGATGGCCGCGCGCACGGTGGCCAGAAAGCCTGTCTTGGTTTCCGGCGGGGCGGCGATTGCCTCCTCGGGAGCCGGAGCGGTTGCGGGGGAGGGTGCGTTTGCCTGCACGGTGGAGGCCGGAGGTGTGATCTCAACCACCGGCGCAGTCTCGCGCGCCGGTTCTACGGCCGCAGGCGCGTTGGCAACCGTCGTCGCCGCCGGATCCGGACTTTGCAGCGTCATGTAACCGGCAACCACCATCACCGGCACCGCCGCCAGAGCCCACTTCATCCGGCCCTGCAGAATCGAATGCGAGGATGCCGAAGCCATCCGCAGCGACTTCAGATTAGGCAGCGTATCCTGGATCGTACGTAGAAAACCGGTGCCGTTGGCGGCTTTGAATTGCCGCACCGCCTCCGCCACGCCCTCATCCTGGGACAGGCGTACGCTGAGACGCGGCGCAATCCGGATGGGATCGGAGTTCATGGGCGCCAGTTCGGAACGCATGAATCCCTGGCCGCTAAAGTGAATCACCGCCTGCGGCGCGTAACGCGCCAGTGTGCGCACCAGCGGCGGCGCCAGCCACTTGGACAGGCCCGTGCTTAAGCCTGCCGGGTGCGGCGCGGCGAGCGGTGAAGGTACAAAGGAACAATCGTTGGCCAGACAAACCGGAGCGCGCGGCGAAGAGGCAAAGGGTGTCATGGGGAAAAGCCCGCAGCCCTGCTCGAGCGTCAGTCCGGTTCCGAGCGGCCTGCTAATGATGTGTCCCGGAAGGACAGTTTGAATGGCGGAATCCCCGGACGGCGCAAACTCCAGTTCGGAGGAAGGCCCGGCCCCGGGGGCCGCAATCGCTTCGAGCCGCGGCGAAGCCACCAGGCCCGGTTCGCTCAACAGAAGACCCGGCCGGACCGCCGCACTTGAGGGAACACGAACCGCCGCCGGTTCCATCTCCTCAGGCGGACAGGACACCACCGGACACGCAGCCAGATCCCGGCACTCCACCGGTGGCGCCACCCACTCCAGCGGCAGTTCCGTAGCCTGGGGCAGAATGCCGGAGAAATAATCTTCGTTCTGAAAAAATGCCGTCCGCAGCAGCGGCGCAATCGACGGCCGGGACGCAAGATCCTCGGCTGGATAGGCAGGTACGGCCCGCGCATCGGCCTGGCCGCCGGACCACGCGGCGGGTGATTCAAACGGTTCGTAGGGCACCGGACCGGGCGTCCAGGCGTCAGATCCGCCCAAACGCACCGAAGCAAGATGACGCTCCACGCACTGGCTGCCCAGGGTGTCCAGCCCGGAGACCTGGACCGCTGGCGGGATTGCCGCAAGTGGACGCGACACTTTGGCGGCTAGGGGCGCTACCGGCTCGGGGTAGTCCAGCCGCTGGAACGGATTTGCCACCTCGCCCGAGGCCGTCGAACTGGCCGCGGCCACCTTCCGGCGCAGGTCGGCCACCACTGGCTTCGGCGGCTCGATATCGGTGACCGAAAGCCTGTTGCGCAGGCTCGTCATCACAGCGCGGGCGCGAGCCGTGGAGATCGGCAGCGGCTTATCGGTCTTGGGCTGCAGGTACGGCCGGTTCTTCGAGGTGCTTCGCGCCAGATCGGCGGGTCTGCCCAGCGGCATGGCGGCAAACGGATCGGCCGGTGGGGATGGCAGCGCCCGCGTGACGGAAAAATGCACAAAACCCGGCCCACGCAACGGGCGCGGTTTGCGGCGGCCCGCCTCAGGCAGCAGCGTCCAAACGTCGCCGCCAAACAGCAGCATCGAGGGCGCCAGCGGGATCGCCGCGGCAATGATAGAGACGGTTCGGGGAAAACTCAGCGGCTCAGCCAGCCCATGGCGGGCAGTGATCGGCCACTTCATCGGCGGGAACGATAAGGGGCGCGAGCCGGCCAGCAGCGTCTCCCCCTGCTCTGCCTTGCTTACCAGTTCGATGATGCTGGGGGCGGTGTGACTGGTGCCGTTACCGTTGGCCGGCGTGCTGTGCCACTGGTAAAGCATGCGGTGCGCCGTTGTGCAGAACGCGTTGTCCGCGTCGGCCGGCTTCGCAAGCTTTTCGCCACAGTATAGGCAGCGCATGGAACTCCGCTCTGTTGACCCAACCCAATAGTAGGCAAGCGGAGGAGAGAATACTACGCGTTGAACGCCTTAGGCCCGTGGGGTAAACTGCGCCACCCTAGAGTCGGGAACTGAGGGCGGTTCTAGGGGGAACCTCTCAGTGCCCCATCTCACACCATCTTTTTCACTACCTGCCCGCCGATGTCGGTCAGGCGGAAATCACGGCCCATATGGCGATAGGTCAGCCGCGTGTGTTCCATGCCCAGGCAATGCAGAATCGTGGCCTGCAGGTCGTGGATGTGGACCTTGTCCTCCACGATGCTGAGACCCAGCTCATCGGTCTTGCCCACCACCGTGCCACCCCTGACGCCACCGCCTGCCAGCCACATGCTGTAGGCCAGCGGATGATGGTCCCGGCCGCCGTTATCTTCTTCCTTGGTGTTGCGGATTTCCACCATCGGCGTGCGGCCGAATTCCCCGCCCCAGACGATGAGCGTGGAATCGAGCAGCCCGCGTTGCTTCAGATCGGCGATGAGTGCGGCCGTGGGCCGGTCACTGATGTCGCAGTTGCGTTTCAGCTTGCGGTTGAGCTGCGTATGGTCGTCCCAGCTTGCGTGCATCATGAGGACGAAGCGCACGCCGCGCTCCACCAGGCGGCGGGCCAGAAGACAGTTGGTGGCAAACTGGTGCGTGGGTTCGTTCCCCACGCCGTAGGCCTCCAGCGTCTTGGGAGATTCCCTGGAAAAATCCAGCAGATCGGGGGCCGAGGATTGCATCCGGAACGCGAGTTCGTAGGAGGCGATGCGGCTGGCGATCTCCATGTCGCCGGTCTGCTCCAGGCGCTGCTGGTTCAGATCGCGCAGCGCATTCAGCCCGGCGCGCTGAGTTGCGTTGTTCACTCCCCTGGGGTTGGAGAGATAGAGGATAGGGTCGCCCGAATTGCGGAACATGGTGCCCTGGTAGTGCGAGGGCAGGAACCCGCTCATGAAGTTCGACGCGCCGCCGCTGGTGCCAACGCCCGAACTCAGCACCACAAACCCCGGCAGGTTGCGCGATTCGCTGCCAAGCCCGTAAGTGGCCCAGGCGCCCATGGTGGGGCGGCCGAACTGCGTGGAGCCGGTCATCAATAGAAGCTGGCCCGGATGGTGGTTGAACGCCTCGGAATACATGGACCGCACCAGGCAGATGTCGTCGGCGCGGGCGGCTGTGTGCGGGATATAGTCTGAGAACTCGATGCCGGACTGCCCGTAAGGCTGAAACGTGCGCGGACTGGCGAGCACGGCCGCCGTGGGCTTGATGAAGGCCAGTTGCAATCCTTTGGTCATCGATTCAGGCAGCGGCTTTCCGTGCCATTTTCGCAGCGCCGGCTTGGGATCGAACAGGTCCATCTGGCTGGGCCCGCCTTCCATGAACATGAAGATGACACTCTTGGCCTTGCCGGCAAAGTGCGGCGGCTTGGGCGCCAGAGGATTGGACGGTTCGGCCGCGGGCGCGGCGTTGAGCAACTCGGCCAGAGCCATCATGCCAATGCCGCCGGCCGATTGCGTCAGAAACGATCTGCGGGTCTGGATGAGGCGGAATTCCCGTTCGTTCATGGATGGCTTACTCCCTTGTGATGAATTCGTCCAGGTTGAGAAGGACGCGGCAGATGGCCACCCATGGGGCGATGGCTGCGGGATCATTCCGCCGGATTCCCTCCTGCTCGTCATAAAGCGCCCCCAGGCGCTCCCGCTCTGCATTGGCGGGCTCGCGGCCGGTAGTGAGAAGGAAAGCGTACTCCAGGCGTTGGGTGAAACTGTCACCCCGCAGGCGCGCGGCCAGCGCCGCGGCGGCTTCAAAAAACACCTCGTCGTTCAGCAGGTTCAGCGATTGCAGTGGCGAGTTCGATGAGCGGCGGCGGCTGCAGGCGACGTTGGAATCAGGCGCGTCGAAGTTCACCAACTGCGGATAGGGCGTGGTGCGCTGAAAGTGGATGTACAGGCCCCGGCGGTAGCGGTCCGGCCCTTCGCTTTCCTTCCACTTCACGCTGCTGGCGTAGCTCAATTCGGCAACGCCGGGCGGCTGGGGCGGGCGCACACTGGGCCCGCCGATGCGCGTGTCCAGAAGGCCCGAGGCCGCAAGCGCCGAATCCCGGATCAGTTCGGCGGGCAGGCGAAGGCGCGATTGGCGAGCCAGCAACAGGTTCGCCGGATCCCTGGCGGCGATGCCGGGCCGGGCGTGAGAAGCCTGCCGGTAGGTGTTCGAAGTAACGATGTGGCGATGGAGTTTCTTCAGGCTCCAGCCGTCTTCCATGAACTTTGTGGCGAGATGGTCCAACAGTTCCGGATGGGTCGGCTTCTCACCCTGCGTGCCGAAGTCTTCCGAGGTGCCCACCAGTCCCCGGCCGAACAGTTCCTGCCAGGCGCGGTTCACCGTCACACGGGCGGTGAGCGGATTTTCGCGCGATACCAGCCAACGGGCCATTTCCAGCCGCGTCATGGAACCGGCTCCCGCGATGACGGCCGGCGCACCCGGCGCAACAGGATCACCCATGGCGCGGTAGTCACCTTTGACTCGCAGATGCGTTTGTTTGTATCCGGCGGCATTGGTAAACGCATGGGCCATCGTCATCGGAGCCAGGTCTTCGGCGTAGCTCTCCAGTTTCGCCCGCACCTCGCGCAGCAGCGCGTTCACGTCTTTATCCTGCGCTTTGTAAGGGCCGGGGCGGGTGACGAAGTAGTCAGTGAGGCGGCGCTGCTCGTCCGCTGTGCGCTTGTCCGGCGGCGTCTTCACCACGCGATCGCCAAAGTCGAAAAGCGCGCGGAAGGCGGTGACGGCGAAGTCCCACTCCAGATCCTTGCCGGGATTGTCGATGGCAAACCGGATGCCGTCCTCCCATTCGGCCTGCATCGCCGCGATGCCGTGCTGCTCCAGCAGGTGGTTGCGCCTGGCAAGGTAGGCGGGCAGGGTCTGCATGTAACGCTCGCGCTCGCCGGGCATGGGCGCTTCGATTTCGCGCTCTTCAGCCGATTCGAAGATGGCAAACAACCGGTAGAAATCCTTCTGGGCAATGGGATCGTACTTGTGATCGTGGCATTGGGCGCAGCCAACCGTCAGCGCAAGCCAGGTGGTGGAGGTGGTGTTGACTCGATTGACAAGCTGTTCAAAGCGGGCTTCGGCGCGGTCGACGCCTGCTTCGCGATTGGTGAGCGTGTTGCGATGGAAGCCGGTGGCCACCACTTGGCTGGTGGTGGGGTTGGGCAGCAGGTCCCCGGCAAGCTGTTCCACCGTAAACTGATCGAACGGCATGTCCTGATTGAGTGCGTCGATCACCCAGTTGCGATAACGCCAGGCATGGGGACGCACCAGGTCCTTTTCATAGCCGTCGGAATCGGCGTAACGGGCCAGATCAAGCCAGGGCCGCGCCCAGCGTTCGCCGTAATGTCTGGAGCTCAGCAGGCGTTCGACCACGCGCGGGTACGCATCGGGACTTGTGTCATCGAGAAAGCCGCGGATCTCATCGGGAGTGGGCGGCAGGCCGGTGAGGTCAAGCGTGACACGGCGAAGCAGCGTGGTCTTTGCGGCTTCGGGAGATGGGGTAAGCCCTTCTGCTTCGAGACGCGCCAGGACAAAGGCATCGATGGGGTTGCGTACCCACTTTTCGTTTTTCACCGCCGGAGGCTGGGCGTTGCGAATGGGCTGGAAGGACCAGTGAGAGGCGGCCGTGCCTCCCGGCTTGTAGCCGGCGGGCCACCCGGCTCCCCCGTCAATCCACGACCGAAAGGCGGAGATCTCAGCGGCCGTCAGCGGTGCGCCGACCGGAGGCATACGATGGCCAGCCTTGGCGCTGGTGATTCTTTCAAGGATCCGGCCGGTTTGCGCGGCAGCGGGAGCCTGATCCAGCCTGAGCCCGCTCATCTGCTGTTTGGCGCCGTGGCAAAGCTGGCAGCGGGCCTCAAGCACCGGCGCGATGTCGCGGGCAAAGTCAGCCGCTGCGAGCCGCGCCGCCAGACAGGCGAAAATCCACACACTTCGCATAGCAACATTTTAGTACCTGGCGGGCGGGCTGCTATTCTGAAAAGACATTCTATGTCGAATACTGAAGGCGTAATACGCCCCCCGAGGAGGCTACTTTTCGGTCCTGGGCCAACGATGGTGGATCCGCGCGTGTATCAGGCGATGACGCGGACGGTGGTGAGCCACCTGGATCCCTATTTTTTCGAAGTGGTGGAGGGCTCGCGCCGGCTGCTGCGCAAGGCTTTCGGCACCGCCAACGAGTTCACGCTGGCAATGTCGGGCACCGGCAGCGCCGGGATGCAGACGGCTGTGGCCAATTTTGTGGAACCGGGATCGAAGTTCCTGGTTCTGGCCAACGGCTTCTTCTGTGACCGCGTGGCGGAAATGGGCCGGCGCCAGGGCGCCAACCTTGTGCGGCTGGATAAGCCGTGGGGCGAAGTGGTTCCCCCGGAAGAGGCGGCTGAGGCGATCCGGCGGGAACGTCCGCAGGTGGTTGGTTATGTGCAAGCCGAAACCTCAACAGGCATTTTCCAGCCCGGCAAGCTGATCTGCCAGGCCGCACATGAAGTGGGCGCACTGGTGATCGCCGATTGCGTCACTTCGCTGGGCACCATGCCGGTAGAGGTGGATGAGACAGGCATCGACATCGCCTATTCCTGCACGCAGAAGGGCATGAGTTGCCCGCCGGGGCTGGCGCCTGTCACGGTGTCACCACGGGCGATGGAGTGGCTGAAAGCGCGCAAGTCAACGCCGGCCGAATGGTATCTGGACCTGAAGTTACTGGCCGATTACTACGAAGGCTCGCACCGCTATCATCATACGGCTCCGATTTCGCTGTTCTACGCGCTGCGCGAAGGGCTGGCGGTGATTGAGGAGGAAGGACTGGAGAATCGCTGGGCGCGGCACAGGCGGGCGCATGAGGCGTTTGTGGCGGGCATGGAGGCGATGGGTCTGGTGATGCACGCCGATCCGCAATACCGCATCTGGAACCTCAATACGCCCCGCGTGCCCGAAGGCATTGACGATCTGAAGGTGCGCAAACGCCTGCTGGAGTTGGCCGATATCGACATCGCGGGAGGCTTTGGGTCGCTGGCGGGCAAGATTTTCCGCGTGGGAATCATGGGGCCCCTGGCAACCGATGAGAACGTGCTGCTGCTGGTGGAAACCATGGAGCGCGCCTTGGCCGAGGCAGGCTTTGCGCTGAAGGGAAGCGGATCCGAGGCAGTGAAGTCACTGGTCCCGGTGGCGGCGTAGCGGTGTCCGGGGCGGCTACTAACTGTATTCGCCCTGTTTCGTTTTCTCCACCAGTTCAATCAGTTTACGAAAGGCGTAGCCGCTCTGCAAAAGGTCCGCCGGTGGAAAATTGTCCATCGCGGGGTTTGGTGTGAGAAGGAACTTGGGCAAGTCGCTAGCCGCGATCATACCGTCGAGGTGTCTGAGAAGCACTTCCATCCGCTGCAATCTCTCCTCAACCTCTGACGGGGGATGGGAAAGGCCCCGCTCCCACCGCGAGACAGTGACCCAAGCCGCGCCAAGGATATGGGCCATTTGCTCCTGCGTCAGGCCGCAACTCTTGCGGATATCACGAATCGATACTGTATGGGTTGTTAACACAACTTGCTCCAGGGATTCTTCTCCGGTCTTGCTAATCGAGGCATTTGCAATGTTTTCCAAGAACAAGACCACGTTCTTCCCACTACGGTCCCGTGCCGAGGGCACGACCAGGGCTTGCACTCCCGCACCTCGCAGCCGTCTTGCCAACTGATGAGTGACTTCGTAATTCTCATTCACGAGTTGGGCCAGGGTGACTCCATACCTCTCGCACTCCGACGCCGAGGTCAGGTCGACGACATGGCTGGCAGCCACTTGAAAACGAACCGCGCGCATGCCGTGCAACGGCACGAGGTCCCCTAAATGGTGACGAACCTCTTTCAAACAGGTAGCCAGATCAAACGAAAGATAGGCGGTTCGCCGCGCCTCCTCCAGGTTCGTGTGAAAACGCCCCTCGGGCGCCCTTGAGGAAAGCGGTGCTGGGGACGTTGATACATGGATCACTCGGATGAGTTCCATTATTTCTCCTCAACTGCAAGTTTTCGCCTATAGTTTTATTAACCTCCAAATTTCAAGCATCGATTCTCACCCTCTGTCTCTGGGCTTCGAACCACGC
>JANRLE010000068.1:0-45017 GCA_033762895.1 Bryobacteraceae bacterium | reverse complement strand
TTACCCGCCCGCTCACCGATGCCGTTGATGGTACACTCGATCTGCCGTGCGCCGGCTTGCACCGCGGCAATTGAGTTTGCCACTGCCAAACCCAGATCGTCGTGGCAATGCACGCTGATGACCGCCTTGTCACCGAGCGCTCTCACCATACGGCCGATCAGTTCGCCGTATTCCTGAGGCACAGAGAATCCGACGGTGTCGGGGAGATTCACGGTACGGGCGCCGGCCTCCACCACTGCCCGGCTGATCTGCTCAAGATAATCCCAATCCGTGCGCGTGGCGTCTTCGGCGGAAAACTCGACATCGTCGGCGTACTGTCGGGCAAGTGTGATTGCAGCAACTGCTTCATCAAGAACCTGTTGCTGCGATTTTTTTAACTTGTACTTCAGGTGGATGTCGCTGGTAGCGATGAACGTATGGATGCGGGGTCTCTTGGCGTGTTGCAACGACTTCGCCGCCCGTTCCACGTCCAGCTTGTTGGCCCGCGCCAATGCCGCCACCTGCATCCCGGGGAACTCACGGCTTACGGCGTCCACCGCCTCAAAATCGCCTTCGCTGGCGATCGGGAAACCTGCCTCCATGGTGTCGACGCCCAATTCGGCCAGCTTGTGGGCCATCCGGAGCTTTTCGCCCACCGTCATGCTGCATCCGGGCGACTGTTCGCCATCCCGTAGCGTTGTATCGAAAATGTATACCCGATTACTTTGCGACATCCTGGTCTCCGTCAGCAAACTTGTCGTGCCGGGCAATCGCGACCTGTTGCTCCGCTCGCCCAGCGTATTTTGCCATTATGCGACGGTTCACGGAATTTAGCAAATTTATAGTGATTGGCTTGCGCATTCGAAATTCGAATGGTATAAACTGAATTTATACGGCAGTCCGGAACGATATGGAACTCTATCCACTGAGGGTCTTTCTTGCAGTCGCCAACGAAAAGAGCTTCTCCCGCGCCGGTGAGAAACTGTTGCGGACGCAGCCGGCCGTATCGTTGGCCGTCCAGCGGCTGGAGACCCAGATGGGTGAGAAGCTGATCGATCGTTCGGGCAAGGATCTGCTGCTTACCGACGCCGGGCGGATCGTTCTGGACTTCGCCCGGCGCTTTGAAAATCTGGAGCGGGAACTGAGCACCGCTTTGGCCGAACTGCGGGACAATTCGGCGGGCCGGCTGATCATCGGGGCCAACGAATCGACATCGCTGTACCTTCTGCAACACATCGAAAGCTACCGGCGCACCTATCCCAAGGTAAAGGTGCAGGTGCGGCGCACGCTCTCCAGCCGGATTCCGTCGCTGCTGATCGATGGCGACCTGGAATTGGGTGTGATCAGCTACGATCCCGACGACGAGCGGTTACTGTCGCAGGTGATCTATATCGATCATCTGGCGTTCGTTGTGTCGCCGAGGCACCGCTATGCAAAAAGAGAGTCGGTCTCGATCAGCGAACTGGGGATGGAGACGTTCGTGGCGCACAACGTTGTGTCTCCCTACCGGGAGGTGGTGCTGCGCGAATTCCAACGCCACAAGGTTCCGTTGAACATGGATGTGGAGATGCCCACGGTTGAGACCATCCGGCTGATGGTGCAACGTAATGAGGGGGTGGCGTTCCTGCCGCGCATGTGCGTGGAACAGGAGTTGGAGCAGGGAACGCTGGCCGAAGTTCGCGTAGACGAATTACATGTGGAACGGAAGATACGCCTGGTATACCCGGCCCGGCGAGCGCTGAGCCACGCGGCACGGGCATTCCTGGAAGTATTGGGCTGAAGGCGGGAGTATGATGAAGTCAAGACCAGATGCCGATGTTCTTTAAAGGCGCCGGGCGCGGGACCTTCTGGCACTTGAGAGATGCCCGCGCGGATGGATTCCTGCCACAGAGTCTGATGCTGGATTCGACGTTGGATCGAATGATGCAGCACGTTGCGCGCGGGAGCGTGCACAGTCCTTACGTTTCGTTGTCGCGATCGTTCCCGGTGGCGCGCGCGTACGCGCTGGCTGGCAAGCAGCGGCCCACGGCGAAGACGCCGGCATGGGTCTATGAGATTGAACTCTCTGAGGGGATGATTCTCGAGTTGCTGGATCCACTGGTTGAGATTGCCAAGTCTCTTCCAAGTCCATGGGACCGATTGTCCTATCAGCATGACGGTCCTCCCGAATACCTGGCAAGCGTGCTGTCAATGAAGTGGAACAGGCGGAGCCTGCGGGCTCCGATTCCACAACCTCCCCCGGGCATTGGGACACCACGGCCTCCGAACTTGTCGCTGCAACTTGAGACGATGGCTCGCGCGATGCGTGATGCGGAAGTACTGGTTTTTGGATCGATCCCAAAGGAATGTGTCAAAGCCAGGTATGCTGTCTATTAAAGGAGACCCCTCGAGGCGCCGATAGGAGTAGGGAAGAGGGAAGAGGGAAAAAACGATGGCTTCAGCAGGATTCGCTCCGATCACTCACACACAACGGATTGAACTCAAGGCGATCCCTTCGGGCCAGGGGCTGGAATTCGTAGAGGCGGAACTCTTCCTGCGGCCCGAAATTCCCTTTGCAATCATCTTCTACTCCGACAACGGCATCCGTCAGGAAGACGGAATGCGGATGGACTTGGACAAGCAGATTTTCCTCGACCATTTCGAAGACCAGGCCAGAGAGGATATCGCTACGGCGGCGGCGCCGGCCATCCTCGATCAGATCTTTGACTTCTTCGAAACGCATCCCCCGCTTTAGCAGGCCACGACGAGCGTACTCTTTTTCACGGTCTTTAGCTGATCCTCGGTCAATCCGGGCGGATTCGACGTGATGGACGCGGTTGGCGTATTCATGATGTTTGTCGTGTCGGCCAGATGAGTGAGCCCGAGGACATGGCTGACCTCATGCGCCAGCGTCCATTTCGATCCCCGCGAGGCCACGATGCAGGTAGGCCGGCCCTTGGCGTGTGTAGCGCAGCCCACCAGGCTGCCGGAGTCCGGCCGCACGGCTTCGACGTAATAGATTACGATGTCGGTCCCGCGAACGGCCTGGAACGATCCAAGATTGAACAGTTCCTCCTGCTCGTCGGTAAGTTTCCCGCCCAGCGTGCAGGTTCCCACGTCCACATTGATGAGGGAGACCTGTTGTTCCTTGGAAAGCAGCAGGCTTTCGCCGGAGGCGAACTCGATCTTGATTCCATACTGCCCGTACACGGCCTGCATGTTTTTCAGGGCCGTGAATTCGGGGATAGTCGGCGTACCGATGGACTTGAAGTGCAGCCGTACTTTGTGTGAACACACGTTTCCCAGATCGTCAGTACATGTCTTGGGCGCTGCCGAATCCGGCAGGTAAACGATGCCCGGGGTGGCCGCCGAACTGAAGCAGTAGTTCTTGTTGTCGGAGGTCAACTTGACGCAACCGACGTACTCCTGCAGGTACCAGTTCACTTCCAGCGCCGCCTGCCCGTTGGCGGCTGGCAGTCCGGGGTAGTTGAAGCGGATCAGCGTCCACGGATCCATGCCCTTGGCGGCGGCCAGGGAGACCCAGCTATCGCCGTCCTTCACCTTGTAGGGTTTGCCTCCGGCAGGTACGAACGACCGCGACACCGGGCTGGCCGGCTTCTTGATGCAATTGGGATGGATCGCCACTCGAGTACTCCTTCAGCCAATAAGGCGTAACGCGGCGCCGCGCGGTGTCAGTATAATCGGATTCTTTATGCTTCCCATCCCATTTTCCCTGCTGTTGGCGGCGGCCACCATTCACACGAATTTCGAAGGCGGGAACCTTGGCCGGGAAGAAGTGGTTTCCAATCAACACCTCCGATTGGGCTTAAAGGGCCAGACCGATCAGGACGGCCGCAACCGCCAGGCCAATTGGTATTACTTCCGCGTGGAGGGCGTCAGGGTTGGCCAACCGTTCCGGATCGACCTGGTGGACCTGCCCGGCGAATACAACTACAAGCCCAACCGCGGCGCCGTCACCAAGGACACGCCTCCGGTGATCAGCTACGACAACGAAACGTGGCGGCACGTGACGGACTTTGAGTACGACGCGGCCGGGCCGAAGGTGACCCTGAAGATCACTCCGAACAAGTCGCGCTTCTGGATCGCGCACACGCCTCCCTACACGCTGCGCCATCTCAACAGACTGCGGGCAGTGGCGGGCAAACAGCCATCATTCCAGGAGGAAGTGATCGGAAAATCGGTGAGGGGGCGTTCCATCTATCTTTGGACGATCGGAAAGGGGCCGAAGACAGCGTGGCTGATGTTCCGGCAGCACAGTTGGGAATCGGGCAGCAGTTGGGCAGGGGAGGGAGCGGTGCGGGCGCTGCTGAGCCCAGAGGCGGCCAAACTTCGCGAAGAGGTGACGTGGAAGATATTTCCGCTGTGCGATCCCGACGGAGTTGTGCTGGGGGGCGTGCGATTCAATGTGAATGGCTATGATCTGAACAGGAACTGGGATGTTGAGGACGGGGTGAAAATGCCGGAGATTGCGGCGCAGCGCGGGGCCGTGGCGAAGTGGATCGGATCGGGCCGCATGATCGATTTCTTCGTTTCGCTGCACAATACCGAGACCAGCGAGTATCTGGAAGGACCGCCCGAAAACGGAGGCAAGGGCCGTCACGCCGGCTTCGCCCGCCGCCTGTTCGATTTGCTGAAGGCAAAGACGACATTTGCGCCGACGCGGGACCTGTTCTTCAGTGAAACAACAACCACGGCCGGCATGAAGGGGCGCATGACCGTGTCGCAGGGCCTGTATCGCGATCACGGATTCGCCACCTTTATCATGGAGCAACGTATTTCCATGAATCCGAAGCTGGGGCGTCTTCCGGGGATCGACGACCGCAAGCGTTTCGGCGGGGAACTGGTGCGCGGTGTGTGGGAGGCGCTGGTCAGCCCCAATACCACGACAGGATCGGATCTCCGAAAATAGCGCCGAACAGGGCTGCCCCGCCCAGAAAGCTGCCGAAGGGGAGTTCGTAGCCCATGTCGCGTCTGGAGAGCCAGATGAACAGCGCGCCGCCGATAGCGCCTACCACCGAACCGGCGAACACCGTCAGCAGCGCGCCCGGCAGGCCGAGGAATGCGCCTATGGTGAGCATCATCTTCACGTCGCCCAATCCCAGGCCCTCGCGATCGCGAAGGCGCATGTAGACCGCACCCACCAGCCAGAGCATCCCCGCGCTGACGCCCGCGCCCAGGGCGCCTTCCACCACGCCATGCGTCCACACCGGCCAAGCCGCCGGGGCCACCAGCACCGCCAGATTCGATGCGGGGGGCGAAAAGGCGGCCAGAATCAGGCCAACCGCCGCTCCGCCCAGCGTGAATTCGTCGGGCAGGATGCGCTCCTCCATGTCGGTGAAAATCAGGTCCACCATAATCGCCGCAAAGACGCAAAGCTTCAAGCCCGCAAGGTTCCATCCCCGGTAGTAAACCACCGTGAAGAACAGCAGGCCCGTGATTGCCTCCACAAGCGGATAGCGCGCGGGAATCGATTCCCGGCAAAAACGGCATCGGCCGCCCAGCAACGCGTAGCTGAGCAGGGGAATGTTGTCGTACCAGGCGATGGTCTTTTCGCAACCCGGGCAAAAGGAGCGAGCCGGCCGGACCACCGAGAGGTCCCGCGGGAGCCGGAAAATGCAGACGTTCAGGAAACTGCCGATCAGCAATCCGAACAGCCCCGCCGTCAGAGCCTCCATCATCAGGCCAGAACCTTCTTGTATTCGTGCAGTGTGCGCAGCGCCATGTGTGCCAGGGTGAAGTGTTCCTTCACCATCTCGCGCCCGTTGGATCCCAATCGTTCGGCCAGCGGCCGGTCCGTCATCAGGCGCCGGATTGCCTCGGCCAGACTGCCGGGTTCGTTGTCCACCAGCAGGCCGTTGACCATGTCGTGTACGATCTCGGGAAGTCCACCCACGCGGCTGGCGATCACCGGAACGCCCGCCGACATCGCCAGCAGCGCGCCCGAACCGAGCCCCTCCATCTCACTGACGTAGAGAAGCGCCCGGGCGTGGGGAAGCTCCTGCTTGAGGTCGCTTGCCATGCGCAACTCCACACCGGCAAGTGTGGCCGCCTGGCGCGCCAGCGCTTCCGGTTTGCGTGGATCGTTCTCCCACTTCGGCGACATGAGGTCGTCACCCAACGGCGTTTTGGGATCGATCGGAACGCCGTCGTAGACCACTGCGACCTTTTCCGGAGCTACTCCCGATTCGGAAAGCCGCCGCGCGACAAATTCCGAGATGGCCAGATAGCGGGCCGGCCGGCCGTATTTCCAACGCGAGAGCCTGGATGTGCTGATCGGGAACGCGACGCGGCGGGAAACGATTACCGGGCACCTCGCCGCCAACACCGCCATGGTGTGGCTGCGCGCGTCGTGGGCGTGAACCAGTTTGTGCCGCGCCGATTCGCGCCACAGGCTCCAAAGTGAGAGCGGCGCGCACTCCACCCCGCGTTTGGCGGCCTCGCGCATCAGCGGAGAGGAGCGGCGCGCCAGCAGCTTTGGCTTCAGCCCGATGGTCTTTTGACCCACCATCAGGTAGAGCGCCTGCCATTGTCCGCCGCGCATTTCCCGTCCACTATCCAGATGCAGAATCTCCATTCAGGACCGTCCCGGGCTCATGAATCTCACCTTCGCATACTTCAGGAACGTATAGAGTGTGGCCATGTAGGCGATGCACATCCCTTCCACTCCGTCCAGAAAGCCCCGCTGCAAGAAGTAGGTGCGGAAAAACGTCCACCCCGGATCCACCACCAGATTCCACCACGTCACCTTTCTGCGCCTTGCCACCAATTCCTCGGCGGCCAGCGTGGTGTAGCGGTCCATTGTGCGGAGGTGCTCGGACAGCGAGTTGCAGGTGAAGTGAAGCAGATTCGATTCCAGGTGGCCGACGGTACCCCTTACGTGCACGCTCTCATGGACATAATCGCCGACCCATTGCGCGTGCCCCTTTCGATAGAGGCGAACCTTACGATCCGGATACCAGCCCGAATGCAGAATCCACCTGCCCAGGTACTGAGCCATTCGGGGCATGGTGTAAGCATCGTACTGCGGGCCGTTTTTCTTTAGTAGCCAGATGTCGGCTTCGAGCGCTTCGCTCAGCGCTTCATCGGCGTCGATTGAGAAAATCCACTCGTGTTGCGCCTGTTCGGCGGCGTAGTTTTTCTGCGCGGCGTAGCCTCTCCATTGGGTTTCGATGACACGCGCGCCCGATTTGGCCGCCAGTTCGACGGTTGCATCCACCGATCCGCTGTCCACCACCAGGATCTCATCACAGCATCGAAGGCTCTCAATGGCGCGGGCGATATTGCGCTCCTCGTCGCGTGCGATGATCGTGGCGGAGATCTTCATGGGACTAAAAACCGGACGTGGCCACCGGCGCCGGCATGAAGCAGATCAGAAAAATCACCAGGCTCAGCCACGCCATCCGGAGGCGTCCCCCGCTCAGCGGTTCGGGATCGTAGATGGGGGGATGTTTGAGGCCGAAGAAGAACAGGATGACGGCCCAGGCCCACCACGGCCAGTAAAGCAGCCCCAGCGGCAGCAGCATCAGCCAGAAGATACGCGTCAATACGCGAAACCGTCCGCTGGCCACCGAATAAAGGATGTGGCCGCCATCAAGCTGTCCGAACGGGAGCAGGTTGAGCGCAGTGGCGAACAGGCCCACCCATGCCGCGCGCGCGATGGGATGCAGGTAGATGTCGGCCTCCGGCACGCCCGGGAAGATCAGACTGTACAGCCCTTTCAGCAGCAGCGGCACGCCAAACACAAGGTCCCCTTCATGGGCGATACCGGGGATTACTTTTGAAAAAGCGAGACCCATGCCCAAGGCTGGCAGGAGGAACACGAAGCCCGCGAGCGGACCGGCGATTCCGACATCGAATAACTCGCGGCGGGTATAGATTTGCGAGCGTATGCGGATGAATGCGCCAAGCGTGCCGATGAAGGTAGGCGCGGGAAGAAAGTAAGGAAGGCTTGCGTCCAGTCCATAATGCACGCAGGCCAGATAGTGGCCGAACTCGTGGGCCAGCAGAATCAACAGCAGCGGGCCGGAAAAAGGGAGGCCCTTGAGAATGCGCACCGGGTCCTGAAAAATTTCGACGTAGGCATCGATGTCCTCTTCCAGGTTGAAGGCCGGCCGGTTGAGCTCAAAATTCTCCACCATCCGCGCACCGACGAATGTGGTGCTAAGCAGAGTCAGAATGAATAGGAGTACATGCAGCCACACGCGGCGGTGTGATTGCGGCAAGTACCAGATCGCAGGTGGTCCTCCGAGGCCGTTCATCGCGCCTGGAGGCAGACTCACCGGCGGAAAATCATGGGATGCCACTCGCCTATTTTCTCGCGCATGCCAATGCCGGATCTAGAGGGACTGCAGTTCCTTGCCGGGCTTGAAGCGCACAGCCTTTCCGGGCGGGATTGCCACTTCCGCGCCTGTTCTGGGATTGCGGCCGATTCCCGTCTTGCGGGGGCGCACGTTGAAGATGCCGAAGCCGCGCAGTTCAATCCGTTCGCCTTGGCCGAGAGCCCGCTTCATACTCTCGAACACCGTCTCCACTGCCATTTCCGCTTTTGTTTTCGTGATTCCTGTTTTAGCGACGACTTCGTTGATGATGTCCAGCTTGATCAAAAGGTACCTCCTGAGGGCCCGGAGCAGCCGCCAAGGGGGCCATGGCGGCAAACCTCATGATAAGATTGAGGTTACGGCCTTGTCAAGCATGCCTCTCGCTCCCGTTCCGGCATCCGGTTTCCGGCGCGCCTGCGCCCAGTTCGCCACTGGTGTGACGATTGCCACCACAATTGACCCGGAGGGCGCGCCCCATGGGCTCACCATTAACTCGTTCACCTCGGTCTCACTTGAGCCGCCGCTGGTGCTCATTTGCATCGGCCACAACTCCACCGTGCTCAAGCATTTCAGAGCGGCAACGCACTACGCGGTGAACATCCTGGCCGAGGATCAACGGGATCTGTCCAATCGATTCGCGCTGCGGATGGAACAGCGCTTTGATGGTGTTCGTTGGGAAGGTGGAGTTTCCGGCGTTCCCCTGATCACGGGCGCGCTGGCCACAATCGAGTGCCGCGTAGCGCAGACACTCGAAGCGGGCGATCACGTGATTCTTTTGGCCGAGGCTGTTGATGTGAGGATCAACGGCGGTAATCCGCTGCTTTACTTCAACAGCGCGTATGCCCTCGCGTCGCGGTAGGCCAGGCTTTGGGGTTCGCTCACAATGCCTACCACGGCGCGCTTGCAGCCGGATGCGTCCGCCCACTTCGTACGCACCGGCCGCCGGGCAGCGGCGCCCCTCGCGCAAATCGCCGCCGCCCGCCAGTCGAAGTTCCTGGTGAAACGTCTTGATTCACCTGGTTTCACGGTACACGCCGGGGTGGGCGCGCGAACAGTGACCGCACGCAAGTGATTCAAAGCAATGCCAATATTTTTTCGCCGCCGATGAACTGGTTCATCCGTGGGGTGAAACGCGCTCGGTCTGAGTGTCCAGATCCATCCACTTGACGATCAACTGCCCGCGTGAGATCCGTTCCCGGATCATCGGCCGCGAGAGGAACTCATCGAACCGCATTTGCCGTTCGGCAACGGCCTGTGCCAGGTGCGGGAAGCGCCTCCGCTGTTCGGGATCTTTGGCCGCTTTCTCCGCCGCACAATCGGTGTGGGTGGTAAACACCACCAGCTTCACCCCGTTCGCCACGGCCAGTTCGAGCATCTCTTCTTCCTTGAGCGACAACACCGAGCCGGCCAGCCGCAACACGTAGTAGTAGCGGCGCGTATCGCCGGCAATTTCGTTGGTGTCCAGCCGCCCGTCCATGCAGGCGATCAAAGCCACCACTGGATGCCGCGCCGTCCTGGGAAACAGCGACCTCACCGACGAGGCCAGACCGTTCTGCCTGATGAACTCCGCCCATACCTGATTGGGCGTGACTTCGTGATGCTCAAAGTCATAGTCTGCCAGCGGGTCCTGCAGCCGGTAGCCCAGATTGATCAAGGCTCCACCGGCAACGAACTCCAATTGATGCCCCCAAATAGAGAAACACACAATCGCCAGCCCGGCCAGAATGCCGGCGGCGATCAACAGGCGTTTCATGAATGCCTCCGCGATTATTCTCGCAGAGTTGATCAGACCTTGTTCGGCTCCGGATGGACCCAGGGCTTGCGGTAGGGCCGGCGCAAGAGGCGGTTTGCCTCGGCGTCGCCCACCACCTGCCGCTTCACCGGATCCCACCTCAGACTGCGGCCAAGCTTCATCGACATGTTCGCAAGGATGCAACTGGTGGTGGAGATGTAGCCCTGTTCGATGTCGGCCACGGGTTTGCCGCGCGAGCCGATGGCCGACAGGAAATCCAACATGTGATGGCGGATGGCCGGCGCCACATGACGCTCCAGCGCTTCTTCGGTCTTGTCCTCTGGATACTGCTCCAATTCATAGGCGACGTCTTTGTGCACCGCTTGCGCGCCCTTGTCGATCGGGATGAAGTCGTAGCTCATCACGCTGCATTTCAACGTGCCTTTTTCACCGTAGAAGATGGCGGCCCAGGGATACTTGGGGTCGGGGGGATGGCCGTATGAGCGATGCGTCCATACCACCGGCAGATCGCCAAAATCGAACGTCGCCGTCTGCGTGTCGGGGATATTGGCCTTGCTGGCCTTGTCCACCAGAATGCCGCCGGCCGAGGAGATGCTCGTGGGCCAGCCTAGATCCATCATCCATCGCACCATGTCCAGCATGTGGATGCACATGTCGCCGACAATGCCGTTGCCGTATTCGGTAAAGGCGCGCCAGCGCCGGGGATGCACCAGTGAATTGTAGGGGCGCATGGGCGCCGGGCCGGTCCACATCTCGTAGTCGAGATAGTCGGGAGGCGCGGTATCGGGCGGATTCTCCCGGGCGCGCATGTGGTAGTAGCAGCAGATTTCGACGTAGGCGATTTTTCCGAGCTTGCCTTCCTTAATGAACCGGTCCCGCGCTTCCACCAGATGCGGCGTGCTGCGGCGCTGCGTTCCCACCTGTACCACGCGGTTATACTTGCGCGCGGCGGCGAGCATCGCCTCACCCTCCACCACGTCCACGCTGATCGGCTTCTGCACGTAAATGTCCACGCCGGCCCGGGCCGCCTCGATCATGGGCAGTGCGTGCCAGTGATCGGGAGGGGCGATTAAAACGATATCGAGATCCTTTTCTTTCAGCATCTCGCGGTAGTCGGCGAACGTGCGTGGCTTCTTCTTCGATGCCTGCCGCGAGGCGACAATATCGGCCGCCTGTGAGAGCATCCGTTTGTCCACGTCACAAAGCGAGACCACCTCCACCGGCGCAACCTGAATCAGGCGAAGCAAGTCGCACTTGCCGTACCATCCGCATCCAATCAGGCCCACGCGCTTTGGCTGCTGGAAAGCGAGGGCGGCGGAAGAGATGCCCGCTCCGGCGGCGGCAAGGAAATGTCGGCGTTCCATGATGACTTCAAGTATATTCGGTCAGTACAAAATCCGCGCGCGAATGGTGCCCGAAACCTCTTCCAGACGGCGTTTTAAATTCATCGTCTCACCGCGTTCGCCGGTTTCGATGTCGATCACGACGTAACCGATTCTCGGGTTCGTTTCCAAATATTGGCCGGACACGTTGATGCGCAGTTCGGAAAAAATGGCGTTGATCGCCGACAGCACGCCCGGCTGGTTGCGGTGAATGTGCAGCAGACGGTGTTTGCCCGGATGCTCGGGCAGCGATACTTCGGGGAAGTTTACACTCGCCAGCGTGGATCCGTTGTTGCTGTACTTGATCAGCTTGCTGGCCACTTCGACGCCAATGTTTTCCTGGGCCTCCTCGGTGCTGCCGCCCACGTGGGGCGTCAGCACTACGTTATCGAACTCGCGCAGAGGAGAACGGAACTCCTCACCCGCGCCCTTGGGTTCTTCCGGGAAAACGTCGATGGCCGCGCCGGAAAGATGGCCGGACCTGAGGGCATCCACCAGCGCATCGATGTCCACCACCGTTCCACGGGCGGCATTGATCAGCCGGGCGCCGGGTTTCATGCGAGCGATTTCTGCCGCGCCGATCATGCAGTGCGTCTGTGGCGTCTCCGGCACGTGCAGCGTCACCACGTCGGATGCCTCCAGCAGCGCGCCAAGAGACGCCATGGCTCTGGCGTTGCCCAGCGCCAGTTTGGTTTCGATGTCGTAGTAGAGAACGCGCATCCCGAGCGCTTCGGCCAGCACGCCAACCTGCGTGCCGATGTGTCCGTAGCCCACGATGCCCAGCCGTTTGCCGCGCACTTCCTGTGAGCCCGTGGCCGTCTTCACCCAGACGCCGCGATGGGCCATGGCGTTGCGATGCGGGATGCCGCGCATCAGCAGAATCACCTCCGCCAGTACAAGCTCGGCGACGCTGCGGGTGTTGGAGAACGGAGCGTTGAATACGGGAATGCCGCCATCCTGGGCGGCTTCCAGGTCCACCTGGTTGGTGCCGATGCAGAAGCAGCCGATGCCTACCAGCTTCGGCGCATGTTGCAGCACCCGCTCGGTGAGTTGAGTGGCCGAACGGATGCCGATGAAGTAGGCTTCGCTGATCGACCGCAGCAACTCGGGTTCGGCCAGGGACTTCTGATGGTATTCGATGTCGGTGTATCCGTCTTCCTTCAGCGCGTCGACGGCGCTCGGATGGATGCCTTCGAGCAGCAGGATTCGGATCTTGCTCTTATCGAGCGAGTTTTTGTTCATATGAAACGGGACACTTCCATCATAGGATGCCTGTGCGCAGGAACACGCACCGCCCCTCATAGTGGTTGTGTTCGGCTTCTTCCACCAGCAGGCGCGCCAGATCGGAGCGCGAGACCGCTGACAGCAGCCCCGCGCGCACGTGGGGACCGACCGCGACGTTGCGATGTCCGGCGCCCATGGTAAGCCGCGGCGGCTTGAAAATGGTCCAGCGCAGGCCGCTTGAACGGATCAGTTCCTCCTGTTTCGCGCGGTCAGCCATAAGCTCGGGGAATTTGCGCTCGATGGCTCTGGCGAGGGCTCCGAATAACCAGGTGCGATTATCCGGATAATCGCCGATCATCGCGCCGGTGACGCACAGGATTCGCTCCACGCCGTGCTCGCGCATCGCTGCGAGGATCGCTGCGGTGGTGGCTGCGCACTCCGGCCGATCATGCGGCGTGGGCGGACCGATGGTCAGGATCACGGCGTCGATGCCGCCAAGGGAAAAGGGCGCGCTGCGAGCGGCGGCCTTCACCGTGTGCCCACGCTCCCCGGCGACGCACAGCACCTGCCTGCCCAACCTGCCGGAGGCGCCGAAGACGGCCAGATGCATTGGAAGCCCTTTCTGCTCTATTTTGCACCCATTGACGCGCGTACCGGGAGTTCGGTAACCTTGCAGCTTTCGAAGGAGCAACCAACCCAATATGAGCAACGCTACCCTTAGCGGGGAAGAATTCAAGAATCAACTGCGGGCCGGCACGCCGAAGCTGGGCCTGTTCGTCAATTCGCACAGTCCCACGGTGGCCGAACAACTCGCGCACAGCGGGTATGACTGGCTGCTGGTGGACACCCAGCACGGCCCGATGAGCAATGAACAGCTCTCGGCGATGCTCTGCGCCATCAGCAGCGGCGGAGCGAAATCGATGGTCCGGGTGGCCGGCTACCATGACCGCGGGGGCATCCAGCAGGCGCTCGACCTCGGCGCCGACGGCGTTCTTGTGCCTTACATCAATACGGCCGAAGAGGCGCGCCAGGCGGTGAGCTGCGCGCGTTATCCCACGGTGGGCACACGATCGGTCTACTTCCCGCAGCGCAGCACGAACAAGGCCGGGCTGCTCGGCTACGTGGGCAACGCCAACAAAAACGTCATTGTCGCGCTTCAGGTGGAAACGGCTTCCTGTATTGAGAACATCGCCGAGATCGCCGCGGTTCCCGGCGTTGACATCCTCTTCCTCGGGCAGAACGACCTGTGCATGTCGATGGGGCTGTACGAAACCTATGAGTTCCCGCACATGTATACGTCGCCCGAACTGGGCGCGGCTACCTCAAAGCTGGTCGCCGCGGCTCAAGCCAACAACGTGATCCTCGGTCTGTTCCTGTTTGGCACCTCGCGGGTGGGAGAGTTCCTGGACAAGGGGTTCACCCTGATCAGCCTGGGCAACGATCTGCATCATGTGCTGACGCAGGCTGGCGCGTACATGAAAGACGTCACCGGCATCGCCAAGGAGAAGGGCAAAGACTGGACCCCGCGGCCATCGGCGCTGCTCTAATACCCCTGTGCGCGCTATCCTCAAGACTTGGGGACCGGTAATCAACTCCTGATCGCGGTGCTGGCCGTTTGCGCCGGCGCCGCGCGCGCCGCCGATGTTCGGGCCTACAAGTCCGCGGAAAATACCTGGAGCCAGGCCATACTGGCGGCGGTAGCCGCCAATCCGGGCGGATCCATTGAACTGCCGGTTGTGGATGGGCACTATCTGATCGACAACCGCCAGGGGCCGCTGGTCATCACGGGCTTCACCGGCGCGCTGCGGTTTGACCCCGGCGCCAAACTGGTATGCCAGTTTCCCACGCGCGGCTGCCTGGTGCTCGCCGGCGGCGCCAACGCCCGGTTGGAGAACCTGCGCATTGCCTACCTGCCGGTCCCGGTCACACGGATCAATGAGCCCGCCTTCAATGCCAGAAACACTTACGATCTGCGCGTGGTGGGCGCGGTGATTGAGAACTCACCGGCGGCGGGCATTCTGATCAGCGCATCCTACCGGCCGCTGGTGACCCAGTCGGTGATTCTTTCCTCGCTTGCCGACGGCATCAGTTTTGAGAACAGCGAAGACGGCGTGGTGACCGACTCCACCACCAACGACACCGGTGATGACGGAATTTCCTTCATCAACTACGAGCGTTCGAATCAGATCGAGTTCCCGGATCTGCGCGGTGGTTTGGCGGCGAACGTGAAGGTGCGCAACAGCCGCGCCCGTGGCATCGCCGTCCCCGGCCAGTCCAACGTTGTGGTGTCGAACTTCGTGGTGGAAAACACCTCAGCCTCGGGCATCCTGGTTCTGCAGGACACCTCGTTTTCCACGCGCCAGCCGGTGAACGTGAAGTTCCACAACGGGCTGGTGATCGACGCCGGGCGTTTGGCGCCAGCAAAGGCAACCCCTTACGGCGTCAACTATTCAGGCACCGGCGGCCTTGTGGAGTTTTCGGATATCACGGTCGTCAATCCCGCCGATCGGGGCTTGTCCGGAATGGCGCCTGGTGGTAGACTTTCGGCCAGGAACATCTACATCGTGGGTGGAACGGATGGCGTGAACATCGGCAGGACGCGTTCGGTGGAGTTGTCCGGCATTACGGCCGAGGACTCAGGCGGCTACGGAATCTTTGTCAATACAGGCGGCAACTGGGTGAGCGCCGGGAATCTGCGCGCCGTAAACGTCTCCAGGTCCAGTACGCTGCGCCGCGCGGTCTGGTTCGAAAACAATGGCGACGTGCAGGTTCGCGGTGTAAACGTGATTGATGAGCAGAACAATCCCACCGGCTACATCGTGGGAGGCTTCCGCAATGGCCGGATTGTGATGACCGGCATCCAGGCCATGATCCGCAGCGGGACTGTCGCGTTTACCTGCCCGGAGAGCACGCCTGGCGCCCGCTATTTCTGCGACGCGGAGCCTTTCTGAATGGGTGGAACGAACCTATGGACGACGGGGAACGACGCCGTTGGGCGGACATTAAAGCCGTATTCGACCAGGCCGCGGAACTTGCGCCCGAGGACCGGCGCCGGTACCTGGAACAACGCTGTGCCTCCGACCGCGGATTGATCGACGAAGTCTCGTGTCTGCTGGATGTGAGTGACCGCGCGGGCGACTTTCTGGAGCGTCCGGCGTCGGAGTCCCTGGCGGGCGCACCAGGGCAGGTGCTGGGCAACTACCGCGTCGTCAGCGAAATCGGATGGGGCGGTTCAGCGGTTGTTTACCTGGCCGAGCGCGCTGACGGCCTTTTCCAGAAGCGGGTGGCGATCAAGATTCTGCGGACCGGGGTTTTCGGAGATGATCCGCGGCGGCGGTTCCAGCGGGAACGCCAGATGCTGGCCGAACTCGATCATCCCAATATCGTCCGGCTTTGGGATGGCGGTGTGACGGCCGATGGGCGGCCGTATCTGGTGGAAGACTACGTGGATGGTCCGCCGGTGACGGAATATGCCCGGTCACAGGAACTGAGTCTGACGGAGCGTGTGAATCTGTTCCTTCCCGTGTGCGACGCGGTTGAATTCGCGCACGGAAAGGGCATTGTGCATCGCGACATCAAGCCGGAAAACATCCTTACCACCGCGGGCGGCATGCCGAAGCTTGTGGACTTTGGCATCGCCCGTCTTTGCACGAACCCCATCGATGCCGGCCGCACCGCCGCACCGATGTGGACGCCCGCTTATGGCGCTCCGGAGCAGGCAAGAGGCGATGAGGTCACCCCTCGCAGTGACATTTATTCGTTGGCCATGGTGCTTTCGGAATTGCTGCTCGGCCGGCCGGCGGTAGACGTGCGTGGCATGGATCCGGTGGCGGCGGCTCAAGCGGTGTGTCATCGCCAACCGGAGTTGAGCCGCCTGCCGCCGGGGCTTGCCGCCGCGATTGGAAAGGCGCTGCGCAAGCAGCCTGGGGACCGGCATGCCAGCGTTGCCGAGTTGGCCGGTGAGCTTCGGGCGTGGCTGGAGCACGGGGACAGTTGGCGGCACCGGCTTGCCCGGTACCGCACGCCATTCGCCGGGGTCACACTTGCTGCCGTCGCCATTGCGGGCCTCTTCTGGCTATCCGGACGTGCGCGCCCCGCTCCGGCGGTGGAACTTCTGAGCCTGCCGGTGACCGCGGACCCCGACATCGAAGGCGTCCCTTCAGTCTCACCTGATGGAAGACGGGTACTGTATGAGGTGAGAACGTACGGGCGTCGCGCAGTATGGATGAAAGACCTGGACAGCGGGCAAGCGAGGAGACTGGCGCCGCTTGCCGCCCCGAACTCGTTCCCGTCGTGGTCGCCCGATGGAACCTCAATTCTGTTTTCGAGAGTGGATCACGACAGACTGGATCTGCTGGTAATGCGGCCCGGCGAGGGGCCGCGCCTTGTACATCGACTGCATGGGACTCATTTTTCGAGCGTGAACGCCAGGTGGGCGGTCTGGGCGGCGGATGGTTCGATTCTGTACGTCGACCGGAAAGGGGAACAGGCGCCTTGGGCGATCTTTCGTCTGCCACCCGGTGGAGTTCCCTTTCAAGTCACGTTTCCCGCTTCCAACCAGTTCGGCGACCTTCAGGCCGCGCCCTCTCCCGATGGGCGTTGGACCGTTTTCGCCCGGTATAGCAGTGGCACCGAAGTGGATCTGTATCTGATTCCGGCGGAGGGCGGAGAACCGCGCCGGCTAACCTGGGACTCCACCTATGTGGATGGCATGGCCTGGACTCCCGACAGCAGGGAGATCATCTATGGCGCCAGAAGGTCCGGCCCGGTGTGGACACTGTGGCGTCTGAAAATCGCCGGACAGGAAAGGCCGGAACGAATCGCCGGGGCTGAGCCCAACGCCTCCTGGCCCTCGGTGGTGTCCAGTCCGCGGGGAGGTTTGCGCATCGCCTATCATCACGAAAACGACCACGTGAACATCCGGCGGTGGGACGATCCAGGACGCGCCGGTTCCTCTCCGGTCTGGGTGGCGCCATCCACGCGCTTCGACAGCACGCCGCAATATTCGCCCGATGGAAAGCGGATCGCTTTTGCCTCCTCGCGTTCCGGGTTTCGCGAAATCTGGGTATGTGAAGAAGATGGCAGCGGCCTTCGCCAATTGACCCATACAAACGGGCCGTACACCGATGCGCCGCGCTGGTCCCCTGACGGCAGGCGCATCGCCTTCAGTTCAGCCGAAGGCGACAATCGGGATGTCTTTATCGTCGACGCCGCCAGCCGCGTGGTGCGTCGTTTGACAAACGAGCCAACCAACGAAGGGCGGCCAGCCTTTTCGGCCGACGGGCGATGGCTCTACTATCGTTCCAATCGTTCGGGCAGCGAGCAGATTTGGAAAATGCCGTCGGAGGGCGGTGAGAGCCGCCAGGTGACGCGCGGCGGAGCGTGGGAGTCGATCGAGAGTCCCGATGGGCGGTACCTCTATTTCGCCAAACCGCGCCCAACGCTGGGCATATGGCGCGTGGCGCCGGACGGCGGCAGCGAGGAGCAGGTGGCGGAGGGAGTGCGCGAAGGCCTGTGGGGCGTTACGCGCGAGGGCATCTCCTACATCACTGTTCCCTCGTGGGAACTGAGAAGGGTGCGATTCGGGAGCACGCAACCGGAGATACTCGCACGGATCGCCGTTCCCGTGGGTGGGATCTACTCCGGTTTCTCCGTGCGGGCCGATGGCCGCTCCTACCTGTTTCCCCAGACCGCCGAACTGATTTCCGACATCATGCTGCTGGACGGCGTGCCGCTGCGCTGACGCCTATTCCACGGCCTCGCCGAGCGTCACCTTGAGCTTCGTCTGGCGGCCTCCGCGGAAGATGGTGAGTTCCATCGTGTCGCCGGGCCGCTTGCGGTTGATCGAGCGTGACAGTGCATCGCCGCGGTCAGCCTTCACGCCGTCAATGGCCATGATGAGATCGCCGCCAATGCCAACTTCGGTGTTGCCGACGATCACCCAGCGCCGGGCTCCCACAAGTCCCGCCTCCTCGGCGGCTGTGCCCTGACCGACATCCTGAATGAGCAGGCCGCCTTCGGCGGGCAACTCCAAAAGTTCCGCCAGATCGCCGTACACAGGTATGACGCTGACGCCAAGCTGCGGACGTCCGAATCGCTTTCCGGACTGGTAGGCTTCCAGCATCGACTTGGCGCGACTGACCGGCATGGCAAACCCGATTCCGATGTTTCCACCTGGTCCCAGAATCGCCGTATTGATCCCGATGACGCTGCCCTGGCTGTCCAGCAGCGGACCACCGGAATTTCCGGGATTGATGGCTGCGTCGGTCTGGATGAGCCCTTCGAGCGTACCCCCCTGTCCGTTATCCAACTGCCGCCCGAGCGAGGAGATGATGCCCGTGGTAAGCGTTCCTTCCAGGCCGAAGGGGTTTCCGATGGCAAGTACCTTCTGGCCCACCTGCAGATCATCGGAATCGCCAAGCCGGAGAAACGGCAGCTTCTTCTTGGGCTCAATTTTGAGCAGCGCCAGATCGTTCTGTGGATCGCGCGCCAGCAACTGCGCCTTATAGCGGCTCTTGTCGGCCATCGTGACGATGATCTCCGGCGCCCGCCCGCTCACCACGTGATTATTGGTGAGAACGCGGCCCTCACCATCCAGCAGAAAGCCTGAGCCTGTTCCGGCGTCGGGCACCACCTGGCCGAACCAGCCGCGGCGGTATACGGTGGAGGAGATGTTCACCGTGGCCTGATGAGCCGTTTTGTAGATGTCGATGTTGTTAATCTCGTCGGCGCTGAGACCGGTTTTCGCCATGACTGGCTCCGACCACATGGGCGAGGGGTCGCCGCCTGCGCCGCGAAGGAACTTTGGCGGATCCCATTTTCTGGTAGTGGTCACCCACACGAAGCCGCCGGCGATGAGGGCGGCGATCAACAAGGTACGCAGTTTCATTGCGCTATGCTCCGGAGCTTCCGATATACCTCTTCGGTTTGACGGACCGTTTCTTCTTTTGTACCAGACGTATCGACCACGAAGTGAGCATAGCTCTTTTTTTCGTCCAGAGGCATCTGGCGCATCAGCCGCGCCTGCGCCTCTTCGCGCGTCATTCCATCGCGATGCATGGCTCGCTCAATTTGCTGTTCGGGCCGGCACCATGCCAGAATCAGACGGTCGAAGTTGCGGTAGCCGCCGGTTTCGATATGGATGGCCGCCTCCACCACGGCAATTCCGGTGGGTTTGTGCACGGCGAAATCACGGATGAGTTTTTCGGTCCGGTCTCTCACCGGAGGATGAACGAAGGAATTGAGCCGCGCCAGTTTTTCCGGGTCGCGGAAAACCAGGGCGGCGAGCTTTCTGCGGTCGATGCGGCCTTCGGGATCGAGAATATCGCGCCCGAATTCGGCCACCACCTCCGCATAGGCTTCCCCATCGGGCAGAAGCACCTGATGGCCGAGGGAATCGGCCTGCACCAGAAGGCAGCCGAGAGACTCCAACGTCTTTCCTATGAATGATTTGCCGGAGGCCAAGCCCCCGGTGAGGGCGACACGCAGCATGGTCAGGCCAAGTCTAGCAAGTTTGGCCGCTCAGAATTTCGGTATCCTGTGTAATGTGAGTTCAGGAGCCATCGGGCGGCGCAGGAAGTAAAAGAAATCAAAGAGGCCGCTTGACTTCCTACCTCAGGGCATGCAGACTGGCCGCATGCGGATTGGGATTGATATGGGGAAACATTTCGGAGGGACTTTGTTTGTAAGAATCGCGGCGGTATTTCTATTAGGGAATTCCTTGTGGGCTCAGAGCGGCGGGGGCGGCGCGGGCTATGGCGGACCCGCCGTTTCGAGCCGCGGCCTGCGTGGCGCGGGATCGCGTGCCGGAGAAGCTGTCAGCATCCGGCCATACGTCGCGGCTACCGGCGTTTACGATAGCGGTCTGATCGTCGCGGGTGTCACCCCCGATGGCGGCATTACCAATCCGGGAGGTTTGTTTGGCGTTGAGGTTCAGGTGGGCGTCTATGGCGCCAAGGACTGGCGCAAGACGCGCATCGGCATGGACTACGCCGGTCTTTACCGGCACTACAGCGCGGCCAGTTTCTATAACGGCAGCGATCACCTGATCGAGATGGACATTACCCACCAGGTGGCCCGGCGGATCTCCTTTCTGGTAAGAGGAACGGCCGGCACCAGCAGCCGTCCGGTGGGGGGGCTTTTCAGCCTGGCCTACCTCGATCCCACCCGCTTCGGTATTCCATCGGGCGACATTTTCGACAACCGCAGCTACTTCGTCGACGCATCGGGACAGCTTGTCTTTGAAATCGGCGCCAAGAGTTCCGCCAGCATCAGCGGCAACGGATTCGCGGTAAGGCGGCAATCGAGCGCACTGATCGGCATGAACGGACACCGGGCCGCGGCCGATTTTACCCGCCGTGTGACGCGCCGCACCACAATCGGGGCCGGTTACCAATACATACACTTCGACTTTCCGCGCTTTTTCGGCGAGTCCGATATACACCTGGTGCTGGGCGAAGTGGCGCGCGAAATTACCCGGTCGCTTCGCGTGTCAGCCGCTGTAGGCGGCTATCGTTCTGATCTGGCTGGGGTGCGCGACGTGCAGTTGGATCCGGTGCTGGTGGCGCTGTTTGGCGTGACAACGGGCCGGCAGGCGTTCAACGCGATCAACTATCTTCCCTTCGGTCAGTTCGCCGTGCAGCACGACCAGCGCCGGTCCAGTCTGATGGTTTCCTTCTCCACCGGGCCCACGGGCGGAGGCGGCGTCCTGTTGACCTCAAAGCAGCAGACGGCGCAGGTAAACTGGTCCTTCCGGGGCACCGAAAAGTGGTCCTGGGGCTTCACGGGCTTCTACCAGGATTTCGGCGGATTGGGCTCATTTCAGGGGCAGACGCAGACTTATGGGCTGGGGGCAAACTTCTCCCGGCGCATTCGCGGCGACCTGTTTCTCAGTGGAGGCGCGACGACCCGCCGCTTCGTGGCTTCGCTCACTAACGACTTTCAGCGCACCGGAAACCGGATTACCCTCGGCCTGACCTATAGCCCGGGTGCGGTTCCCGTCTCGTTACGATAGAATAAGTTTCGTCACTGAGATTCAAGTTCGGAGGATACCGGATCTCGGGTGTGGCGCCTGCGCCGGTGTGCTTCAAGCCGGACGGCCAAGCTTCCCGGGGCTCGCACAACGCGATGGACAAAGCCCGCTTATTGCTTGTCGACGATCAGCCGGAGTTACTGCGCCTGATGGGCACGTATCTTCCAAGGGCGGGCTACGCCGTCACCTGCTGCGCCACCGCCGGCCAGGCGCTGGAGGCATTGGCATCGCCAGGACCGGCCCACGATGCGGCGATTGTAGACATGTGGCTGCCGGACATGGATGGGCGCGAACTGGTCTCGCGCATGGCCAGTGGCTATCCCCAATTACGGATACTGATCGCAAGCGGCGCAGCGCTTGACACCGATTCGCTCGGCGTCGAACTGGCCGGACGCATCCGCTTTCTGCAGAAACCCTATGTTCCCAGGACCCTCATTGACTCGCTCGAACGTCTATTGTGTGCCGGCCGTTGAGCTCTGGTAGAGCCGGTTGAGCCGGTCGGCGAAATTGACACCCGATTCCGACCAAAGGTGGCGCAACTCCAGCGGAAAGGCTTCGTCGATATCACGCACCAGTTTCATCAGGCTCTGCAGATTCGCCTGAGCCGCCCGCAGACTGAGCGGGTCGCCGGGCTGAGGCAGAAAATGATGCTCCAGTCCGAATTCGATTCTCAGATGGTCCCGCAGTTCGTTTTCAAATGCCGGACCGAAGCTCCACAAGGAAACCGGCGAGGGCGCAAGCACCCAGTCCTCGCCGGTTTTCTGTAACAGGTCCCAGGCGCACTCAAGCTGCCAGGCGCAATCTTCGTGCACCGCCTCCCGCGCCGCCTTCACGGCTTCCACGGGATCGAATGGCGCCTCCCAGGCGCGTTCCACCAAAACGGGCTCTGAGAATCCGATCGCATGGACGCGAAAGTAGGCGGGCGCCCTGGTAAGCCGCGAATAGGGAAACAGCTTCACCAGTTTTTCCCAATCGCCGGCCATCCGCAGCGGGTGAAAGCCACGGACGTGGCAGGACAGCATGAGACGGTCTGACATTGGTTGGGTTAGCTCCAGAGCCGGTCGTTGGACCGGTCCTTGTCCCACTGCGGCGTGGGTTCGAAATAGCCGGGCTCGGCCAGGTGCTGCCTGATCACTTCGTCATTCAGCGTGACGCCGAGGCCGGGTTTGTCGGGCACCTTGATGAAACCTTTGTTCATGATGGGTTTCTCAATGCCCTCCACCATGTCATCCCACCACGGCACATCCACCGAGTGGTTCTCCAGGCAGAGGAAGTTCTCCGTAGCGGCGGCGCAGTGGACATTGGCCATGCCGGAAACCGGAGTGCCGGCAAAGTGCATCGCCATGGCCACGCCGTGCTCCTGCGCCATGTCGCCGATTTTCTTTGTTTCCAGCAGTCCGCCCGAGCTGGCCAGATCGGGATGCACGATGTCGACGGCGTGCGCCTTGCACAATACCTCGAAGGGCTCCTTCAGGTAAATATCTTCGCCGGTCAGTGTGGGCACGTCGATCGAATCGGTGATCTTCTTCCACAGTTCGGTATGCTGCCAGGGGATCATGTCCTCGAGCCAGGCCATGTTGTGCTTCTCCAGCGCCTTGCCCAGCTTAATGCAGGAGTTCAACCCGATGTGGCCGAAGTGATCGGCGCACAAGGGAATCTCCATCCCGATCACCTCGCGTACCTGGCCCACAAGGTCGGCCATCATCGCGATGCCTTTGTCGGTGATCTCAATGCCCGTGAACATATGCTGCGTGTTGGCCACATCGCGGTTGGAGATGCCGATCGGTTTGGTCAGCGTGCCGGGCAAATCGGCGATGAGGTTGATGCCCAGGTCCATCTTCAGCCAGGTGAATCCCTGCGCCTTGCGTTTCAACAGCCGGTCCTTGTAAACGCTCATGTCGCGGCTGGTGTCGGTGTCGGCGTAACATCGGATCTGGTCGCGGAACTTTCCTCCCAGAAGCTGGTAGGCGGGAACGTTGTAAACCTTGCCGGCAAGGTCCCACAGCGCCATCTCCACGCCGCAAACGCCGCCGGCCTGGCGTGCGTGGTGGCCGAACTGTTTGATCTTGCGGAAGATCCTGTCCACGTTGCAGGGATTTTCCCCCAGCAGGCGGCTCTTAAGCATGAGTGCGTAATTCTTGCTGGCCCCGTCACGCACCTCGCCAAGACCGTAAACGCCCTGGTTGGTGTCGATGCGGATCAGCGGACAGGTCATTGGGGCGCGCGCTACGGTGGCCACGCGCAAATCGGTGATCTTCAGGTCAGAGGGGCGGGAGTTCTGATTCACCCGCTGCATGGCGGCTTCCAGATCCTGGTTCGCCCAGAAGCCGGCGGCGAGGGCTCCGGCGGTGGTATGAAAAAAGGATCGCCGGGTCCGTACGCTTGAAGTGCGTTTCATGGCCGAATTATAGCGCCGGAGTCTGCCGCGGTGACCGTGTGCTAACAATAGTGAGGAGGTTCACTCTTGGCATCTACCGTCTGGAAAGGTCACCTGACATTCGGACTTGTTTCCCTTCCCATCAAGCTCTTCACCGCCGCCCGCGCCGAGACCATCAGCTTCAACCAGCTTCATCGCAGTGATCACTCGCGCGTCAAGCAGGTGCTGTTTTGCCAGGCCGAGGACAAGCCGGTGCCGCGCAGTGAACTGGTGAAGGGCTACGAATACGAAAAGGACCGCTACGTGGTGATCGAGGACGAGGACATCAAGAAGATGGCCCCCAAGACCGCCAAGGTGATGGAGATCCTGGAGTTTGTCAAGCAGGCCGAAGTGGACCCGGTTTACTTTGAAAGCAGCTATTACATGGCGCCCGACGATGCGGGCGAAAAGCCCTATGCGCTGTTGTTTGAGGCGCTGCGCAAGAGCGGCTACGTGGCGGTGGCGAAGATCGCCATGCACAACCGCGAGCACATCGTGATCCTGCGGCCCTCAGGGCAGGGAATCACGCTGCATACCATGTACTACGACGATGAGATCCGCAAGACAGAATCGTTCCGCACCGACACCAGCGCGGTGAAGGACAAGGAACTGGATCTGGCCATGATGCTGGTGGAATCGCTCGCCGCGCCCTTTGAACCGGCCAAGTATCATGACACGTTCCGGCAGAATCTGCGGCTGATGATCGACGCCAAGATCCAGGGGCAGGAGGTTGTGGCTCCGGTGGAGGCGCAGCAGACCAAGGTGATCGACATCATGGAAGCGCTGAAGGCGAGCCTGGCGGGATTGAAAAAACCGGCTGCGGCGGAAGAGCCGGCCGCCGAGGAGCCCAGGAAGAAGCGAGCGGGAGGGTAGCCCCGGCTTCCCTATGCAATGGTTGTTGTGCGCCCTTCTGGCGCTGGCGCCTTCGGCGACGGCGCAGACGTCGGCCGCGGCCGGGGCCATTCGCGGCCTCACGCTCGATGGCGCGGGTGCGGCCATCCCCGGCGTCCGCGTGACGGCGCTCAACCAGGAAACGCGGATCAGCCGGATAACGGAAACCGATGCGGGCGGCAGGTTTTTTCTTGGCAATCTGCCGGTTGGCAGCTATACGTTGCGGCTGGAAGCCGCGGGATTTGCCACCGTCGTAGCCGGCCCCATTGTGGTCTTCGTCGGCCAGGTGATCGAACAGCGGGTGGGCCTGCAGCCGGCCGGTATCGTGGAGAAACTGGAGGTCACCGACCTTCCTGAGGCGATTGACGTGTCGGCGGCGACGGCGAGTGTGGTTCTGGGCGGCGAACGGATCGAAGAGGCGCCCGCGCGCAGCCGCAACTACCTGAATTTTGTCCTTGCCGCGCCTGGTGTTGCGCCCTCGGGCGGCGCCAGTTCTCAACGCACCATGACCGGCGTGCGCAGCCCGATGGGCGATAGCGGCTTCACCTTCGGCGGCATGCGCCCGCGCAACAACGCCATTCTGATCGACGGCATGGACAATCGCGACGAGACCACGGGCGGCAATCGTGTAGCGGTGGGGCTCGAAATGGTGCAGGAGTTCCGCGTGGCCGGTTCATCGGTGGGCGCGGAGTTGGGCGGCGCCGCCGGCGGATTGCTGAACATGGTGACACGCTCAGGGGTCAACGTGGTTCACGGCGACGCCACCTTCTTCGCTCAGAACGAGGTGTTCAACGCGGTGAAGCCGGAAGTGGGCGATTCCTTCAGGCCTCGCTTTCGCCGCTACCAGCCGGGTGTTTCCCTGTTGGGGCCGCTGCGCCGTGACCGGACGTTTGTTGCGGCGGCGATTGAACACGAACGCGAGTCCGCCGGGGAGTGGTCCGGCGTGCCGGCTGAATCGGTTCCGCTCATCAACGCGGCGTTGGCCAGCCCGGCGTTTTCCCGCGCCACGGCAGGCTCCGTACTCAGGGGGCTCTACGACACCAGCACGCGGGGCACGGATCTCTCCTCGAAGTTGAGCCATCAATTCCGGGACAAGGACACATTCTCCGCCCGCTACGCCTTCTCGCGCGGGCGCGTGCTCGGTGAGGTGCAAGGGCCGGACAATTTCGCCGACCGTTCAGCGCAGGGCAGCAGCCTGACCACCGATCATTCCTTCGTGGGCAACTGGCTGCGCGTGGCGTCCCCCACAACGGTGAACGAAATTCGCATCCAGGCCGCTTCGCGATCGATGAACCTGCAGCCCAATTCCGGCGGGCCGATGCTGGAGATCCCCGGCGTGGCCACCATGGGCGAGTATTACCGCATGAGGGCCGATCGCACGGAGCGGCACTACCAGTTGGTGGAGAATCTGAACGTAGCCGTCCGCGGCCATCGGCTGAGTCTGGGCGCCGATGCCCACCTGATCCGCTTCGATGGTTCGCTGCGCAGCCGGTTCGCGGGAATCTACGTGTTTCCTTCGCTCGATGCGTTCGCCGCGGGCCGCCCTGATGTATTCCTGCAGGCCTTCGGCAATCCGCACACGCGTATGAACACGGCGCCGTTGGGCATGTGGATTCAGGATCGCTGGGAAGCGCGGCCTGGCCTCCATCTGGAGCTTGGGCTGCGGTATGACCGGCAGCGTATGCCCACACCGCTGCCGTCTTCCACCAATAACCGGGCCCCCCGTGTGGGTCTGGCCTGGCGCCCCGCCAAGGATGTCCCGCTGGTGCTGCGGGCGGGCTTTGGTCTTTATTTCGATCGCTATCCGCTTGCTTACCTCAACGATGCCGTCCAAAAGGATGGCGTGCGGGCTTTTGAACAATACCTGACGGGCAGTGCGGCCCAGGCGGTGTTTGCCGCCTCGCGCGGCGGGCTTTTGACGGCTCCCGCAACCGCCGGCCGGTCCATCTACCGGGCATCGGAGGCGTTCCCTTCCACCTACGGCCGCAAGTTCAACCTGGGAATGGAGTACGGTCTGGACAAGAACACTTCATTCTCTGTGGAAGCGAATCATGTTCGCGGCTTTCATCTTCCCCGTGTCCGCAATGAAGAGGCGGCTCTTCCACCGCGGTACCTGTTGGAGCAGACGGCAAAGTCGGATTACGTGGGCGCGTCGTTCACCCTGAACCGCCGGCTGCACAACGATCTCGGCTACCTGTTCAGCTACAGCGTAGGCCGCACGAGGGACGATGCCTCCGATTTCGACGAGCACCCGATGGATCCGCGGGATGTGCGGCGCGACTGGGGGCCTTCACGCCAGCACCAGTTGCACCGTGTTGCTCTCAGCGCGCTGTTCGAGATCCCGGTTGAGCACTGGTTGCTGGAAGACGTGTCTTTCGCCCCCATCTTCACCATCGGGTCGGGGCGTCCGATCAACGTGCTGGCCACCACCGATGTTTATCGCACCGGCGCCTATCCGATCTCGGCGCGCCCTGCGGGGATGGCGCGCAACGCGTTTCAGGCGCCGGGCATCATGAGCCTGGATCTTCGCCTCATGAAGACCTTCCATGTCATGAACGACAGGGCGCTGCTGCAATTCGGGGTGGAAAGCTTCAATCTCACCAACCACGCCAGTACGGAACGAGTAAGCCAGTATTTCACCGCAACCTTCGGAAGAACCCTCGAAAGCCTTCCGGCGCGGCAGGTGCAGTTCCTGGTGCAGTTCGAATTCTAGGCCCGTGGAGGACTCGGGCAAAGTTCCAGCCCGAAACGTCCGATAAGCATTCGGGGGGACCGTCAGAGCTGGAGCGGGGTCAAGAAAAAGACTTCGCCAGCCCGGTTACACTAAAAGAGATTGCCGATTGTCTACTCGATGTGGCGTTATGCTCCCGATCTGGCCTTTTGGCTGGTTGCCTTGGCCCTTCATGGTTGGATGGCTTGGCGGCTCAGCCGCAATCAGGCGGCCGGCCGTGCCTTCCTGCTGGCCGGGTTAGCCGTCTCAGCATTGTGGATTTCCACCAGCGTCGTTTTCAGCATCAACCGGTTCGCCAACATGATGCCGCCCGATGACTGGCTGCGCTGGATGCGTGGCCTGGGTTTGTTGTGGGGTTTGCTGACGGTGGGCGCCTTCAGTGCTCTACTCGCCTCATGGGCATTGCGGCTGGAGGATCGGTTCCAGCCCGAGCGGCGTCATTTCTTCCGGGTGACTCAAGGCGCCATCGTCGCCTCGCCCGCCATTCTCACCGGCTTCGGCGTTTATTCGGCACGCAACGAATTTCATATCAAGGAGGTGGACATCCCGATTCCCGGACTGCCGAAGGATCTGCAGGGTCTTCGCCTGGTCCAGTTGAGTGATATCCACATGAGCCCGTTCCTCACCGCGGCGGATTTGCGGCGGGTGGTGGACATGGCCAATGAAACGCGTCCGCACATCGCGCTGGTGACCGGGGACCTGATCACCGGGCCGCATGATCCGCTGGAGGAATGTCTTCTGGAGTTGAGCCGTTTGAAGGCCGACGCGGGTGTGCTGGGCTGTCTTGGCAACCACGAGGTTTTCGCCGATTGCGAAGCGAAGACCAAGCAAATGGGTGCGGACCTGGGAATGAGCTTTCTGCGGCAGGAATCGCTGGTCTTGAAATTTGGCGGCGCCCGGCTGAACATCGCCGGTGTGGACTACCAGCCCTTCAAATTGCCTTATCTGGTGGGCGCGGAGAACCTGGTGCAGCCGGGAATGACGAATGTCCTGATGTCGCACAACCCCGATGTGTTTCCGGTGGCGGCGCAGAAGGGCTTCGATTTTACCATCGCCGGCCATACCCATGGCGGCCAGATGACGGTGGAGATTCTGCACCAGTATCTGAACGTGGCGCGTTTCTTCACACCCTATGTTTATGGGCATTACCAGAAGGATAAGGCGGCGCTATACGTAACGCGCGGCATCGGAACCGTTGGCATTCCCGCGCGAATCGGCGCGCCTCCTGAGATCACACTCATTCGCCTGTGCGCAGCCTGATCCTCAGCGACATCCACGGGAACATGCCGGCGCTGGAAGCCGTGGCCACAGATGCGGCCGGCGCCTACGACGACGTGATCTGCCTCGGCGATATCGTCGGCTACGGCGCCGATCCCAACGAAGTCACTCATTGGGTGCGCGATCACGCCACCCATGTCATTCGCGGAAATCATGACCGCGCCTGCACGGGCGATGCGGCCATTGACGATTTTTCCGACCTGGCCTACCACGCCGCCCTTTGGACTCGCCGGCGCCTGGATGCCGCCAGTTGCGAATACCTGAAGAATCTGCCCCAGGGGCCTTGCGCCGTGAACGGTTTTCATTTCGCCCACGGTTCGCCGCGCGACGAGGATGAGTACATCTTCAGCAGGCAGGATGCGGCTAACCAGTACGGCGCGATGCCGGGCGAGGTCTGTTTCATCGGCCATACGCACGTGCAGGGTGGCTTTTCGCTGCGCAAGGGACGGGTGTGGATCATCGAACGCCCGGCGGAGAACGAAACGGAGACAGTGCTCGAAATCGAGCCCGATACATGGTACCTGCTGAACCCCGGCTCAGTGGGCCAGCCCAGGGACGGCGATCCGCGGGCAGCCTATGCGATCCACGACTCAGAACGCCGCACCGTGCGATTCCGCCGCGTCCCTTACGATACCGAAGCCGCACAAGGGCGCATTCTCGCCGCCGGCCTGCCGCCGTTTCTGGCCGCGCGGCTGGCCGCTGGCCGCTGATTTCAGCTTGCCTTGATCTCGGTCCAGATGCGGTCGCGGAAACGCTGCGCCTCCACTGATAAGGGCTGGAACCATTCTCCCCGGCGCAGGGTTTCCTCTTCGGGATAGAGAATCGGGCTCTCCCGCATCGGCTGCGGCAATCGTGCGCGCGCGGCCGCATTCACCGTGCTTTCCAGCTTCGAACTGGCGATTTCCGAGGCAACCTCGGGACGCAGCAGATAGTTGATGAACGTGTGCGCCAGTTCGGTGCGCCGGGATTCGTGCAGGATGGCCATGTTGTCGGCATAAAGCGGATAACCTTCCGACGGGTAGGAAAACGTCAGCCGCCCCTGGGCTGCATCGATGGCCCTCATCGCTGTTGACCGCCAGGCTTGGGCGGCCAGCAACTCACCCGCCACCACCTGGTCCCGCACCGTTTCGTTGGCGTAAGCCCGCAGCAGCGGCTTCTGCGCCTCGGCCTGCTGGCGCGCCTGGTTCAATTGGGGCGCATCGCCCGAGTTGAGCGAGTAGCCCAGCTTCTTCAGCGCCGCCCCCAACACTTCGGCCGGATCGTCCAACATCGTCAGCCGTCCCTTGAAGCGCTGGTCCCACAAATCGCCCCATCCGGTCACCGGGGGATTCAGCGCCGTCTGGTACACAATGCCGGTGGCGCCCCACATATACGGCACGCACCATTCCAGCTTCGGATCCCAGGGCGGCGATTGGAACCGCGGCTCCAGTGCCCCGGAATTGGGCAGACGGCTGTGGTCCACGCGCGCCAGCAGTCCCAATTCCACCATCGGGCGGATGAAGTAGTTGGCGGGGAACACCACGTCCCAACCTGAATTTCCGCTCATGACGCGGGCCAGCATCTCCTCCCCGCTTTCAAAAACGCCGTAGTGAACGCGGACGTTAAACTCGCGTTCGAAACGGGGAATGGTCTCCTCAGCCACATAGTCGGACCAGTTCAGGACGTTCAGCCGGGGTCTGGACGAGCGGGTGCATCCGGCCAATCCGGACATCGAAAGGAAAAACAGGCGCCGGTTCATTTCAGAAACCCCCGCGGCAGGAACAGGGACCACACTTCGTTGCTGAGAGGCTTGGCGTGCCCGCCGGCGATCCACATCCTGTCTTTGAACACGAAGGCTGAATGTTCGTGCCGCTCTTTCCAGATGGTTTTCGACTTCAACTGCTTCCACTCCCTGCCGTCGCGTGAATACCAGACATCGCCCCAATTCGTCTCCGGGATTCGCGACCAGCCGCCCAGCACCCACATGTGACCGCGATATACGGCCGCGGAGAACCAGAGCCGTGCGTTCCACGGTGCGGCCGCTGTGTCCCTGACCCACCGGACACCGTCTTCCGAAGACCAAACGTCGTTCCAGGCCTGATACTGAGGCACGTAGTTTCCACCGCCAAAGACCCAGATCCTCCCGTTGTGAACCACGGCCTGATGATAGGCCCGCGGCGCCCATTCCGCGTTTGCCGTGGCCAGCGTCCACGTTCTGCCGTCGGCGGAATGCCAGACGTCGTTTTTCAGGCTGGCTGCGTCGCCGAAGTAGTAATTCTCCGTGCCGCCAAGAATCCACATTCGTCCTTTGAACTCCACCACCGCGGCGGCGATGCGCGGCGACCAAGCGGCATGTTCGGCCACCTGCGTCCATCGCGCCCCATCGGTGGAAGACCACACGGCGTTGCTCGCCGAATGCCCGGGAAGCCGCCCGTTGAACCAGCCGCCCATCATCCACATGCTCTTCTTGAATGCGAGGCTCATCGGCAGGTCGCTGTGTTGCCATGGCGCTGAACCGGTGACCCGTGTCCATGCCTTACCGTCGGGAGAACTCCACACATCGCGCGGCGGCGCTTCATAGGAGTTGAACCAGCCGCCAAAGATCCACAGCCGGTTCTGAAACACCACTTCACCCTGCGAGTCTCGAGCTTGCCAGGCGGCCGATGGTGTTTCGCGGACCCAGTCAGGCGCGTCCTGCGCCATCGCCGCGGCCAGAAGCATCAGCGCCGTGTTCATGATTCGCGCAGCCTTTCACCAATCAGGATCAGCACGCCCAGGCCCGCCACAATCATGGTGGAGATCGCATTCACCGTCGGATTGAAACCCCGCCGCGCCATGGCGTAGATCACCATGGGCAGCGTTTCCGAATCCACGCCCGCCACCAGGCTGGTGATCACAAAATCGTCAAAAGAGAGGATGAACACCAGCAGCGCCGCCGAGATCACCCCCGGAGTAAGTTGCGGCAGTGTGACGTGGAAGAACGCGCCCCACTCAGTTGCGCCCAGGTCCAGCGCCGCTTCCTCCTGGCTCCTGTCGAAGGTGCGCAGGCGGGCGCTCACCACCGTCACCACGTAGGCGATGGAGAACATCACGTGCGCCAGGATCACCGTATGCATCCCAAGCTGAATGCGCAGATACCGGAAGATCCACTGATAGAACGCCAGCAGCGCGATCCCCATCACGATCTCCGGCGTCACCAGGGACAGGTACAACGCCGCGGTCACCGGCTGTGACGATCGCTTCCACAGGCCATAGGCGCACAGCGTTCCCACCGCCGTGGCCAACACGGTGGCCGCCGCTGCGATCAGCAGGCTGTTCACCGTCGCTTCGGACAGTTGCGGGTCCGCGAACGCCGTCCGGTACCAGACCAGCGAGAAGCCCTCCCACGTCGTGAACCGCGAAGCATTGAAACTGAACACGGCCAGCACCGCCAGCGGCAGATGCAGGAACGCGTAGGCCCCCACCGCGTAGGCCGAAAGCCAGCGGCTCATAGCAGCCCTTCCTTGTCGCGCCGGATGAGAGGCATCAGCATCGCCATCACCGCCAGCATCAGGATCAACGACAGCGCCGCGCCGAAAGGCCAGTCCCGCGAGGTGGTGAACTGATTCTGCACCACGTTGCCGATCATGATGGTCTTGCCGCCGCCCAGCAGGTCCGGCGTCAGGTAGGCGCCCAGGCATGAGATGAAAACCAGCAGCGAGCCTGCCAGGATGCCCGGCTTCGCCAACGGAATGGTGATGTGGAACAGCGCGTCCAGCGGGCGCGCGCCCAGGTCCGCCGCCGCTTCCAACAGCGACTTGTCCAGCCGTTCGAGCGTGGAGAAAATCGGCAGCACCATGAACGGCAGATAGCCGTACACCAGGCCCAGCATCACTGCCAACGGCGTGTAGAGCAAAGGCAGCGGCTGGTCAATCAGCCCGGCCATCCGCAGCGATGTGTTAATCAATCCGGTGTCGCGCAACAGAAACATCCAGGCATAGGTGCGCACCAGAAAGCTGGTCCAGAACGGCACGATCACCAGCGCCAGATAGAGACCCTTGCGGGCGCCGGAGCGGCTGATGAACAGCGCCAGCGGGAATCCCATGAACACGCACACCGCCGTCGCCACCGCCGCGTAGACCACTGACCGCAGCAGGATGGAAAGGTAGAGCGGGTCAAACAGCCGGGCGTAGTTCTCCGCTGTCCACGGCCCCATCACGCCGCCGTAAGGGCCGCGCGTCATCAGGCTGTAGGCGGCGATGATTCCCAGCGGCGCCAAGAACAACAGCCCCAGCATCGCGCCTGCCGGCGCCAGACACCACGCACGCAGGCGGCTCATCGCGACTCCGGCAGATGGATTTCATCGGCGGGATGCCACCACACATGCACCTCTTCGCCCTGGCTGATTTCGATGTGATTGCGCGGCACTTCCGCGGTGACGGCGGCGCCGTCGTGTAACTGCGTTTCCACGTGGATACAGTTGCCCAGGAACATGGCCGAGCGCACCTTTGCCCGATGACAGCGCGCGCCATTGCCCGGCGGATCGCGAGAAAGCCTCATCATCTCCGGCCGCACGCCCACGTTGCCCAGCCAGTTCACCGCGCCCAGGAATCCGGCCACAAATCGTGACGCCGGACGCAGGTAAATCTCCTCGGGCCGGCCCACCTGTTCCAGCTTCCCGCGGTTCATCACCGCGATGTGATCGGAAAGGGAAAGCGCCTCTTCCTGGTCGTGCGTCACCATGAGAAACGTAATGCCCACGCCCCGCTGCAGGGCCTTTAGCTCTGAGCGCACCTGCTTGCGAAGCTGCGGGTCCAGCGCCGAAAGCGGTTCGTCCAGCAGAAGCAACTCCGGCTCCAACACCAGCGCCCGCGCCAGCGCCACACGCTGCCGTTCGCCGCCTGACATCTGGTGCGGGTGGCGAGCCTCCTTGCCCGCCAGCCGCAGCAGGTCCATCACCTTGCGCACCGGGCCGTCCAGGTCCGCGGCGCCTTTTCGCTTCAGTCCGAACTCGATGTTCTGGCGGACGGTAAGGTGGGGAAACAAAGCGTAGCTCTGGAACACCGTGGTGACATTCCGCTCATAGGGCTTCAGGTGTTCGATGCGTCCGTTGTTGAGTAACAACTCGCCGGCGGTGGGCTGTTCGAATCCCGCCACCATGCGCAGGATGCTCGTCTTGCCGCAGCCTGACGGACCCACCAGCGCAAAGAGCGACCCTCGCGGTACGGAGAGAGAAACGCTGTCCACCGCGAGGTGCCCGGGGTACTGCTTCGAGACCCTTTTCAGTTCAAGGACTGTGTCCATTTTTCATTTGCATCGTACCTCAGTTGGAGAGCGTGAAATGGACATCAATCGGCGCGATCACCTCCACCGGCTGCCCGTTGAGCAGCGTCGGCCTGTAGATCCACTGCCGCACGGCGTCCAAGGCCGCGCCCACCAGCAGCGGGTGGCCGCTTTCCACGCGCAGGTTGACGATTTGCCCTTCTCCTGAAATGATGCCCGTTAGCCGCACCGTTCCCTGGATGCGCGCCTGCCTTGCCAGCGGCGGGTAGATGGGCATTACACGTTTGATGAGCATGGCGGCCTGCACGTCACCGCCCACCCGCACCGGCCCGGTTGGCGCGGGCGCCGGCTCACTTTTTACCGCCGGTTTCGGCGGTGGCGGCGGAGGTGGAGCGGCCGGGGAAAACGTCTGCCCGAAGGCCGGTGCGCCTGTTACTCCATCGGGACTGCCGATGGTGGGCGGCCCGTCTCCCGGCATTTCGAACAGCGCCGGTTCTGGTGAAGCCGCCGCGGCTGCGGTGGTGGAAGATCGCGCGGGGAAATAGAACTTCCGGGCCGAAGGCAGCCACTGACGGGCCACCTGGGCGGGTACCGCCACCAGCGGGATCGCCTTCGGAGCCGGCGGCGCAATCACCAGCCGGCTTAGTTTCACCAGCGGCAGCGATTCCACGAAAAACAACGGCACGATAATCGCCGTACCCACTAACAGCGCCTGCACGCCCATTGACACCGCGAAGCTGGCTTCCTGCGCTCCCCGTTCGGGAGCCGGCAGCAACGTTTGTTCAAACATCCTCACCTCCCGCATCATTGGACACCACGCCATCAGCGCCGGTTCCCGTACAATACATCCATGTCCCGAATCACCCGGCGTGATCTTGCACGCCTTGCCGCGCTTGCGCCGCTTCCGCTCGTTTCCGGCTGCAATGTGTCCTCCTCGCGTCTCACCGATATTCGCCTGGAAAAGATCTCGTTCGAATACGAGGACTACGCCTATCGCACTCCGTACATGTTCGGAGGCCGCAGCGTCGATCGTGTCACGCTGCTGAACGCCCGCTGCCAGGTGCGCACGGGTGACGGCCGCACCGCTTCGGGCTTCGGGTCCATGACCATGGGCAACCAGTGGGCGTTTCCCTCTTCGGTGATCCCCTATGACGGCACGCTGGGCGCGATGAAGCAACTGGCCGGTAAGATCCAGAATATCTACAGTAACTACAAGGAATCCGGCCATCCGCTGGATGTGTTCCACCAACTGGAGCCGGAGTTTCTTCGCGCCGCCACCGAGGTGTCCGGGGAATTGAAGCTGCCAACGCCGATTCCCAAGCTCTGCACCCTGGTCACTGTCAGCGCCTTCGACGCCGCCATCCACGATGCGTTCGGCAAGGTGCATGGCCGCAGCGCCTGGCAGACCTACGGCCCTGACCTGATGACTCACGACCTGGCCCATTACCTGAACGGGGAATTCAAGGGCGAGTACGCGGACCGCTACGTCCTGCCCAAGCCGGTGGCCAGGATGCCGATCTTCCACTCCGTGGGGGCCTCCGACCCGCTTCTGCCTCCGGACATCAGGAAGCCTGTGGGCGATGGTTTGCCCGAGACCCTGCCCGAGTGGATCCGCTACAACGGGCTGACCCATTTTAAGATCAAGCTCAACGGCGGCGACCGGGAAAAGGATATCGCGCGTATCCTGCGCATCGACAGGATTCTGGATGAAACACTGCCCGCCGGCGTGCGCACGGCGTCCCAGTATCTGCTCGATTTCAATGAAGGCTGCGAGAACGTCGATTACCTGCTAGAAGTGCTGCGCCGCGTCAAAGAGGGCACTCCGAACGGTTTCAACCGCATTCAATATATCGAGCAGCCGACCAGTCGCGACCTGCGCGCCGCCCCGGCCAACCGGATGCACGAAGCCGCCAAGCTTCGTCCAGTGGTGATCGACGAATCGCTGACGGATCTGGAAAGCCTTCTGCTCGCGCGCGAAATGGGCTACACCGGGGTGGCGCTCAAGGCCTGCAAGGGCCAGAGCCATGCCGTGCTGATGGCCGCCGCCGCGCAGAAGTACAAGATGTCGCTCTGTGTGCAGGATCTCACCTGCCCGGGCGCGTCGTTCGTGCATTCCTGCAGCATTGCCGCGCATGTGCCGGGAGTGGGGGGCGTGGAGGGAAACTCGCGGCAGTATGTGCCCGCGGCGAATGAGAAATGGAAGGACCGGTTTCCCGGCATCTTCAAGATCACGACTGGCACGATGGATACGTCGGCTCTCGATGGCGCGGGGCTGGGCGCGGTTGCCTAGTGGGCCGGCGCCGCCAATTCGCTGATGATACTCAGAACTCGAAACTGAGTCCTGCGAAGACGTTTCGTCCCGCGCCCGGCACCTGTGTGTTGCCGGTCTTGTCGCCCACCCAGTAGCGCCCGCCGAGCGGCATGGCATAGAAGCGATTGGCGAGGTTGTCGATGCCGGCATCCAGCCGGATGCTGGATGTATCGGCAAGCTGCCAGCGGTAAGACGTGCGAACGTGTAGCAGCGCGTAGCCGGGTGTGGGCAATTCGTTCCGGACCGCTTGGATGTTCCGTTTGGCATCGACAGCGACAAATTCAATGGCGCTTGACCAGGCGCCGCGCCGGTGTTCGATCCAGGTTCGGGCATTCAACGGCATGATGTTGTAGAGGTATTGGCCCGTATCGGTGTTCTCGCCCCGCACATAGGAGAACGCGCCGGCCAGCGTGAGGGGACCCACGCCCTGGCTGGCGGCGGTTAAAGGTAAGCGCCATGAGCCATCCACTCCTGCCAGTCGCGCGCCATAGTTGCGAAACTGCAGCGATGTGAAGCCGGAAACGGCGTTGAAGCTCATCGCGGTGCAGCCGTTGCTGCGATCCATGAGGATGGCGCAGCGGCCGGCATCAATGAAGTCGTTGAAGTGCGTATAAAATGGCGCCAGGCGGAGCTTCCAGGCACGTTCCCCGGAGCCTCGCCACTCGGCTGCTGCGGTGAAGTGATGGGCCGCCTCCGGCCGGAGTTGGAGATTGCCCGTGTAGCCGTTGCCATCGCCGAACCAGCCGTTCATGCTGATCGACATCATGCTTCGTTTCACCCAGAGGTAGCGTTCATAGATGCCGGGCGAGCGCGTCTTGCGGGCGAAACCGAACTCGAACAGGTTGCCGGCGCGAGGTTGGTAGCGGACGCTGGCGGTAACGTCGAAATTGAGGTCGCGCCGCGCGCGTGAGACGGCGTTGAACTCGGCCGCGTCGGCCGCATACACCGCGCTGCCGGTGGTCGCCAGCGAGGTGTTGTAGCCAACGACGTCGCCGGTGTTCATGCCGACCGTTTCGGAGCGGACCCCGAGCAGGGTGGTCCAGGCGTTCGTTTGCCGGGCTTCCCATTCTCCGTAGAACGCCACTCTCGTGCGCCGGCCATCGCGAACGTTCCAAAGCGTATCGGGGCCCATGCTGCCTACCATGTTCATCACCGGTGGCCACCAGTCGTCGAGCGAAAAGCGGCGCGTCTCGTGACCGGCCCGCAAGGTATGACCTGTACCAGCCGTTTTTTCGAACGATAAGGTGTAGCCCATGTTCACGCCTCGCGTTTCCATCGGCATGTTCATCCCGGGAATCTTGTCGCGCAGGATATTCATGCCGTGGCGGGTGAATTGATAGTAGAGCCGGGCATCGAACCGGCCGGAGGCCAACAGGCGCGAATATCCGCCGTTGAGATACTTCGCCTCATTGCGGGTCATGTCCATGCGGGCGTTGGCGAAGCCTTGTTGTGGGATGCGCTGATAGCCGGCGCCGGCGTGGAACTGGTTGGCGCCTCGGCGCGCCGCCAGATGAAGTTCGTGGTTCTGCGATTCGTGGAACGTGGACATCACCATGCGTCCGGCTCCGTCCTTGTAGTTGTCCGCGTCAACATAGGATCCGGCGTAGGAGAGGCTGGCGTTTTGTGCGGCAAGCGAAAACCACGCGGAGCCTCCGTTGATCACTCCGTTGGTGCGGTGGAACATCGAGATCCCGCCGTGCGTGCTGATCCTGCGTCCGGGGGCAAGGAAGCCGGGGGCGGCGTTGTCGACGGCGATTGTGCCCGCCGTGCTGTCGCCGCCCAGACGAACAGGTGTCACTCCGGCGATCACCAGGGGCGCCTCAACGGCGGCGGGCGTAGAGTAGGAAAGCGGCGGATTCATGTGGTTTCCGCAAGCCTGGCCGATGCTCATGCCGTTGAGCAGGATGTTGACGCGGTCGTCGGCGAGTCCGCGCAGGGCGGGCAGCGCGGATACCCCTCCGCCGCCCAGCACCGAGTAGCCTTCGGCATCGGCGAGGGCTGCCGTCAAGTCACTATCCCGGACTCGGGCAACCGCCTGCCGGTCTTCGCGGCCCAACGCTTCGTTGATCTCCACGCTCGTGCGGGTCTGGGGGATGGAGAGAACAAGATCCAGCCTTACCTCCAGGTTGGAGGCGAGTTTCACCGGTTCCCGCACCGCGGCCTGGAATCCCGCTGCGGCAACACGGATGCGGTAGGAGCCGGGCGGCAAATCGGGAAAAACGTACACGCCCTCCGCCCCGGAACGGACAGTGCTCTCGACACCAGTCCGCAGGTGATACGCGGAAACGGATGCTCCGGGTACAGCAGCATTTGAGGGATCGCGCACAACGCCGCTGAGTTTTGCCGCACCGGCCATGCCGGGCAGGGCAGTCAATATGGTAGCCCAAAATAGCGCGGGGTGCGCGTACGACCTGTATTTCAGCAGGATAGTGATGATTAAGTCTGCCATGATGAAGTGGATATACAGATCATAAGTCCTCTAAGGGCCGGTTGCGGTGCGTCATGTTGTCGCACCCAATGACCGGATTTTCGCGAAATCGATTCTTGAGCCCGAAACCGATTATCCTGGATGAGAGATGCTCATGAGAGATTGCGTTCTGACGCAGGTTCTGCTTGCCTCCGTCCTGTTCACCGGCCTGGGATTCGCACAGCGTGGGCCGGATTCGGTCTTGCGCGGAACACAGCAGTTCCGCAAAAAAGTGTTGATTTCAGGCCTTGAAGGGCCGTGGGAGGTCACCTGGGGGCCTGACAACATGCTCTGGGTGACGGAGCGCACCGGCAAGCGCATTACGCGTATCAATCCGACAAGCGGCGAACCGGGCGTCGCCATCACCATCAGCGAGGTGTCCGCCCCGGGTGGCCAGGACGGATTGCTGGGGATGGCGCTCCATCCGGAATTGCTCAAAGGCGCCGGCAACGATTTCGTCTATGTCGCCTACACCTACGTGGATGAAGCCAAAGGACCCGACCCGAAGATTACCGATCCCAACGATCCTTACCGCTTCCTTTACCTCAAAATCGTCCGTCTTACCTACGATCCTTCCAAAGGGACGCTCATTAACCCCGTGAACGTCATCACCGGGCTGCCGGCCGGCAACGATCATGTGGCCGGGCGTCTGAAGATCGGTCCTGACCGGAAGCTCTATCTGACAGTGGGCGATCAGGGCCACAATCAACTCGGAAACGTCTGCCTCGCCATCGAATCCCAGCGGCTCCCTACCCGCAAAGAGGTAAGTGAAAAGGATTACGCCGCCTATACCGGCAAATCACTGCGTATCAACCTGGATGGTTCCGTGCCCATGGATAACCCGAAGCTCGGTGGCGTTATCAGCCACGTCTTCACGTTCGGCCATCGTAACCCGCAGGGGTTGGACTTTGCTCCGGATGGCACCCTGTACTCCTCCGAGCATGGGCCGAAGACGGATGACGAGGTGAATATTCTCAAGCGCGGGGGTAACTACGGCTGGCCGCACGTAGCCGGTCTAAAAGACAACAAAGCCTATGAGTATGCCCGCTGGGCGGAAGCCCGCACGCCGTGCGCGCAATTGAAGTTTAACGATCTGGCGATTCATCCGTCGGTTCCGCGCGAGCCTGAGTCCGCCTTCCGCAAGAGCATCGTCGAGCCGGTGGCCACGATGTTCACCGTGGCCACCGGCTTCAATTTCCAGGACCCGGTCTGCAAGGGGATCAACTACATCTGTTGGCCCACCGTGGGCGCTTCCAGCGTCGAGCACTACCAGTCAAAAGACACAGGCATTCCCGGCTGGGACAGAGTGCTGCTGGTGACCACGCTCAAGCGCGGCTCGCTTTATGTGCTGCCGCTGAAGGCCAATGGGCAGGCGGCCGCCGGCCGGTTTTCCCGTTACTTTCAGTCCAATAACCGTTTTCGGGACACTGCCGTGAGCCCCGATGGCAGGACCATTTACATCGCCACCGATTCGGGTGGATTGGCTGAGGCGGTCGAGGGCGGCACAACCACTATTATGCAGGATAAAGGCGCGATCCTGGCGTTCACTTACACGGGCGAAGGTACCGGCCAGGTAACCGAAGAACCTCGGACGGTAACCGAGGCCAGACAGCCCGGCAACGGGGCTCAGGTGGCAGCCGCCGGCGCAACAGCGCCGCAGTTCACCGCCGAACAGGCCGCCGCCGGCAAGACGGCCTACAATGCGAACTGCGCGGTTTGCCATGGCAGTACAATGACGAACGGGACCTTCGGAACCCCGTTGGCGGGCGAGTATTTCCGCAATAAGTGGTTCGGAAAAACGGTCCGCTCGCTCTACGACCGCAGCCGGAAGACCATGCCGCCCGCCGCTCCCGCTTCACTGCCGCAGGATAGCTATGCCCGCATCGTCGCCTACATCCTTGAGACCAACGGACTCGAGGCAGGCGGCTCTGAACTGCCCGCCGGCGGCGCGGCGCTGGATCATATGGCGATCCGGTAAGTGAGCCGGTCAGATAAAGTCGATCTGGAAGATCCAGCCCGCTGTGGGACTGTCGTAATTCGGCCAGCCCGGATGAATGCCCGCGTCGCAGGCGATCAGCTTTCCGTCATGCATGGCAAGCCCGTGCGGGTCACACGAACCAGGCACGAAGTCCACTGTCTCCAGCACCTTTCCGGTGGAGGCCTCGTAGCGCACCAGGCCCGGCCGGAACTCGCTGTACCGTTTGCTGTCGTTGCCCACCACCTGCCAGATGGTGTCCCCGTCGAAGGTAATGTCGTGATAGCGCACGCGGTCCGGCGCCTGGTAGAACGGAATCATGAATTCGGGCTGCCACGTTTTGGGGTCCACACGAAGGTTGCCGCGCAGCCGCAGCGCCGCGATCCAGAGTTTGCCTTCGTGCCAGGTGGCGCCGTGCGAGCCGCCGCCATCGTTGGGCGGGCCCAGCGGAATCTGGCGGTGGCTGATCAGCTTGGAATTCATGTCCACCTGGAAGACGCCCTGTGGCGGCGCGTTCGCCACCATCCAGACATAGCCGCCGCCAACGGCCATGCCGCTGGTGTTGCGCGATGTAGTGGTCACCGTCTTCAGCAGCTTGCCGTTCCAGTCCACCAGCCAGGCGCATTCGGTGAGCGTTTCGGGCTCGGGCAGCTTGTAGGAGGCGGCCTGCGCGCCCGACAGTTTCTGCTCGGCGATCCACAGGCCTTCAGGCGTGACGGCGAGCCCGTTGGGAAATCCCTTCGGGCTTTTGAAGAGTTTGGTCGTCTTGGCCATCCGGGCCGGAGTCCGGCGGTTGGCCGAAGCGCCGGCTTTGCGCACGGCCGCGGCCTGTTGCGCCAGGGCCTCGGCGCCCTTCAGGGCCAGACCTGTTCCGATTCCCGCCGCGAGGAAGTCTCGTTTTGTCATAAGGTCTCCATTCACCACCAATGCCACGTGGCGGATTATATAACATTCTCAGCGTGCGGGCTCAGCGCTCCGGTTGAAGATATCCCTTGAAATCCACTGACTCCTCGTCTCTCACGCGGTAGGGAACCGGTTTGGGATCCAGCCAGGCGACGATCGTGTCCTTGATTGAGTAGGCGAAGAAGTGGTTGCCCCGCGGATTGTAGTGGCCCACGAAGTAGAGCTTCATGTACTCCTCAAAAGGGATGCGATAGCGGGCGAAATCGCGGAGTTGGACTTCGTTCATGTCGAAGTAGTCGAACTTCTCCCGCTTCAGGAATTCCACCACCGGCTGATCGTAGCGGGTCCCGCCCTGGCGCATTTCCCTCATCGCGCGGTAAGGATCGAACAGCACGATCAGCAGCTTCTTGCGGTTCTGCCGGGCAAACTCGCGGGCCTTTTCCAGGACGAACCGCGTGGCCTCAAGCGAGTAGCGGTCCAGCAGTTCCTGTGCCTGCCGCGGAAGCGCATCCGCGCGGTCCCAGTCCATGCGATAGCTCAGATGCGCCGCCAGTCTTTGGACGCGCGCGCGGTCCAATTCGCGGGTGTAGCCTCGCGCTGCCGCGTACAACTGCAGCGCCAGGTCATCCTTCAATCGCTCCACCATGAATTTCGGCTCCGTCATCCGGTAGAGCGATGCCGGGGTGTTCAGCGGGTTTTCTTTCTCCACAAAGCGCCCGCTCGCGAGATCCATCTCCAGGTGCGCCCAGAAGTTGGCATGGAACATGGCGCCGCCGCGGTGGCTCCATCGCTTGTAGATGATGGCATGGCGGCATCGCAGCAGGCTGCGGATGTGATCGTCGCCCCAGATGTAAAGGACCAGGTTCTGTGCGGCGTGGTTCGTCCTCTCCTCCCTGACCATGCGCCGGTAGGCCTGATAGACGCCGTACCCGCCGACGCCGAAGTTCCGGATCGGTTCGCCCAGGTGCCCGGCAAGGTACTCCTGCCATGTCTCGCCGTCGTTGACCTGATCGCCGTGCGTGAAACTGTCGCCGTAGGTGTTGATGCGGCACGCGCGGTTGGGATAAAGATAGGCGGTGCGCGCTCCGTTGGGCTGCACGGTGGAGATGGAAGCGCTGTTGTCCATCCCGTCGGCCGGCAGGTAGTTGCCGGGAATGTAGCCCAGTTCCGGATCAAACCGGGCCCACGCCGGGCCGCGCAGAAAACCGTCAATCACCTCTTTGGGTACGGCGCTTTCGGCCAGGAACTGTTCCAGGGTAAGGCTGCTTTGCGCCCAGGCGTTCAGCGCCAACAGGATGGCGAGCTTTGTTCCGAATGCGATCCTCATGAGCCCTCCTCGCAAAGAAACAAGCTTAACGTGCCCGGTCAACCAGGGCGCGCGAAACTCGTTATGATCGGATGTGACATGTGGCGGAAGGTGCTTTGGACCGTGTGCGGCCTGCTGGCGCTATCCACGCTGGTTCTGGCAGGGATGATCGTTTCCATTCGATCCGGGCTTCAGCGCTTCTCCGCCGATGCGGTGGCGCGATTTCCTGGTGAGCGTGTGGAGGCGCTCATGCGAGTGGTGGACTGCGGCGCCTGTCCCCTGGAGGAGCGCAACCGTGCCGTCTGGGCGTTGGGGCAGGTGGCTGAGCAGCGCGCCGGCTCGGTTCTGCGAAACCACCTCGACGGGCGGCCTTGCCCGCACGAATCACGGCTGTGCCAGAACGAGCTGCAGAAGGCGATTCGCATGATCGAAACGCGAAAGGAACGCACCGGCCCGCTGGCTTCGGTTGTGGCCGGATGGCATCAACCCTGGCGTTAGCCAGACACGAATCAGATGAACAACGAATACGCGTTTGAAATGGCGACGTCGGCCGTCCGCTTCGGCTGGGGTGTGACCCGGGAAGTGGCAATGGACCTGGCCGAATGGAAGCTGCGGCGGGTGATGGTAGTCACCGATGCGGTGCTGCGGCGGCTGCCTCCGGTCGCTACCGTTCTCGAGTCGCTGGAGAACAACGGCATCGAATTCAGCCTTTATGACCGCGTGCAGGTGGAACCGACTGACGAATCCTGCCTCGACGCCATCCAGTTCGCGCGCGAGGGTGAATTCGATGGGTTCGTGGCCGTCGGCGGGGGATCCACCATCGACACAGCCAAGATGGCGAACCTGTACGCAACCTACCCCCCGGGGGACTTTCTGGATTATGTGAATCCGCCGATCGGACGTGGCCTGCCGCCCCCCGGACTTTTGAAGCCGCTGATCGCGGTGCCGACCACCGCGGGCACCGGCAGCGAGACGACCGGCGTTGCGATCTTTGACTACCGCAAGTTGCACGCCAAGACAGGAGTGGCGCACCGCCGGCTGAAGCCATCTCTGGGAATTCTGGATCCCGCGAACACGGCCACGGCGCCCGCGGCGGTTGCCGCATGTGCGGGGCTGGACGTGTTGAGCCACGCCATTGAGTCGTACACGGCGCTGCCCTATGAGCAGCGGCCGGCTCCCGAACGGCCGGTGATGCGTCCGGCCTATCAGGGATCGAATCCGATCAGCGATGTGTGGTCTCTGGAGGCCCTGCGGCTGGTTGCCGAGTATCTGCCGCGAGCCGTCGAGGATCCTGGTGACACAGAAGCGCGGGCGAAAATGATTCTGGCAGCTTCCTACGCCGGCGTTGGTTTCGGAAACGCGGGCGTGCATCTTCCGCACGGCATGTCCTATCCGGTTTCGGGCATGGTGCGCGCCTATCAGCCGCCCGGTTATGCGGTGGACCGGCCTTTGATTCCGCACGGCATGTCGGTGATTCTGAATGCGCCCGCGGTTTTCCGCTTCACCGCGCAGGCGTGTCCGGAGCGGCACCTGAAAGCGGCCGGAGCGCTGGGGGCGAACGTCGCGCGAACCAGCGCCGGGGACGCCGGTAAGGTGTTGGCGGACTGCATCACGGGTTTCATGCGCAGGCTGGGAATGCCGAACGGATTGAGCGCGGTGGGGTATCGGAGCAGTGATATTCCAGCGCTGGTGGAAGGCACACTGCCGCAGCACCGGGTGACGAAGCTCTCGCCGAGGGCGGCTGGCAGGGAGGAGTTGGCGCGGCTGTTTGAGGAGTCCCTGGTGGCGTGGTGAGGTGGAGTTTGGATTTC
>JANRLE010000067.1:0-3919 GCA_033762895.1 Bryobacteraceae bacterium | reverse complement strand
GCCAAGCGCGAGGCCCAGCACAATCTCAATCACCGGGCGGCGCCCACCGCGGTCACCGATGGCAGCAGTGTCTTTGTGTTCTTCGCCGATTTCGGCCTGGTGGCTTATGATTTCGACGGGAAGCAGCGATGGCAGTTGGCGCTGGGGCCGTTCAACAGCCAACACGGAGTGGTTGCCTCGCCGGTTTATGCCGATGGAAAAGTGATCCTCGTTCTGGATCAGGACACCGGCGCATACGTGATCGGGGTGGATGCCGGGAGCGGACGGATCGCCTGGAAAACGCCGCGCGACGTCATTAACGGGTACGCCACTCCCATCATTTACCGGCCGGCCGGCGGCTCTGCGCAAGTGATCGCGCCGGGCTCCTACCAACTCACCGCGTATTCGGTGGTGGACGGCGAAGCGGTGTGGTTCGTCCGGGGTCTTACCTGCCAGCCGAAGTCGGCGCCCACCATTGCCGGCGACGTTGTCTACTTCAGCGGCTGGACTTCGGGCAACGATACCGGTCAACAGGTGGATCTGCCGCCCTTCGCCGAGGTGATCGCCGCCGCCGATGCCAATGGCGACGGCAAGCTCTCGCAGGGTGAACTTCCGCCGCCATGGCAGCCGACGGGAACCTGGCGCGCGGTGGATCTGGACCGGGATGGTTTTCTGAACGGAAGGGAATGGACGTTTTTCCGCACCCGCCGTGCCTCGCGTAATGCGGCTTTGGCGGTAAAGCTTGGCGGCAGCGGCGACGTGACGGACACGCACGTGCTGTGGCGCTTTGAGAAGTCGCTGCCGGATGTGCCGGCGCCGCTTGTCTACAACGGCGTGGTGTTTCTGGTGCGAAGCGGCGGCATCGCCACCACGTTAAACGCGCAGACGGGCAAGGTGCTGAAGCAGGCGCGATTGACGGGCGCGCTGGACGACTACTACGCCTCCCCGGTGGGCGCCGGCGGCAAGGTGTACATCGCCAGCGAGCACGGCAAGGTTGTGGTGCTGCGGGCGGCCGGCGATTGGGAGATTCTGGCGGTGAACGACTTCGGGTCGGAGATCTACGCGACGCCGGCAATCAGCGACGGAAAAATGTATCTTCGGACCCGGAACGCTCTTTATGCGATCGCCTCGCGGGAATAGTCATTCGATCTCCCCGGGCTCGCCGAAGATAAAGTCGTCCATGGCGACGATGTTGCGCCTGTCGGCCAGCGCCTCAATCTGACCGGCGGCAATGTTGCCGGGCGTGACGCGCGCCTTGGCGATGACGCGTTCTTCGAAGGAGACGCCGAGGAACGACAATCCCCTGGGGGCCAGTTGCACCGCGAACCTGCCGAGCGATTTTCCATCGGCGCCAAACAACTCCACGGTGGAGGTGAACGGCACGGCGACGTTGGTGAAGACTGCGCCGAAGGAGGACACCAGCGCCTTGCGGTCTGTGCCGGGCACGCGGAAATCGACGTCGTAGGCGGGGTTGGCGAGGCTGATGAAGAGCTTGGCGCCGCTGAAGGTTTTGAACAACTGGCCATAGCCGGCCATCAGGTTATCGAAGCGTTCGGCGCCTTCGGCGGCGCTCACCTGAAAGCGGATATCGGGGGCGCCGGGGTTGGAGAGCACGGCGCCGCGGGCCGAGGTGGTGTTGAAGAAATCGGCGGGCAGATCGTTGGGCGTGGTGAACTGCGCGGGCACGCCGTCCCAGTTAATCTCGCGGCGGCCTTCGGGGTGTTCGGCGGGGCCGGGGGCGTTCAGCGGGCCCAGCATGTCGCGGAAGGCGTTCACGGTGGGCGAGATGGCATCGGCGTCGGCGCCGGAGGTGGAATAGACCAGCGGAACGGGCTGGGAGAAAGCAGGCAAGGCGGCTAACAGCAGGATTGCAAACTTCATGGTCTCTGTCTCCTTCAAGGTTTTGCGGATCAAGATGCAGGCGTGACAGAAACGGTCGTCTTTTCAGACTACAACATCCGGCTCGCCTAACGGAGTACTATAGAAAATTACGCGCATGCAAGACCTTTTCGCGGTGCTGAAGCCTGGCGGTGAGGAATGGGCGGTCGCCGAGGCGATTGACCCCGCCCGGCTTCCCGCACATATCGCGATCATCATGGATGGAAACGGCCGTTGGGCCCGGATGAGAAGCCTGCCTCGCGTGGCGGGCCATAAAGCTGGAATCGAACCGGTGCGCACGGCGGTGGAAACGTGCGCGCGGCTGGGGATCGAGTCGCTGACGCTCTACGCGTTTTCGGTGGAGAATTGGAAGCGGCCGCGGGGAGAAGTGGACACGTTGTGGCGCCTGCTGCGGCTGTATCTGCGGCTGGAGCTATCGCGGCTGATGCGGAATAACATCCGGCTGCACGCCATCGGGCGGGTGGAATCGTTGCCGGTTGAGGCGCGGCGGGAACTGGATTTTGTGATGGCGCAAACCTCACGCAATACGGGGATGCGCCTGAACCTGGCGATCAACTACGGCGGGCGGGCCGAGGTGGTGGACGCGGTGAACCGCATCGTGGAGAAGGCGCGGAGCCAGGGAGCGCTGGCGGATCTGCACATCGACGAGGATATGCTTTCGGCGAACCTGTATACGGCCGGCCAGCCGGATCCGGATTTACTGATCCGGACCTCCGGTGAGATGCGGATCAGCAACTTCCTGCTCTGGCAGATCGCCTACGCCGAACTTTACGTCACCGAGACGTTTTGGCCAGACTTCAAGCGGGTGGACCTTTTAAGCGCCGTTTTGGAATACCAGAAACGGGACCGGCGATTCGGAGGGCTTACCAAGACCGACGTGGCGGCCGCCGCGGCCGAGGAGATCGACGAAGCACTTGGAGTTCCGGCGCGATGAGGCGCATTGCCACGGCGCTTGTCCTGATTCCCACCGTTCTTTACGTGATCTTTCTTGGGCCGGGGTGGCTGCTGGCGACCGTGGTGTGCCTGCTGGCGGTGGCGTGTTTCCATGAATACGCGGGGATCGCGGCGGCGCAGGGAATGGAATTTCCCAAGTGGGCCGGCCAGGCAATGGGCCTGGTATTCCTGCTCACGCCGCAACCGGACTGGCGATTGCTGGTGAGCTTCGCGTTCCTTGCCATGGCGGTGGCGATGCGTGTGCCGGATCTGACGCGGGCGATGCCGTCGGCCTCAGCGATGATGCTGGGGCTGCTGTATGTTTACGGGGCGTGGCGGTGCGCCTTTCTGCTTCGCGAATTGAGCCCGTGGTGGCTGTTTTTCGCCACCGGATTGAACTGGGTGGGCGATACGGCGGCGCTCTATTCGGGCAAGGCGTTCGGGAAGCGGAAACTGGCGCCGGTGATCAGCCCGAAAAAGACGTGGGAGGGCGCGGCGGGGTCGCTGGTATTTTCCATGATCTTCGGCGCCGTGTTGCTTTGCCGGGCGCTGCCGGATGTGGCGATTGGGCATGCGGTGGCGCTGTCGGCGGCGACGAACATCGCAGGGCAGGTGGGGGATCTGGCCGAATCGGCGATGAAGCGCGGGGCGGGAGTGAAAGACAGCGGCAATCTGCTGCCGGGGCATGGGGGTTGGCTGGACCGGCTGGATTCCACACTTTTTACGCTGCCGGTGGTGGCATTCTATCTTGGATGGGTGGGGTGGCGATGAATTGGAGCGTGGTCGCAGCGATTCTGTTGGCCGTGGCGGTGGCGATGGGCGCCTTCGGCGCGCATGGGCTGAAAGGGCGGTTGGACGCCTATTCGATGGGACTGTGGGAGAAGGCCGCGTTCTACCACTTCATCCATGCGATGGGACTGCTGGTGGTTTCGCTGCAGACGCGGGTGGCGGATGCCTCGCTTGCCTGCTGGCTGCTGCTGGCCGGCATCCTGTTTTTCTCCGGCAGCCTGTATGCGCTGGCGTTATCGGGGGTGACGGTGCTTGGCGCCATCACGCCTCTTGGCGGGACGGCGTTTATCGCCGCCTGGCTGGTGCTGGCCTACAAACT
>JANRLE010000066.1:0-63076 GCA_033762895.1 Bryobacteraceae bacterium | reverse complement strand
GACCGACGTGACGGGCGTGGTGGAGCTGCCCGAAGGGACCGAGATGGTGATGCCGGGCGACAACGTGAGTGTGACGGTGGAATTGATCACGCCGGTGGCCATGGACAAGGGGCTGCGCTTTGCGATTCGCGAAGGCGGACGTACGGTGGGCGCCGGGACCGTGGCGGAAGTAGTCGGCTAGGCGTTGACGCCCCGTCTCTGCCGTACCGGAAAATTCGGTACAATAGGGGACGCGAGTTGCATCGAAGAGCCTGAACGAAGGGGCGTAGGTTTAACGGCAGACCAGCGGTCTCCAAAACCGCGAGTGGGGGTTCGAATCCCTCCGCCCCTGCCACCCTTTTGTGGTGCGCCCCGGCGGGCGATGTCGAAAGGGCGAAGTACAAGCTCGTAATCGTTGGACAGATGACTCAGGAAATGAATCGAGTGGTTGCAATGCAAACGGAATCGCGCGGTGACGCCGGAACGGGCGGCCAGGGGGTTATGGGCTGGCCTCAGAAAATCAGGGATTACGTCGAGGACCTCCGGTCGGAAATGCGCCGCGTGACCTGGCCGAGTTGGAATCAGGTTCGTGCAACGACAACCGTGGTGATCGTGGCCGTCTTTCTTTTTTCCGCCTACTTCTGGGTCATCGACATCGCAATCACACAGTTGGTGAAGAAGATCTTCGATACCTTCACCAAATAGGCAAGCTGGCAGCGGTCACAATCATTTGAGGACAGATTTTCATGCAAGAGGATAACCAGGTGGATCTTGACAGCGGCGCTGATTACGCCGGCGATTCGGACGCCCGGGAGTCCTCTGCCGCCGAGCCGGTTGCCGTAGCGCCTCCACCTGAGGAGGATGACGGCAAGCAGTGGTTCATCATCCACAGCTACTCGGGATTCGAACAGAAGGTGGCTGAATCGCTGCGCAACCGCGCCGAGGCGTTTGGCTTTGCACACAAGCTGGGCCAGATTCTCATCCCCACCGAGGAAGTGGTGGAATTGCGCGGCGGCAAGAAGGTGACCAGCAAGCGCCTTCTCTATCCCGGTTATGTGCTGGTGCAGATGGCCATGGATGACCAGCTTTGGCACGAAATAAAGAATACGCCGCGCGTGACAGGTTTCGTTGGCGGCGGCAACACGCCGGTGCCGCTGACTCCAGAAGAAGTCCGCCAGATTCTTTACCGGCAGGAGACCTCCACCGAACGTCCCCGTCCGAAACTTACTTTCGAGAAGGGCGAAACCGTGCGCATCATTGATGGCCCGTTCGCCAACTTCTCCGGCAAGGTGGACGAGATCAACGGCGAACGGAACACGCTGCGTGTGCTGGTGACGATTTTCGGACGCGCTACGCCGGTGGAACTCGAGTTCCTGCAGGTGGAAAAAGTTTAAGTTTGCAGTCTTAAGGAATTTTTGTCATGGCGAAGAAAGTTACAGGGCAGGTAAAACTGCAGATCCCGGCCGGCAAAGCGACGCCGGCTCCACCCGTGGGCACCGCGCTCGGCCCGCAGGGCGTTAACATCATGGAATTTTGTAAGGCCTACAACGCCAGGACGTCCGCCAAGGACATGGAAGGCCTGATCATTCCCGTTGTCATCACCATCTATTCGGACCGTACCTTCACGTTCATTACCAAGACTCCTCCGGTTCCGGTTCTGATCAAGAAGGCCGTCAGCCTGGCGAAGGGATCGGCCGAGCCCAACAAGAACAAGGTGGGCAAGATCACCGCCAAACAGGTGGAGGAGATCGCCAAGGTGAAGATGCCCGACCTTAATTGCTTCACGCTCGATGCGGCGATCAACTGCGTCAAAGGAACGGCCCGCAGCATGGGCGTTGACGTGATCTGAGTCCACGATTTCTCCGGTTTGTTCTCTGCCCGGCCCGGCGCGGTTTGACGCTGGCGCCGGGTTTTCCATTTCTGCCCATGACGGTGCGGCAAATCCTGAACCGGCTACTCCCGTTCCGAATCGGGTCCCGGTGTGGCCGCCCCCTCGCGTGCCCTCCCCGGTGCTCACGCCGCGTGCTCTCTGCTAGTTCCTTTCTTTCCAACGTCTTCGGCTTGTAAGCTGCGTCAGCGCCGCCTTTGGTATCCCGGCTGCTTTTAAACAGGCGGGCCAGACAGCCTTCGCCGATGGCCCATACCAAAACTTGGAAGCAGTGAGCCATATGCCCGTATTCAACCCACGAAACCGCCTGGTGAACTTTCGTCTCAGTGACGAGGAGTTTGACCAACTGCGTGCCAGTTCAGCCGTTTCCGGCGCCCGCAGTCTGTCCGACTTCGCCCGCAACGCCGTCATGCGATGTGCCGCAGAGACTGCTTCGGGACGGGTGAATCCGCCGCGTCCTGACATCGACAGCAAGGTCATCGAACTGGAGTGCCGTGTCACCGAACTGGTCGCCTTGATTGAGGCCCTGAAACAAGACGGCGTCAACGCGGCGGCCGTCTCAGGCGAGGCGGCTGCAGCCCATCATTCCGCAGGAGACAAATAGCAATGAAGACTTGCCTGTTCACGGTTCTTGCCGTCATCACAATTGCCGGCCCAAGCAGGGCGCAGGTGCGCTCGTTCACCAACAACGAAATCGCCGGCCCGAATCTTCCGGCGCAGAAGATCGGCCTCAACGACTTGATCGCCGTGTCGGTCTACGATGCGCCGGAACTCACGCGCACGCTTCGCGTCGGCTCGGATGGCTACGTTCGCCTGCCAATGATGCAGACGCGGGTGAAGGTTCATGGCCTTTTGCCCGCCGAAGTGGAGGCCGCCATTACGGCTGCGCTCGCACAGGAAGGCATTCTCGTCGCGCCGGTTGTTACCGTCACCATGGTTGAGTATCACAGCCGGCCCATCAACATCGTGGGCGCGGTCCGCAAGCCTCTCACCTACCAGGCCACCGGACCCACCACTCTGCTCGATGCCCTTACGCGGGCCGAGGGGTTGACCGCCGATGCCGGACCGGAGATCCTGGTCAGCCGTGTTCAGCCGGGGGAAAGCGGCGCCCAGGCGACGCTCGTGCAACGCATCGCGGTGCGGGGACTCATTGATGAGGCCGACCCTGAATTGAATGTCCGTCTGAACGGCGGCGAGGAGATTCGTGTTCCGGAAGTGGGCAAGGTCTTCGTGATGGGCAACATCCGCAGGCCCGGCGCCTTCCCGGTCCAGGACGCCTCCGGCAGCAGTGTGCTGAAGATTCTCGCCCTCGCCGAGGGCCTGATGCCCTTCAGCGGCAAGATCGCCTATATCTACCGCCAGGAACCCGGGACCGCGTCCAAGAACGAGATCCCCATCGAACTCGCCAAGATTATCGACCGCAAGGCGAAGGACGTGCCGTTGGCGGCCAACGACATTCTCTACATACCGGACAACAAGGGCCGGCGTCTGGCGGCCACCACCTTTGACCGTATCACCGGCTTCGGCTCGGCGACGGCCAGCGGTCTGCTGATCTGGCGCAGGTAAAGGAAAACGAAATCCGACGAAGGAGCCCAATACATCCATGAACTTCGAGAAGACCGACAAGGAACTCGTACTCGCCTCCGAGTCACCGCAGATTTCTCCCTACTTTCCGGTTGCCATTCCGGATGGTCCTGCCGAGGAAACCGGCGTTCCGCTTTCGCACTATCTTTGGATTCTGCGACGGCACCGGTGGAAGATACTGGCGTTCGTGATCGCGGCCGTGGCCGCCACCGCCGTTGTGTCGAGCCGGATCACGCCGATCTACGAAGCGACCGCGACTGTTGACATCGACCGCCAGACTCCGCACGGCATTGTCGGCCAGGATTCGGTCAAGTCCAATTCCTACAACGACGCCGACCAGTTTCTGGCGACGCAGATCAAACTGGTGCAGTCGGACAGCGTGCTGCGGCCCGTGGCGCAAAAATACGGCCTTCTGGCGCACGAAAAGCAGTTCGACGACATTCCCGAAGCCAATGTCGCCAACGCCGAACAGGCTCCGGTGAGCCTGAAGCGTCTCAAAGTCAGCCGGCCCACCAATACCTATCTGCTCATGATCAGCTACCGCTCTCCCGATGCGCAGCTTGCAGCCGATGTGTCCAACGCGATTGCACAGTCCTATCTGGAGCACACCTACAAGATCAGGTTCCGGTCCTCTACCAGCCTGACCAACTTCATGGAAAAGCAGCTCGAGGAGCTGCGGGCGAAGATGGAACGTTCCAGCTCCGCTTTGGGGCAGTTTGAGCGGGAACTCAACCTGATCAATCCCGAGGAGAAGACGAACATTCTGTCGGCGCGCCTGCTGCAACTGAATACCGAATACACCAACGCGCAGTCGGACCGGGTCCGCAAGGAGGCGGCTTACCAGTCGGTCCGCAACGGTTCGATGGAAGCCGCGCAGGTTTCCGGACAGGGCGAGCCGTTGCGCAGGCTCACCGAAAAGCTGAACGAAGCGCAGGAAAAGTTCAGCGAGATCCGCTCTCACTATGGCGCAAACCATCCGGAGTACCGCAAGTCGGCGGCCCATCTGGCCGAGGTTCAGCGCCAGCACGACAACACCCGCCAGAACATTGTGCAACGGGTTGAGATCGAGTATCAGGAGTCCCGCAACCGCGAAGCCATGTTGCAGTCGGCTGTGGCCGAGACCAAGGCCGAATTTGACCGAATCAACTCCCGGTCCTTCGAATACCAGTCCCTCAAGCGCGAGGCCGAGGCCGACAAAAAGCTATACGAGGAACTGGTGCGCAAGATCAAGGAGGCGGGCATCAACGCCAGCTTCCAGAATTCCTCCATCCGCATCGCCGACCTTGCCAGGCCCGGTGGGAAACCTGTATTTCCCAACATTAACCTCAACCTCGCCCTGGCGCTGATCTTCTCGGCTCTGCTGGCCATCGGCGCGGCGATTGTGGGTGACTCGCTCGACAACACGGTCCGCGATCCGGAACAGGTTGCCAGAACGCTCAAGACCGAGGTTCTGGGGAGCCTGCCGGTGGTGAAGAACTGGCGCACGCGGTTGGGACCTGTGGCGCAGCATGGCACCTCGACGGCGCTGGTGGCGCTGAGCGAGGGCAACGACCACGCCAACAGCTATGCCGAAGCCATTCGCACACTCCGCAATTCGATTCTGCTTAGCGACTTCGACCGCAGGCTCCGTTCGTTGCTGGTGACCAGCGCATCGCCCGGCGAAGGCAAGTCAACCATTGCCGCGCATCTGGCGGCGACACACGCCGAGCAACACCAGCGCACGCTGCTCATCGACGGTGACTTGCGCCGGCCGAGCGTCCACAAGCGTTTTGGAATCGCCTCCACAACGGGACTCACCAACGTCCTGTTGCACGAGATCAGTTGGCGCGAGGCTCTCATCAAGCCTGACGGCATCAGCAACCTCGACATTCTGCCCGCAGGTCCTGTTTCGCGCAAAGCGGCCGATCTGGTGGGCCGGGGCCTGACGGAACTGCTCGAAGAGGCGTGCCGGGAGTACGATCTGGTCATCCTCGACGCGCCGCCGCTGCTAGGGTTTGCAGAACCGCTTCAGATGGCCACGGCCGTCGATGCTGTCGTTGTCGTTACCCGGGCCGGTGAAACCAGCCGCAAGGCGGTGGCTGCCGTGATCGGGACGCTTTCGCGGCTCCGGGCCAACGTGATGGGCATTGTGCTCAATCAGGTGCATCAGGAAATGAGCGACAGCTACTACTACTACAGCCACTACGGCAAATACTACCGGCCGGCTGAGAAATCCTGAGGAACGCCGCGATGAATGTCCCTGTTCAAGCTGGGCCGGCGGTGCAACTCCCCGCCTCCGGCCTATCCTTGCGCGCCAACTTCGCATGGTCTCTGGCCGGCAACGTCTCCTACGCCGCCGCCCAGTGGCTGACGGTAGTCGCGCTGGCCAGGATCGGCGATGCGCAGATGGTGGGGGCCTACTCGCTGGCTCTCGCCATCTCCAGTCCGGTCTTCCTGCTCGTGAACCTTCACCTGCGCACCATGCAGGCGACCGACACCGGACGCCACTATCGCCTGGAGAGTTATCTGGGGCTGCGCCTGATCACCCTCACGCTAGCCCTTGCCACGATGGCCGCTGTGGCCTTTCTGGCGCCCTTTGCCCAACTGACCCGGCTTGTACTGATCCCGGTCGCGCTTACCAGGGCGGCCGAATCCGTATCGGACATCCTCTACGGCCACCATCAGCGGTCGGAGAAGATGGACCTGACCGGAAAGTCAATGTTCGTAAGATCGGCCGGCTCGCTTGCCGTACTGGGCCTCTTCTTGTACGCGGGCTCGGGACTGCTCGGGGCGGCGCTGGCCTCTTTTGCCGTCTCCTGCGGGGTAACTGTTTACGATCTGCTGCGGTTCCGGATGGAGCACGGGGCCTTTCCGGCCCCCGATTTTCGCACCGGAGCGCTACGGCCGTTGGTGACAACCTCGCTTTCGTTGGCCGTCATCATGGCGGTGGCTTCCTTCAACGCCAACGCGCCCCGTTTGTTTCTGGCCAAGTGGCAGTCTGAGTCCGAGGTTGGCGTCTTTTCGGCGCTGGCGCTGTTGGTGGTCTCTGCCAACGTGCTCGTGCTCGCCCTGGGGCAGGCGGCAGCGCCCGCCATGAGCCGCGCCTACGCCGCGGGCGATTTCCGGGCCTTTTGCCGGTCGGCCGGTCCGCTGGTGGGGTTGGCGGCATTGCTGGGACTGATGGGGGCTGTTGGCGCCGTCTGGGCGGGCCCGCCGGCCGTGGAGGCCGTCTACGGCCCGTCCTACAGTCTGCACTGCGATCTCATTGCGTGGCTGTTCTGGGGAGGGGCAATCGGTTATCTCAACTCGGCCTGTGGTTATGTCCTGTCGTCAGCACGCTGGTTTCAGCAGCAGATCGGCCCGCTGGTGGCGGTCGGGATGGTGACCGCGCTTTTGTGCGCGCTTCTGATTCCCCGTCTCGGAACAAAAGGGGCGGCGATGGCGCAACTGGCCGGCGCTGCCACTCAATTGCTGTTGTCGGCGGCATTGGTCGCCCATTGCGTGAAGAAGCACTTTCCGGAGGTTCGTCTTGCCTAGAAGAATTACCTTGCTCACGACGGGATTGGCAGTGGGCGGCGCCGAAACCCAGGTGGATCTGCTTGCGAGGACCTTCAAGCGCCGGGGATGGCTGGTGGAGGTGGTTTCGATGCTGGCGCCGGAGGCGTTCGTGGATTCTCTGGCGGCCGATGAGATTCCGCTGCGCGTGCTTGGCATGCGGCGGCGCCGGGCCGACCCGCGCGCCTTGTTCGCGCTCAGGCGCCATCTGAGAGCCTTCCGTCCGCACGTGCTGCATTGTCATATGGTTCACGCCAACCTGCTTGGCAGAATCGCCGGGCGGCTGAGCGGCGTGCCGGTTGTGATCTCTACCGCGCACAGCCTGAGGGAGGGACCGCGGTGGCGCGATTGGGCTTACCGGATGACGGACTCGCTTTGCGAGCTGACGACCAACGTCAGCCAGGCCGGTGTCCGGCGCTATGTTGACGAGCGGATTTCCAGTGCCGGAAAGACGATCTGGATGCCCAACGGGCTTGACTTTGGGCCTTATCAGTCCGTGCGCGGCTCCCGTCAACAGGTGCGAACCGCGCTCGGCTGGGGCGGGGAGTTCACCTGGCTTGCGGTGGGCAACCTTCGCGAGCCGAAGGACTATCCGAACCTGCTTCAGGGTTTCCGCCTGGTTCTCCGTGCCTTTCCGGCCGCGCGCCTGGCAATCGCTGGCGGCGGTCCCCTGGACAAGGAACTGAAGGATTTGTCGGCCGCTCTCGGCATCGCCAGCAGCGTGGAGTTTCTGGGAGTCCGCCGCGATATTCCCGAGCTTCTGGCAGCCGCCGATGCCTATGTCATCTCCTCGGCCTGGGAAGGCACGCCAATGGCACTTCTGGAGGCTTCGGCTTCCGCGCTGCCCATCGTCGCCACCGACGCGGGTGGCAACCGCGAAGTGGTTGAGAACGGCGCGAGCGGGCTGGTGGTGGATTGTAAGAACGCAGAGGCGCTGGCGGGCGCGATGGTGCGTATTCATTCCATGTGCCCTGAACAGCGCAGCAGTCTGGGAGAGGCGGCGAGAAAACGAGTGTCGGCGATTTACGATTCCGAGCGCGTGGCCGACCGGTGGGAAAACGTCTACCGCCAGTTGCTTGCCTCGCGCGCGGCTGAGCAACGCGCGATGCCGTGGCGGATGAATCTGCTCGGACCGCGGTCGTGAAATCAGAAAAGGAGATCAATTGTGTTGCTGGCAAAAAGGGTATTGGATTGGACCGTTGCCTTCACCGGCCTGTTGTTACTCGCTCCGCTCCTGCTGATGATTTCCGTGGCCGTACGCCTCAGTTCATCGGGACCGGTCTTTTTTCGCCAGATCCGGCTTGGGATCGGGGGCGCTCCGTTTCAGATCCTGAAATTCCGCACGATGTACACCGGCTGCGCCGATCTTCGCAACGCCGACGGCTCGACCGTGAGCGCCGACGACGATCCGCGAGTGACTCCGATCGGGCGCCTCTTGCGTCAATCAAGCCTCGATGAACTGCCCCAACTGTGGAACGTGCTGAAGGGCGAGATGAGCCTGGTGGGACCGCGACCGGACCAGGCCGATCAGCTTCGCTATTACCAGGGGGGCGAAGAACGGAAGCTGAAGGTACGGCCGGGAATCACCGGTCTTGCCCAGATTGGAGGCCGCAACACGATTAGCTGGAGTCAACGCAAACGGCTGGACCTTGAGTATGTAGATAACTGGTCGCTGGCGATGGACCTGTCGATTCTGGCCAGGACGGTGCCCTACGTATTGATACGGCGGGGCGTGAATCAGAAAGGAAGCTCATGCACGCAGTAATGACTGAACCGGCCGGCGGCGCCTCAACCCTTGCCGTGCAGCCGCAATTGGGTTGGGAGGCTTTGGCGTCGCTGCTCGCCGAACAGGAATTTCATGGATATTCCCCCTATGGCGGATTGCTTGCGCCAGAGGCTGTTGGAGCGTGGCTCGGCGATCGCGCGCGTGTGATCTGTCAGGCGCCCGAGGGCCTGGTCACCGAGTCCGGCGGCGGCGACTTGGTGGCCGCGGGCCTGTGGCGGCATCTGCCCTGGGATACGCAGATGCTCCAGGTGCCGGCCGGCAGGATTGACTTTCTGCTGGCGCGGGGCGACTACCGGCTGGCGCTCGGCCGGAAACGCAACATTGTACGTTCGCTCGTGGAGGAAGCGAGAGCCGGAGGAGTTCGCCACCTGTCGATTCGCGTTGACAGCGGCGACCTTTCCGGGCTCCATGCGCTGCAGCGTGAAGGGTTTGAATTTATCGACGGAATCCAGACGTTCGCTCTCGCCGATACCGCCGTCGCCGATCCCGGCCCGCCTTCCCGCGGGCTGGCTACGGCGGAGCTGTTTTCGATGGAAGACCTGGAGCCGGTGCTGGCCATCGCCCGATCGTCATACCGGTTTGACCGATTTCATGCCGATCCGGCACTGCGGGCCGAACACGCCGACACACTTCATGAACAGTGGGTGCGGAATTCGTGCACCGGAAACGCGGCCGATACGGTGCTGGTCGCCAGGCACGATGGCAAAGTGCTGGGGTTTGTTACGGTTAAGCTCGATTCCGAACTGGCGCGGCGAGGTGGCATGCGATTGGCAACGATCGTGCTTGTTGCCACAGCGGAGAGTGCCCGCGGCATGGGCATCGGCCGGCTGCTGACACTTGCGGCGGTGCGCTGGGCGTTGTCACAAAAAGCCGGAATCATCCAGGTTGGCACGCAACTTCGTAATGTCCCGGCGGGCCGTCTGTATGAAAGCTGCGGGTTCAAACTCGTGGCCTCCAGCCTGACCTTGCGGGCGCTACTGTTCTAGGCGAGGCGAAGGAGCCTGATAGTGTCTGTTCGTATTCTTCATATCGTAGGTGACTCAAAATTCGGAGGCGCCTCGCTTGGTATCCTCCGGCTGGCCAAGTACTGGCAATCGGTGGGTTGGGAGGTTGAAGTACTTGCCACCGACCCGGTCTTCCGCAGCGAGGCGCAAGCGAAAGGCGTGCCAACCGTGCCGCTGGACGTCATCTGGCGCGAGATCCGGCCATTGAAGGATCTGCTGGGTCTTTGGCGGCTGGTGAGCTACCTCAAGCGAGAGCCCTATGCCATTGTGCATACCCACACAACGAAGGCGGGGTTTGTCGGAAGGTTGGCCGCCTGGTTCGCCGGCGTTCCTGTTGTCGTACACACGTCGCACGGATTCGCTTTTCACGAAAGCTCCCCCTGGTGGAAAATCGCCGGCTACGTAGTGCTTGAGAGAATTGCCTCGTGGGGCTGCCAGCGGGTTGTGGCCGTTAGCCTCTTTCATGCCCGTTGGGGAGCGCGGCTGGGTATGGCGAAGGCGGACAAGTTTCTGACGATCCGCAACGGAGTCCCTGACCAGAAGCCCCCCTCAGACGGGCAGGTGGCGGCAATCCGATCGGAATGGTCGGTCCGGGATGGCGAGGTAGTGCTGCTGACTCCCGGCCGGCTTGCGGCCGAGAAGGGTCTTGAGGACATGGTCGAGGCGCTCACGATGCTGAAGCGCTCCGGGCACGCACACTTCCGCTGGATGATCGCCGGGGAAGGCCCGCTACGCGGACGCTTGGAGGAACTGGTGGCGGCAGCAGGCATTGAGGACCGGGTGGTATTTCTCGGATTCAGAGACGACATTTCGCTGCTGTTGGCGGCGGCCGATCTCGTCGTCTTTCCCTCCTGGCGGGAAGGGCTTTCGATCGCCCTGCTGGAGGCGATGGCGGCGGCTCGTCCCATCATCACGACCTCCATCGGATCCAACCGGGAAGTGACTCGCGAGGGGCAGGCCGCGGTACTGGTCAAGCCGGGCGACGTCAAGGGCCTGAGTTCGGCCATATTCGAATTGTCGGTGGACGAGGGCAGGAGAGCAGCGCTGGCGGCTCGTGCGCGGGCCGAGTACACGCAGGAGTTTTCTAATGACCGGATGCTGGCCGAGTATCACCAGCTTTACAAGAACTTACTGGAGGAGAGACGGAGTGAGGAGCCATTTTCTACCCTATTGTCTTCCTGAAATCGGCGAGGAGGAAATCGCCGAGGTGGTGGATAGCCTGCGGTCCGGTTGGGTGACCACAGGCCCGAAGGTAAAGCGTTTCGAGGATCAGTTTGCCGAGTATGTGGGGGCCGCTCATGCGATTGCGGTCAGTTCCTGCACCGCGGCCCTGCATCTGTCGTTGGCCGCCGAAGGTATCGGCCCGGGCGATGAGGTCATTGTTCCAACGCTGACCTTCTGCGCCACGGCGAACGTAGTTGCCCATCTCGGGGCAAGGCCGGTGCTGGTTGACGTCAATGAATACGGCCTGCTGGAGGCGGCCTCGGCCGCCAGGGCCATCACGGGCAGAACCCGGGCGATCATCCCGGTACACTTTGCCGGTCAGAGCTGCGATCTCGACGCCATTCATGAGTTGGCCGGCCGGCATCAGTTGCGCGTCATTGAAGACGCCGCACACGCGGTGGGCACCAGCTACCGCGGGAGGCGGATCGGCTCGGCAAGCGGATGCGCCGCCTTCAGCTTCTATGCCACCAAGAATATGACCACCGGCGAGGGAGGCATGATCACGACGCAGGATGCCGAGTTCGCCGCCCGCTTGCGCAGGCTGGCCCTGCATGGAATGAGCCGGGACGCATGGAAGCGCTATTCCGAGGCGGGCTCCTGGTATTACGAAGTCCTGGAGGCCGGCTATAAGTGCAACATGACCGATATTCAGGCCGCTCTTGGCATTCATCAGTTGCGCCGGCTCGACTCCTTCATTGCGCGCCGCCGGGAACTCGCGCAACGCTATGACAGCGCATTCGCCGACCTCGAAGAGATCCAGATTCCGCCCCAGGCCCCCGGACAGTTTAACGTGTACCACCTGTACCCGATCCGCCTGCACGAGGAACTGGCCGGCATCGACAGGTCGGCAGTGATCGAAAAGCTCAAAGACGAGCGGATAGGGGCGAGTGTACACTTCATTCCCCTTCACCGCCACCCGTTCTACCGGGACACCTACGGATACCGGCCTGAAGATTTTCCGGGAGCTGAGCGCTACTACCGGGGGCTGCTGTCGCTTCCGCTGTACCCGAAGATGACCGACCAGGATGCCAATGACGTGATCCGGGCGGTGCGGGGGATCGTGAAGGGAAAGTGCCGTTTGAGTCAAACAAATGAGGCCGGCTCCCAGGCGCCGGTGGAAGTGATGGCATAGGAGCAATGGTGATGAAGAACAAGTGGGGCAAAGTGATCTGGAGGGAACTTGCGCCGCGGGCGGCGGCCGACCTTGTGATGGCGCATCTGGCGGCCGTTGTCTCGCTCGCCATGGTCGTAGTGCTGCACTACGGTCAATCCTCGGCTCAGCAACTGGCCGAGGCGCTGGTCAACCTCAGGAACTATTACCTGACATCGTTTGTGCCGCTTTCGGTCATCTTCCCGATCGTCTTTTTTCTGAGCGGATTTTACACGAGGTCAAGGGCCTACGCGCCGAGGCATAAATGGATGACCATTGCCCGCGGCGTGACGCTGGCGAGCCTGGCGTATGTATTCCTGAATTTCGTGGTCACGCGGGCCGATTCGTTGCCGCGAAGTTCCACCATCCTGTTCGTGGTGCTTGTCAACGGCATGACCATCGGAGCGCGGATTCTGAAGGCCTGGCTGACAAGCCCGGCGCGGCACAGCCAGTCGACGTTCTCGGTGGTCTCCTCCTGGGGAGAACGCTCCGCAGAACCAGTGCTCGTCATCGGCGGCGGAGGCTACATCGGATCGATTTTGTGCAGGAAGCTTCTTGCCGAAGGGCGGCGCGTGCGTCTGTTGGACAGTTTTGTCTATGGCACCGCGGCGGTGCGGGATCTGTTCGGGCATCCGAGATTCGAACTGGTGATTGGGGATTGCCGGAACATCCAGAGCGTCGTCGCGGCGATGAATGGCGTGACGTCAGTGATTCATCTGGCTGCCATTGTCGGCGATCCGGCATGCGAGCAGGACCGCGGCAGCGCGCTTGAGATCAACTACGCCGCCACGCGAATGATTCTCGAGATCGCCAAGGGCTACGGCGTGAGGCGGTTCGTATTCGCATCGTCCTGCAGCGTGTATGGGGAGACTGAACAGATCGTGGACGAGTGCTCGGCGGTGGGGCCGATCTCGCTCTACGCGCAGACCAAAATTGACAGCGAATCGGCGGTGCTGAAGGCCCGCGGCGACAACTTCCACCCGACGATCCTGCGCCTTGCGACGGTGTTCGGCAACTCCTTCCGGCCGCGCTTTGACCTGGTGGTGAATCTGCTAACGGCAAAAGCCCTTCAGGAAGGCGTGATCACCGTCTACAACGGCGAACAGTGGCGGCCTTTTATTCACGTCTCCGACGTCGCCGACGGAATGATCGCGGTGCTGAACGCACCCGAGAGCATCGTCAGCGGCGAGATCTACAACCTGGGTGACTCGCGGCTCAACTACACTCTCAGCCAGGTCGCTGAGACGATCCAGCGACTGGTCCCCGGCACGCGCGTGGAGCATATTGAGAATCCCGACCGGCGGAACTACCGGGTGGCGTTCGACAAGGTGCAAAGTCAGATCGGCTTTGAATGCCGGGTGAACCTGGAAGCCGGGATTCAGGATCTGGTGGAGGCGCTGCGTTCGGGCAAGATCGCCGATTATACCAACGAGCAGTATCACAACCAGCGGTTCCTGAAGGCGGCCGGGCGTCTGGCGTCCAAGGATGAAATTGACACGCAGGTGATGGCGGCCTTCGCCATTGCCGTCGAAAACCAGGAAAATGGGATCGCTGAGCTTGAGCCATCTATCCGATAGGGTCCCGGCAGTGCTGCGGCTGGGATTTTCGCTGGTGCTGATCCTGGCGCTGCTGACGATCTGGCTGGAAGCGGCCTGGGTGGTGCTCCTGCTGGAGGCCGCCCTTTTCGCCCTGGGTGGATGCCTGGTGTGTTTTCCAGGCGGCGCGGGGGCTCGAGCCACCCCGGCCGGTTGGGCGTTAGCCGCCCTCGCCGCCGTCGGGGTCGTTCAACTCGTGAGCGGCTCGACGATCAGCGCCTTCGACACCCTACAGGGTGTTTTGTTCTGGCTTTCCCTGGCCACTGCGGCTGCCCTCGCCGGGAGTCTGTGGCCCAGCCGGAGGCAAAGCGAGAGCCTTCTGTCCGCCGCCGCGGCTGGCGCTTCGGGGTTGTCGATGGTCGCCACGCTGCAATGGTTCACCTCGTCGGGGCGGTTCTTTTGGGTCTGGCCGAGCGCCGACCCCAACGTATTTGGCCCATTCCAGAGCCGGAACAACTTTGCGTCTTTCGTTCTCCTGTTTCTGCCCTTCGTTGCCGGACAATGGTTGGGCTCCGCTGATTGGCGGCGCTGGCCTTGGTTGGTGGGCGCCGGGACGATGATCGGCGGAGTCATGGCCTCGGGCTCGCGCGCCGGCGCCGGACTGGTGGTGGCCGAACTGGTGATTCTGCTCATCGTCCACCTGCGGGGTCGCAGGCAACGCCGCGGTGCCCTGGCGCTCATCTCAGTCGCCGCCATCGCGCTGGCCGTGCTCGGCTGGGACGTGCTCGCGCGCAAACTAAAGGACACTGACCCGTTACGCTACCGCCGTGAGATGATGCATTCAGCGGCCCAGATGACGTCGGCAAGTCCCCTCACCGGACTGGGCCTTGAAACCTTTCCCACCGTCTACCCGGCGTTTGCGAAATTCGATAGCGGCCACTTTGTCAACCACGCCCACAACGACTGGCTCGAGATTGCTGCCGAGGCCGGAATCGTCGGCTGGGCGGGACTCCCGCTCGCGGTTCTCGTATTTCTCCGCAGGTGCGCCCGGCAGCCGGGCGGCCTCGGCATCGCCGCTGTCTCGATTCACGCCCTGGTTGACTATCCTTTTCAGCGGCTTGGCCTCGCCGTGTGGATCGTAGCGATTGCCGCCGCCACGGCCACATCCGCCTCCCAGAGAAAATCCGATTAAAACGGTCGTATATCTTCCCCTCGGTTTCGCCGCCCAGTCACCGCCTATCTTCACCATTCAATCCAGATCCCATTCCATTCAATGAACTTTTGTTCCCTTGTCCCCCCACCTGCCTCACACTTGGACAGACTGGGAAGTAGTGTACACGTTTAACTTGACGAATTTCTACAGCTTGAGAGGGAATCGATGAGCACGCAGCCCTTTGATCCGAAACCCGCCCTGGGAAGCGGTTTGGTTCAAATCAATCAATCGATTGAAGACATCATTCAGAAGCGCCTGGCCGAGGAGAGGGATCGGCTTGAGCGCGAAGCTGGCATTGAACGCAAAGATGTCCACCATTTCAAACGGCCGGTCGAGCGCACGTTCTCGGCCCGCCAGCGTGGCCAGACCACTCTGCTGTTCGGCGGCCTTACCTGGAAGCACGAGCGTCTCATTCACGGCGCGCTGGAAGGGCTGAACTATCTCGCCGAGGCGCTTCCGACGCCCGACGTCGCGGCCTTTCAGTTGGGCAAAGAATACGGCAACAACGGACAATGCAACCCCACCTACTTCACGGTCGGGAACCTCGTCCAGTACCTCCAGACCCTGGAAGAGCAAGGGCTGACGAAGCAGGAAATCGTTGACCGGTATGTCTTTTTCACGGCCGGCGCCTGTGGCCCCTGCCGGTTTGGCATGTACGAAGCCGAATACCGGCTGGCTTTGCGCAACGCCGGTTTCGACGGCTTCCGCGTCCTGCTGTTCCAGCAATCGGGCGGTCTCAGCCAATCCGACGCCGAAGCGGGTCTGGAGATGCACCTGGACTTTTTCATGGGCATCCTCAACGCCATGAACTGCGGCGACGTGATCAACGAAGTCGGCTACAACATCCGTCCGTTTGAAACCAATCCTGGCCAGACCGACGAAGCGCTCGACCGTGTCATGGATTACATGCACGAGGTATTCCGCAAGAAGCAGCCGTGGCAGGTAGGTGACCAGATGGCCGGTTTCCTGGGCGGGTTCAAGGACACCGCCGAATATATCGGCAAGTTTGTGAACCAACTGACAGGCGACGACTACACCCAATCGCTGCACCGCTGCCGCGACATGTTCAACGAGGTGGAGGTCGACCGTCTCCGCGTGAAGCCCATCGTGAAGATCACCGGCGAATTCTGGGCCCAAACCACCGAAGGCGACGGCAACTTCAACATGTTCCGTTTCCTCGAACGCGAGGGCGCGCAGGTGCTGGTGGAGCCGATCGGAACCTGGATCATGTACATGATCCATCAGGTGATCCAGAAGTACGGCGACACCAAGGGACTGGATGTTGGCGCCACGATGCCACCCATCTGGCGGCTGGATCAGCGCGCCAAGATCGAGTTCAACTTCCGCAACAAGGTGGCGAAGCTGAAACTGGCCGAAGCCATCTTCAAGCGCGAATACCACCGTATTGTGGACGCCCTGGGCGGCCTGGCCCACCACCTGGCTGACCAGTACGAACTCCAGCGCATGGGTCACCCCTTCTACAACTCCCGCGCCGGCGGCGGCGAAGGCCATCTGGAAGTGGCCAAGAACATCTACTACTCAAATAAAGACCTGGCCCATATGGTACTCAGCCTGAAGCCGTTCGGCTGTATGCCGTCCACACAGTCCGACGGAGCGCAGGCCGCGGTGACCGGCCTGTACAAGGACATGATCTTCCTGCCCATCGAAACCTCGGGTGAAGGCGAAATCAACGCGCACAGCCGGGTGCAGATGGCGCTGGGTGAAGCCAAGAACAAGGCCAAGCTGGAATTCCAGGAGACGTTGGACCGCACCGGTCTGACGCTGGAGGATTGCCGCGCCTTTGTCGAGGCGCACCCGGAGACCAAACGTCCGATGTACCAGGTTCCGCACGCCAAGGGCGTCATCGGCACAGCCGCAAATTTTGTCGTCCACATCGCGGACCGGATGAAAAAAGAGCAGTGGAGCCCCAAGGCTACCATGGCTGCTGTGAACTAGTTCACTGGGAGACTCAACAGAATGGATCGAAAGTTCATGATCGGCATGGACGTCGGCTCCACTACCGTCAAGGCGGTGGTGGTCGACGCGGCCACGGACGAGATCGTCTGGCGGGATTATCAGCGGCACGACACGAAGCAGCCTGAGAAGGTCTTCGAGTTCCTCAACCGCTTTGAAGAAGAAGTGCCCGCCTTCAACAAGGAAAACGCCCGGATGTTCATAACCGGTTCGGGCGGCTCCGGAATGTCGAAGTACCTCGGCTCCAAGTTCGTCCAGGAAGTGAACGCGGTTTCGCTGGCCGTGGAGAAGTTGTACCCCGAATGCGGATCGGTGATCGAACTGGGCGGCCAGGACGCCAAGATCATCATCTTTAAGGAAGACCCGGAGACGGGCCGCAAGAAGAAGCTTCCTTCGATGAACGACAAGTGCGCTGGCGGCACGGGCGCGGTCATCGACAAAATTAACGCCAAGCTCCGCATTCCCTCCGAAGAGCTCTGTAACATGGGCTACAAGGGGATCAAGCTGCATCCGGTCGCGGGCAAGTGCGGCGTCTTTGCCGAGACCGACATCAACGGTCTCCAGAAGAGCGGCGTGCCTGCCGACGAGCTGATGGCTTCGCTGTTTGAAGCCATCGTCATGCAGAACCTCTCGGTGCTCACCCGGGGCAATACTCTGCGTCCGGTGGTTCTGCTGCTTGGCGGACCCAACTGTTACATCACCGGCATGCGCGACTGCTGGAAGCACAACATTCCCAAGATCTGGGAGGAGCGCAACTATCCGCTGCCGGAAGGGATCCCACCCGAGGATCTCATCCGCACGCCGGACAACGCGCAGTACTTCGCCGCACTCGGGGCCGTGGAATTCGGTAAGACCGAGGACGAAGCCGTGGGCCGCTACCTCGGGCCCGAGAAGCTCCAATGGTATATCGAAGTGGGGCGCGACGAGGAGAAGAAAAAGAAGGGTGGCAACGGCGGGCTGGCCAAGAGCAGCGAAGAACTGGAAGCCTTTAAGGACCGCTACCGCCACAAGAAGTTCGTCCCATCCCCGTTCCAGCCCGGCGATGTCGTGGAAGGCTTCATCGGCATTGACGGAGGCTCCACCTCCACCAAGGCCGTGCTGCTTTCCAAGGACAAGGAACGCCGCATTCTGGCCAAAGCCTACCAACTTTCCAAGGGCAATCCCATTGAAGACACGATGGAGATTTTCGCCAAGTTGGAACAACAGATCACTGACCAGGGAGCCATGTTGAAAGTGCTCGGCGTGGGCACCACCGGCTATGCCAAGGACATTCTTCGCGACGTCATCGGCGCCGATGCGGCAGTGGTGGAAACCGTTGCCCATACCCAGGCCGGTCTGCACTTCTATAAAGATGTGGACGTGATCTGCGACGTCGGCGGCCAGGACATCAAGATCATCATCCTTAAGAACGGTCGTGTGAAGGACTTCAAGCTCAACACGCAGTGTTCGGCCGGCAACGGCTACTTCCTTCAATCCACCGCGCAAGGCTTTGGCCACCCAGTGGAGCAGTTCGCCGACATCGCCTTCGGCGCCCAGGGCTACCCGCAGTTCGGCTACGGCTGCGCCGTGTTCATGCAGTCTGACATTGTCGACTTCCAGCGTCAGGGCTGGAAGCCCGAGGAGATCATGGCCGGTCTGTGCAACGTGCTGCCGAAGAACATCTGGCTGTACGTCTCGCAGATCCCCAATCTCAGCGCCATCGGATCCACCTTCCTGCTGCAGGGCGGCACGCAGTATAACCTTGCCGCGGTGAAGGCACAGGTGGATTTTATTGAGTCGCGGTTTAAGGGCAAGGAAACAGCGGCCCGCGTGATTGTCCATGAACATTGCGGCGAAGCCGGCGCCATTGGCGGCGCCCTTGAAGCCGGACGCCTGTGGGACAACGGCCGCCAGTCCACCTTTATCGGTCTTAATGCCGTGCAGGAGATCACCTTCTCCACCACGCGCAACGAACAGACCCGCTGTTACTTCTGCAAGAATAAGTGCCTGCGCACGTTCATTGACGTCAAGACATCCACGCTCAACGAGAACGGCTACTTCCCCAAAAAGAGCAAGGTCCCGCTGCAGCCTGGCTCGCAGCGGCTCATCATCGCCACCTGCGAAAAGGGCACGGTCGAAGACATCAGTGAGATGCGCGACATCAAGAGCGGCCTCGACAAGGCGAAGAAGGAGAACCCCAACTTCGTTGAAATCTCGGCCCGCCAGGTCTTCCGTGTTCCGGATGCGCCCAACGTGTCCGATCCGCTGCCGAAGTTCCAGTTCACCGCCGCGCAGAAGAAACGGGCCGAACTGGTGAAGAAGCGCGGCGAACTGCGCATCGGCATGCCGCGGGTACTCAACATGTACTCCCAGGCGCCGGTGTTCACCGGTTACCTGGCCTCGCTTGGCGTCAAGGCCGAAAACATCGTCTGGTCGGACTACACCTCCGAACAGCTCTATAAGGAAGGCGGCAAGCGCGGCTCCATTGATCCCTGCTTCCCGTCAAAGCTCGGCATCCCGCATGTGCATAACCTGCTCTATGTGCATCACGCCAAGAAGCCGCTCGATATCATTCTCTTCCCGATGATCGACTGTCTTACTTCGGATCTCAGCCACATCCAATCGTCCCGGTCGTGCCCCACCGTGGCCGCCACGCCGGAAGCGGCGAAGGCTGCGTTCCTGAAGGAAGGCGATCTGTTCGCCGAAAAGGGCGTCCGGTTCATGAACTCGTTCGTCAACATCTCAAAGCCCGACATGTTTGAGCGGCAGATGTTCGAGGAGTTCAAGGACATCCTGGGCCTCACGCCCGAGGAAAACGCCCGCGCCGTCAAGGAAGGCTACAAAGCGCTGGATATTTACAACAACGTAACCATCCGCGCCGCCGCCCGCGAAGTGCTGGAACAACTGGAGCGTGAGGACCGCATTGGCGTCGTCCTGCTCGGCAGGCCGTATCACAATGACCCCGGTGTGAATCACGAGATCATGGAAGAGTTCCAGAAACTCGGCTACCCCGTCTTCACGCAGGATTCCCTGCCGATCGACGACGACATCATCTGGCGGCTGTTCGGCGCCGAAGTACAGGCCGGCGACATCCCGCATCCGATGGCGGTCACCGACGTGTGGAAGAATTCCTACTCGGAAAACACCACGCGCAAGATCTGGGCCGCCAAGTACATTGCGCGCCACCCGAATCTGATCGCGCTTGAGCTATCCAGCTTCAAGTGCGGCCACGACGCGCCGATCTACACTGTTGTCGAAGAGATCGTCGAACACTCCGGCACACCCTACTTCTGCTTCAAGGATATCGATGAGAACAAGCCTACCGGCTCCATTCGCATCCGTACCGAAACCATCGGCTACTTCCTGAAACGCTACCGCGAAGATATGGTGGTAGGCCGCAAGAAGAAGACCGACATTGAGCAGCGTCTGGCCGAGTTCGAACAGCGCCTGCGTAATCAGCTTCTTAAGGAACGCCTGGAGAGGCTGCATTCCGATGAGGCGGTGAAGAACTCGCTCGATCAGGGCGCCATGCCTCAGATCCACGTCACGCTCGGCCAGCTTGCCGCTTCCCGGCCTCGCGTCAGCGGCGACTGATTCTACCTTGTCCTGAACCTTGTGTTCAGGGCAGCCAGTTGTTCCTCCAACGAAGCCCGCTTCACGGCGGGCTTTGTTGCTTCCTGCTTCTTCGGTTCCGGTCTTTTCGCCGCTGCCTCCGTCTTCATTGACAAGGCGATCCGCTTGGTCTTCGGATCCACCGACAACACCCGCACCTTCACGATCTGCCCGGCCTTCACCACCTCGGAAGGGTCCTTGATGAAGCGGTTGCTCAGCTCGCTGACATGCACCAGGCCGTCCTGATGCACGCCGACATCGACGAAGGCTCCAAAGCGCGTCACGTTGGTCACCACGCCTTCCAGTTGCATGCCCGGCTGCAAGTCGGCCAGATCCTTCACATCATCCCGGAACGAAGGCAGTTGGAACGTGTCGCGCGGATCCCGCCCCGGCTTGCGCAGTTCTTCCTTGATGTCACTGAGCGTGTATGTCCCGGCCTCTTCGGTGCGGAACGCCTGAATATCCACGTTCTCCACAAGCTGCGGTTTCGAAATCAGTTCCTCCACCGACACCTTCAGCGACTCGGCGATGCGCGACACAATGGGATACGACTCCGGATGCACCGCCGTGATGTCCAGCGGATTATCGCCACCCCGGATGCGCAGGAACCCGGCGGCCAACTGGAACGTCTTCGGCCCAAGTCCGGCCACTTCCAACAACTGTTGCCGGTTGCGGAACCTTCCGTGCTGATTCCGGAACTCCACAATGTTACTCGCCGTGCGATCGGTAAGCCCCGAAACGTGGCGCAGCAGCGGCACCGACGCGGTGTTCAAGTCCACTCCCACACGGTTCACGCAGGACTCCACCGTCGCCTCCAGGCCCTGCTTCAGCCGGCGCTGATCCACGTCGTGCTGATACTGGCCCACACCAATCGACTTGGGGTCCACCTTTACCAGTTCCGCCAGCGGATCCTGCAGCCTCCGGGCAATCGAGATCGCCCCCCGCACGGTAAGATCCAGATCCGGGAACTCCTGGCGCGCCACGTCGGAGGCCGAATAAACGCTTGCGCCCGCCTCATTCACCACCACGCTAAACACCTTGCTCAAGCCGGCCTGCTTTAGAAAATCCCCCACGAAGCCCGCTGTCTCCCGCGACGCCGTGCCGTTGCCAATGGCAATGGCCTGCGCATTGTGCCGCGCGATCAGCGATGCCAGCGTCTTCACGGCGCCGGCCATGTCGTTCCTCGGCTCATGGGGATAAATGACGGTGTGTTCCAGGAACTTGCCGGTATTGTCCACCACCGCCACTTTGCATCCCGTGCGAATCCCCGGATCGATGCCGATCACTGAGAGCATGCCAGCCGGCGGAGATAAGAGCAGATTCTCCAGATTCTCCCGAAAGACCTTGATTGCCTCTTCATCGGAGCGATCCTTCAGTTCCAGCCTCACCTCGGTCTGAATGGAAGGATTCAACAGCCGCTGATAGGAGTCCTCCACGGCCTCGCGCAAATGGCCCGCGCACTCGCCTTCGCCCCTCAGTACCTGGCTTTGCAGGTAGGCGACGGGTCCGGCCGGTTCCAACTCGATCTCAAAATGAAGGATGCCTTCCTTGGCGCCGCGCCGGATCGCCAGCATACGGTGCGAGGGGATTTTTGTGACCGGTTCGCGGAACTCGTAGTAGCTGGTGTACTTCTGTTCGGGGTCCTCCACGCCTTCGATTCTGCGGCTGGCCACCACGCCCTGTTCGGCCATCATCTGGCGAACTTTCTTGCGAAATTCGGCGTTTTCGCTCACCATCTCGGCGATGATGTGCCGCGCCCCTTCCAGCGCCTCATCCGCGCTGGTGATCTCGTTTTCCGGATTGATGAACGTGGCTGCGAAGTCGCGCAGAGGCTGCTCGCCCGGCGCCTGCGCCCAAAGGAAGCCGGCCAGCGGCTCCAATCCCCGTTCGCGCGCGATAGATGCCTTGGTCCGCCGTTTGGGCTTGTACGGCAGGTAGAGATCTTCCAGTTCGTTCTTCTCCATCGCCGCGGCGATCTTTTTGCGCAGTTCCTCGGTCAGCTTGCCTTGCTCCTGGATCGACTGCAAAACCGTGGCGCGCCGCTCTTCCAGTTCCCGGAAATATTCCAGCCTGTCCTGCACGTTGCGGATCTGTACTTCATCCAGATTGCCGGTGGCCTCCTTCCGGTAGCGGGCCACGAAGGGCACCGTACCTCCTTCGTCCAGCAGTTCAATGGTGGCCACCAGGCTCTTCAGGGAAACGTCAATCTGTTTGGAAATGTGCAGCAGGATTTCAGGAGACAAAGACATTGTTTTTATATTCGCAGACCGCGCCGTTCAGTGTCTAAGGCCGCCGCGCGGGACGCCTTCCGGCCCGCTCCACCGGTTTCGCCTCATGGCCTTCGATGATCTCAATCGCCACCTTGTCCGGTCCTTCCACCATCGTTGTTCCCTGCCAGGGCCGCACACCCCCGGAAGCCAGAGAGTGCAGCGCCGCCGCCAGGCTGTCTACGCTCAGCGCGATGTGATCGAACACCGTGCCACGTGTGGATTGATACCGGTCATGTCCCCGGTACCGGCCCGGGAAGATGATCACATTTACGTTGCCGATGGTAAACGACGCCGACGGTCCCACCTGCAATCCCCGATAGAACCGCGGCTCTGTGGAACGGGGCATCCGCGGCGCGATCCCGAAGTGCTTGGCATACCAGCGCGCCGCCGCCGGCGGATCGGCACTGAAAAGATGGAGATGTCCGAAATGGTGATGGCGCGCGGTATTCAACTCAATCAACGCATGATCCGGGCCATCCACATAGGCGTAGAAGAAACCGGGAGAATTAGCCAGGCTGCTGATATCGGTCAACGGGGTATGAAAAGGCGTCCCCATTGCCGTTTGCCGTCTGTATTCAGCCGGCATGTCTTCGGCTCCCCATCCGATGTGCCAGATGGCGGAATCGGTTTCCCGCGGAGGCCCAGCGTCCACCTTGTGGAACAGCAGCCACGATTTCTGAGCCCAAACCGCCGGTTCACCGCGATAAAGGGCCTGTTCGCAATCGAAGCGCGATGTGTAGAACTTCACCGCCGCCGCGGGATCAACCGCATTCAGATGGACGTGGTGCAACCCCGTCTCGGCGCTGGCTGCCGACGCCAGCAATAGGCTAATCGCCCGCGCGTACCCAGCCATAAGCCTCGTTGGAAGGATGCCCGCCGCGGTCCAGGTACGCCATCTTCAGTTTGTCCAGGGCGTCGGGAGGCAGCGCTTTGCGCGGCTTCTTCACGTCCAGCCCATACACCCGCGCCGCGTTCAACCCCAGGATCTTCGCCTTGTCCTGTTTGCTGATCTTCCTGTAACCGTACTTCTCGCACATCTCGTCGGAAATCTGGAACCGCTTGAACGCGTCGATGGCCCACTGCGGCGAGCCCCACCAGATGCAATCGGTTCCCCAGATCACGCGATCGGCGCCGTAGTGCTTCAGGTTCTTGCCCATTCCATGCATCGCCATCTTCGGGTTGGCGATCACCAGAGGGGCGAAAAAGCTGCCGATCTCGCAGTACACGTTGTTCATCCGCGGATTGCGCTTCTTAATGTCCATCAGCACCGCGTGCCAGGCGAAGTCGCCCGTTTCCGCGTCGTACTCGTTCGCCTTCTCCCAATCCGGTTCGAACGGCCCGTGTTTGATCGCCGAATGGTACACCACGAAGGTGAAATCCGGGTGTTTCAGCGCCGCCTTCTCCACGTCCTTGGGGTTCGCCAGGTGGCCCAGCGTGCGCGACTGGTAGGAGTACCCTTTGTGCACGCTGATCACCTTGATTCCGCGCTTCCTTGACTCCTCGTAGAACCAGAACGAGTTTTCGTCGTCCATCTGGAATCCGCCGCCCGACCGGCCGGGGTCCGTGTGGCAATACCACTTCCACGATGCGATCTTATACTGGTTCACCTCGCGGTCCATCTGCTCGAGCAGCGCAGTCTTATCGGGGCGGTTGTTCACCTTGTCCCAATAATGATTCGGCGCAAGGTTTCCCTGGGAAAAGGCCCGTGTCGACCCGGCAAGGGAATTGATCTGATCGCGCGCGTTGGCCATCAGCCACGATGGCAGCGCGCCGCCGCCGCGTTTCCGCCCTTCCGGGATCTTTCCTTCCTTATCGCGGATCTCCTCTCTGCCGGGCACGCCGGAAATGACGATGCAGTCGGTCTCGGAATCGAAGAACATCTCCTTGACGAAGTTGCGAAAAGAATAGGAGTCCTTATCGTTGGAAAGCTGAAAGCCCATGTTCTTCACGAACTCCATGTTGCGGAAGTTCAGCGCGTAGCCGTCGGTGAAATGCGCCTGTACATCCATGACGAAGAACTCGCCCTTGGGCCACTTCTCCGCCGCGGCGGCCGGCTCCCACGTCTCGGCGTCCTCCACCTCGAAGCTGTTGCCCCACACCTTATTTGAGGCCAGCAGGCACGTGGCCACGCCCATCGGGGAAGACATGAATGACCGGCGGTCCATGCCCAGCTTTTTCGCCCGCGCCTCCGACATTTCTCCGATCAGGCTTTCCACCTGCTTCTGCTTCGCCGTCTGCGGGCGGGGGATGAACTCTTCGTTGGAAACAATCTGGGTAGGGACGGGAGAAATCACGCCCTTCTTTTCGTCACGTTCATTCTTTCGGATCCACATTCGCTGGTGCCTCGCCATCGCCATGTTATCGTAGCGCAAAGAATGAACCTGAACTACGCCTGTGGGCCGCGGTCCGGCCCGCCGCTGGTGCTGCTGCACGGAGTGACGCGGCGGTGGCAATCGTTTCTGCCCATCATGAGCAGCCTGGGCGCCCGCTGGCAGGTCTACTCTCTGGATCTGCCGGGACATGGCGAATCGGGGCCGAATCCATTGGGCTATCGCGTGGTGGACTACCTCGCGCCGGTGCTCAAATTCCTGCGCGCGCGGGTCGGCGGGCGAGCTGTCGTCTACGGGCATTCGCTCGGCTCCATGCTTGCCGCCGCCGTCGCCGCCGAAGATCCCACGCTGGTTCGCGCGGTCATCCTGGAGGACCCGCCCTTTGAAACGATGGGCGAACGCATCCATTCCGGCCCGCTCCACAGTTACTTCGCCGCGCTGCGCCCGTTTGCCGGAAGCCCGCTCCCGGTTGCCCAACTCTGGCGCAGACTGGGCGAGGCGGAAGCCGGCGGCGTGCCGTTGCGTGAGTTACGCGACCCGGTGGCCCTGCGGTTCACCGCCTCATGCCTGCGAAAACTTGACCCCGCCGTGCTGGAGCCGATCCTCAGCGGCGAGTGGATGGACGGGTATCACCGCGAACCAATTCTGCGGGCCATCCAATGTCCCGCATTGCTCCTGCAATCTGACCCGGCTGCCGGCGGCATGCTCACCGACGAAGATGCCGCGGAGGCTGAGCGCACCATGGCTGACTGCCTGCGCATGCGTGTGCCCTCGGCGCCGCACCTGATTCACTGGTATGATCCGGCCGCCCTACTGCGCATGACGCACGCTTTTCTCGCCACGCTCGATTGAACCCGTCCGACTGACTCTCCTACCACGACAGTTTGAGCGCAAGCTGTATCTGGCGTTCCGGCGTCACCACGCCGCCGATAATCCCGGCCGCCGGCGTGCCGATCGCCATGCCTGGAAGGCCGAATTGCGGCGTGTTGAAGAGGTTGAAGAACTCGCCGCGGAATTGCAGGCGCACGCGCTCACTCAGCGTGAACAGCCGGGCCACTCCCAGATCCAGGTTCACTCTTCCCGGCGCGCGCAGGATGTTCCGGCCCGCGTTGCCATAGGTCAGTGCTGCCGGCGCGCGGAATGCATTCAGATCGAACCACCGCGACGGGTCGCGCTGGCCCGCTGGGAGCGTGCCGTCGGAAATACGATCCGGGCGCCCGGTCACGCCGCTGTTGGTCGGATCGAAGTTCAAAGTGACGGTGTACGGCAGGCCCGTCTGCGCGGACCAGATGCCGCTCATCTGCCATCCGCCTAAGAGCGCTTTTCCCGCCGCGCTGCCGGAAAGGAATGGCTTGCCTTTGCCGAAGGGCAACTCCCAGACGCCGCTTGCGACGAACCGGTGTGTCAGATCGAAATTCGAATTGCCGCGGTGAAGCTTCAGATTGCGCGGGTCGATCGGACCGGGATCGCTTTGGTCGTTGTTGCTGCTGCCGCCATCCAGCGAATGGCCCCAGGTGTAGGAAGTCAGCATGCTGAATCCGCCTGAGAATCGCCGTTCGGCCTTCAACAGAAGTGCGTGATAGCTGGAGTTGAACAGCGGCGCGTACAGGAAGACGTTGCCCACGCCCTGAATGGGCCTGCGCGCATTGACGTTGCCCGTACCCGGCGGCGGCGAATTTACGTTGAGCGGGTAGTAGAGCTTGCGCGCCCCGGATCCCGTGTAGCCGATCTGCATGATGAACTGACGCGGCAGTTCCTGTTGGATGTTGAGATTCCACTGCAGGACATAAGGCAGCGGAGAATCTACGGGATAGGAATTCGCTACCGGGTTCACCACCCGTGCCGGGTCCAGCGCGTCCGCCGGGAATCCTTCGGAAAGAACGATGTTCGGCGTCAACTGGTCGCTGATAAAGGTGACGTTGACCAACTGCGGAGGATTGTTTGTCAATCGCCGCCCGACCCCGATGTTTTCGTCGCGTCCATAGAACACGCCGAAGGCGCTGCGGATCACGGTCTTGCCGGTGGCCTGATAGGCGAGGCCCACGCGCGGGGCGAAGTTGTTGTAGTCGGCGTTGATCAGGGAGCGGTTCCAGCCTCCCTGTCCGGTGTCGCGCGCCCGCAGGAAGGTTCCAAAGAGCGGGCCGCTTTCCAGTACGAAGTTCGTGTACTTGTCCTCCAGGTCGATGAACGGCAGCGCAAGCTCGTAGCGCACGCCGATGTTCAAGGTGAGGCGTTGCGATACCTTCCAGTCATCCTGCGCGTAGCCCTGAAAGATGCGCTGGCGGATTTCGTTGACAGTGGGGTTGGCGATGGAAACGTTGTTGGTCTGTCCTAATAGAAAATCGGCCAGAGGCTGGCCTGAGCCGGCGCGCGCCTGCGGATTCTGGGTATACACGCCATTGAAATTGAAGTTTGGCCGCGCCGCGTTCGTCGCGTAGCCGAACATGTTTACCTGCTGGATGTCACCGCCAAACTTGAACGCGTGCCGGCCACGTATCCACGAGACATTGTCGATAAACTGGTATACTTTGCCGCTCTTGTCCAGGGGAAGGTTCGCGCTGCCGGTGGCGGCAATCGGCAGTGCACCCGGGCCCGCGGTGCCCAACGAACTCAGTCCCGTGACCGAAAACTGCGGAAGTCCGCGGATGAACGGATCGTTCACCGTCCCCTTGATCCCGAATTCCTCAAACTGGCGCGGCGCATCGATCTGTTGCTGGATGCGTGTCCGGATGAAGCCGAAGCGGAACTCGTTAAAAACCGACGGCGAGATTGTATGTGTTTCGCTCACCGCCACAGATTGCGTCGTCGGTTCGGCTGAACTGAAGTTGTTGGCCGGTTCAGGCAAGGCCGTGGGCAGCGTATTGCGATTCCCGCCCCAGGAGACGCGCGCAAACATGCTGTCCCGATTGCCCAATTGATGATCCACGCGGACGTTGAACTGATCGTTGTTGATCCGTTCTTTCGGATTGTAGAAGTGATTGCGCACCGCGCCGGGCAGGTTCGGCTGGGGATAGAGTGTCATCAACCTCCCGGCCACCGGATCCCAGCGGCTTGCCGGTACAATGCTGTTGGCGAACAGATCGCGTACAAAGCCGCTGCCCGCGGGGTTTGCGCGCGTCGTAGCCGGATCGTAGATGCGCGACGTTCCGAAGTTCCCGGCCCGCACGGGCGCAAGAGGCACCGAACCGATTTGTGGAGCGGCGTTCACCTCGCGCGAACTCTGCCAGCTTCCAAAGACGAACGTGCGGTTCCTGCGAACCGGACCACCGCCGGTAGCGCCGAACTGGTTCTGGATGAACGCCGGACGTCCGCCGCCGGTGGGCTGGAAATAGGGGAGTGCGTCCAGCCTTGAATTGCGAAGATATTCGAACAACGTCACATGCAGATCATTGGTGCCGCTTTTCAGCGTGACGTTGACGATGCCGCCCGCCGATTGCCCGAATTCGGCCGAAAACGCACTGGTCTGCACCTTGAACTCCTGGATCGCCTCAATCACCGGCTGGATGATCTGAGCGCTGCTCCGGTCAAAGCCGAGGATGCGATTCTTGTTCTCCACACCATCGAGCAGATAGCTGTTCTGCACTGCGCGCGCGCCGTTGGCGATGAAGTTGTCACGCTCAGCCGTGCGATTGGAGGGCAGCGCGCCCGCGCCAAGCGTGGCCAATTGTATGAAGTTACGCCCGTTTAAGGGCAGGTCGTTGATGGTGCGCTCCTCCACAATCTGGCCGAGCGATGAGGTTTCGGATTCGAGCAACGGGGTGGTGGCGGAGACCGTGACTTCGGCCGCCGCGGCGCCGATCTCCAACTGGAAGCTGATCTCCAGTCTTTCCTGGACGCGCAGTTCGATGCCCGTGCGGGTTTCCGCGCGGAATCCATCGGCGGATGCGCCCACCGTATACTTGCCCGGGCGCAACGCCGGCGCGGCATAGAAACCGGTGGCGTTTGTCGTCAGCTTCGTTTCGATGCCGGTGGCAGTCTGTGTGATCGCGATCCTGGCGTTGGGGATAACGGCGCCCGTGCCATCGGTAACGACGCCGGAAATCGCCCCCGTGTCCACCTGGGCCAGCAGCGCGATGGTGGAGAAAAGCCACGGAAGCAGATGTCGCATGGCGTCACTTTATCACGCCCACGATCTAGTTTAATGAAGAGAGATGCTCTCCTGGCTTTTCAGCGAACCCCTGCCGGTAGGAACAATCGCTCCCGATTTCTCCTTGCCCGATGAGAGTGGCCACGCGGTTACCTTATCCGCCCTGCGTGGGCGCAACGTTGTCCTGATCTGGTATCCGGGCGACGACACCGCCCTATGCCGTAGACAACTCTGCGAATTTCGTGATTCCTGGGCCGCGGCCGAGGGCAGGAACATTGCCGTTTTCGGCGTGAATCCGTTTGGAGAGGCAAGCCACCGCAAGTTTCGAGACAAGTTTCAATTCCCCTTCCCTCTGCTGGTGGACAAGGGACAAAAGGCAGGCGAACTTTACCGGACCAACGGGCTCTGGGTGAAGCGGACGGTGTATCTCATCGGACCCGACGGAGTGATCAGGTATGCCCGCCGGGGCAAACCCTCCGTTTCCGAAGTGCTCGCCGCGGCGGGATGAACGCAGGAACGCAGGAAGTCAGGGAATGGCGGACGCACCCCTGCATTCCTGCATTCTTGCCTTCCCGCCTTCTTCCGCTACAGCCTCACGATCTTCTTTGACTTGTACTTCTTCATCGCGTTCCGCGTATCCACGATCAGCGGGGCCGTCTCCAGCAGCTTCTGATAGTCGACGCCCGTGTGGTCTGTGACGATCACGGCGCAATCGCAGGCCGCCGCCGCCTTCTTCCAATCCGTCGCCTTCATCTTCACGCCTTCGAAGTTGATGGAAGGGATGAACGGATCGGCGTAGCTCACTTTGGCGCCGCGGGCTTTCAGCAGGTGGATGATGTCGAGCGCCGGCGATTCCCGCACGTCGTCGATGTCGCGCTTGTAGGCGACACCCATCACCAGCACCTTCGATCCCTTCACCGGCTTGCCGTGATCGTTCAGCGCATGCTGTACCTTGTCCGCCACAAAATGCGGCATCTGCCCGTTGATGTAGCCGGCCAGTTCGATGAACCGCGCTTCAATGCCCGCCTGCTTGGTCTTCCAGGAAAGATAGAACGGATCAATCGGAATGCAGTGTCCGCCCAGGCCCGGTCCGGGGAAGAACGGCATAAAGCCGAACGGCTTGGTGGCCGCCGCCTCAATCACCTCCCACACGTTGACCCCGATCCGGTCGCACATCATGGCCATTTCGTTCACCAGGCCGATGTTGATCATGCGGAAGGTGTTCTCCAGCAGTTTCACCATCTCGGCCACCTGCGTGGAACTCACCGGCACCACCGTTTCCAGCGCCTGCGCATAGAACGTCGCGCCCACTTCGGTGCAAACCGGCGTGATGCCGCCGACCACCTTCGGAATATTCAGCGTGTTGAACTTGGGGTTGCCCGGGTCCACCCGCTCCGGCGAAAAGCAAAGGAAGAATTCCTTGCCCACGCGCAGGTCAGGCCGTTCCAGCATCGGCAGCACAAGCTCATTGGTCGTTCCCGGATAGGTGGTGGACTCCAGAATCACCAGCAGGCCCGGATGCGCGTATTTCGCCACTTCCTGGCACGCCGACACCACGTAGCTCATGTCCGGGTCCTTGGTCTTGCGCAGCGGCGTGGGCACGGCGATATTCAGCGTGTCCAGCTTTTCGATCACGCCAAAGTCCGTCGTCGCCTTCAGATGGCCCGACTTCACCAACTCCGCGACCTCCGAGGTCGGCACGTCCTGAATATAGGACACGCCTTTGTTAATCTGATCGACCTTGCTCTGTTGCACGTCGATTCCGGTAACGCGGAATCCGGCTCGCGCGAACTCCACCGCCAAGGGTAGACCCACGTAGCCAAGACCGATCACGCCAACCTCCGCGCTCCGGTCCTTCATCTTTTTAATTAACTGGTCAGACAGCACAATTACTCTCCTTAGCTCCATCAATTCATTTACAGTCTGTTACCGATAAAATTCGCCGCCGGCTATGATCTGGGCCGGTCCGGTCAGAAAAATATCCTCATCCCATCTCAGGTGCAGCGCCCCGGCCGGCGTTTGTACTTCCACCGGACTCTTTGCGACGCCCCTCAGGATTGCCGCCGCCGCCGCGCCCGTGCTCCCCGTGCCCGAACTCAGCGTTTCTCCCGCTCCGCGTTCCCAGATACGCACTTCAATCGCATGCTCGCCCGCCGGGCGCACGAACGAAACATTGGTTCGATTCGGGAAATGGTTATGCCACTCGATCAGGCGGCCGGCCGCGCGCCAGTCGAAGTCGAAGTCCTCGACAAAAACGGCGCACTGTGGATTGCCGACGTTGAGAATGGTTACATCGAGGCTTCCTTCCGGCATGGGCAGGGGGAAATGTAAATCCCCGTCTTTGATCTTAGGGCTTCCCATATTCATCTCAAATAGGAAAGAGTGCCCGTTTCGCTCCAACAGCCGTAGGACTTTTGGTCCAGCACCCGTCGAGATCGTTACCGTTTCCGCCTCCAGTCCCGCCTCCAGCAGAAAGGCCGCCGCGCAGCGGGTGCCGTTACCCGAGATTTCCGAATCGGATCCGTCCGAGTTGTAGAGATGGATCGCCCCATCGAAACCCCTGCCGGCGGGGCTGACCAGCAGCCATCCGTCGGCGCCAATTCCGGTGTGCCGGTGGCAGATGTCTTTGGCAATCTCCCGCCTGTCGCCGGCGGGCGCCTCATGGGCCCAGGTCAGCAAGAAATCATTCTTTGCGCCGTGAGCCTTGGTAAACGGAATCCTCATGGATGCGGCGGTAAATTTCAATCACTGGTGAGTCTGGTAAAGAAACTATTTTCACACACTCATAGTGTGTTCCGCGAAGATGCTTTTTTTTCAACGCGGCGCTGATGGCGTCTCCCTTCAGCGCCAGCGCCCACTTCTCGCGCAGAAACAGGTCCGGACGGGCCACGGCGGCGTTCCAGGCCGGGTGATTGCCCTCGTGCAGGACATCCCTTAGCGCGATGCCCGCTTCCCGGTACACGCCCACCTGATCGCCGAACCCGGAGAATACGCCATCCCCCGGACGATAGTGCGCCTTGAGGAACACCGCAGCCTCCCGCGTCCAGGCCCGCCGCGCCACCGAGTTAACCTCGGACTCCCTCCAGCAAACCCAATTGCCTGGGCGGGGGTAGAGTATCCATTGTGCGGTTACCGCGCACACCAGCACAGCGGCGGCGTAACGGCTCCACCGCGGCGGTGTGGCCGCCACCAGCGCTCCAATGCCCACCGCAAACAAAGGGATGGCTGCCAGTCCATAGCGCGTGTTGTAGTAGGAGTGCGGCCATAGATGAGGCACATAAATCGGTGTGCCCGACGAGTAAAGGCTCAGCACGTAGAACAACCCCGGCAGCGCCAACAGCGCCACTGGCCACCATACACGCCTCAACAGCGCGATGGTTGCGCCCGCCAATCCCGTAATCGCCAGCACGTAGCCGGCGCACAGTCGCGCCGCGGCCGCAAACTGAACCATCGCCTGTTGCCAGTCATGATCGCCCGGTGCGCGCGCCACACCCGCCGCCAGCCCCTGCGCGTAATATGCCTTTGCCGAATACGGCCCGTTGTAGAATTCCAGCGGATTGCTGTAGTACCACATGTTGTGCGCAAGCCAGCTCAGCGGCGCCGCCGCCGCCAATCCGCCAAACGCCAGCCCCCATTTCACCCCGCCGCTGCGCACAAAGAACAGCGCCACGAAAGGAATCAGGAACCATCCTTCATAACGTGTCAGCGACGCCGCGTTGGATGCCGCCGCCGCCAGCAGTAAGGCCGCGACGCCGCCCTTCTGCTGAAACCAGACCGTGGCATAGAGCAGCGCCATCAGGCAGGCGGCGAAAGGCGCCTCAGTCATCGGCGCCGATTGCAGGTACAGCAGGTTCGGATTGAGGGCAAAGGCCAGCATCGACGCCCATGCCGCGGCCGGCGAAAACAGACGCCGCACGGCCGCGAACAGGAACAGGCCTCCGGTCACAAAACAGGCCGCCGAAGGGATCGCCCCGGCCAGCCCGCTGCGCCACCACTCGTCCACCGTCACGAACGGTAGCATCAGCAGGTGCGGCAGCGGCAGCCACACTGTGCCGATCTGAAAGGTTCCGGGCGTGCGCGAATCGAGGATCCGCCGCGCGATCGCCAGATGTGCGTTCGCGTCGCCGTAGTACAGCGTGTATCCGCGCCAATAGTGCCAGCACGCCGCCATGCAGGCGGCCAGTATCAGCACCACCGCCGGCCCGATCAGGCTGCCAGCCGCACGCCGCTGCCGTCTCCCTTTGCTCTTAGAATGACGTGAAGTTGCGGAACTCTTCAAAACGTTTGTCGATGTCCTTGCGCTCCAGGTCGCGGAACCGGTCCACGCCGAAGCGCTCGCAGCAGAAGCTGCCCATCACCGAACCATACACCACGGCCCGGCCCAGCAGTTTCGGCTCAATCGCCCCGGCCGAGGGGTCCACGCCCTGTTCGGCCAGATACCCCATGAATCCACCGGCGAAACAATCGCCGGCGCCCGTGGGGTCGAAGACATTGTCCAGCAGGTAGCCCGGAATGGCGAAATAACCCGAGGAGTGGAACAGCATCGCGCCATATTCGCCACGCTTGATGATCACCGCCTGCGGCCCCATGGCCATGATCTTCTTCGCCGCCTTGCCCAGGTTGTATTCGCCCGAAAGCAGCCGCGCCTCGCTGTCGTTGATCAGCAGCACATGCCAGTGCGCGATCGTCGACAGCAGCTCATCGCGGAAATCGTTGATCCAGTAGTTCATCGTGTCGCCGCCGATGAGCCGCACCGAATCCATCTGCTGACGCACGCTGTGCTGCAGCGCCGGCTGGATGTTACCCAGCAGCACGTACGGCATCTGCCGGTAATGTTCCGGCAATTTCGGAGCGAATTGGGCGAAAACGTTCAGATCGGTCCGCAACGTCGTGCGATCGTTCATGTCCGGCGAGTAAACACCCGCCCAGAAAAACGTCTTCCCCCCGGCCACGCGCTCCAGGCCGGCCAAATCGATATCCCGCGAGGCAAGCAGATTCTGATCCTCAGGATCGAAATCGTCTCCCACCACCGCCACAATTTTTACGTGCGTGAAATAACTGGCCGACAGCGCGATATACGTGCACGCCCCGCCCAGCATCCGCTCGACTTTGCCATGCGGCGTTTCCACGCCGTCATAGGCCACTGAACCAACTGCAACAAGAGCCATCGGCTTTGATTGTACCGTCTCCGCCGGCTGTTCAGCTAAGCCGCCACCGCGGCATGCAGCGCCCGTACCGCGATCGAAAGCCGGCTCCAGCGCGCTTCGGGAACGCCGGGAACCAGCGCCGCCAGATCGGCTGCCGCTAATTGAAGCGCCGCCCCGGTTGTGATTCCACCCACCGCCAGCCGCAGCGCTTCGCAGCATGCCACCAGCGTCGCGCACGTCGTGCACCGATACTCCACCCAGCAAATCATGTCTCCCGACGTCCGGATCGAAAACACCGCCATCGCTCCGTCTTCATCCACAACGGCCGGACCGGGATTTTCGAGCGGCAGTTTGGTTCTTCGCAGCGCGCTCTGGAAGAGAGAATCGACCGGCACCACTCAGGAGCCGCTGATGGCGGCTTTGCCTCTTCGCAGGGTCTTGGAGGCGCGCAACTGCTGGCGCTCGGCCCGCCGCTGCTGCCGCTCCAGCACAAGCAACTCCTGCCGCCGCCGCTGCTTCACGTCCAGATCCACCATGCGCCAGAACTTGAGGAAGTACTGGATGGCCGAGGCCACGCCAAACAGCACCACGCCCCACATCCACATCATCGCCTGCGACCGCAGGTTTTCCGAGTGAATGCTCAACATCGTGATGGAGATGGCGATCACCTGCGCCAGCATCTTCGTCTTTCCCAGGTCGCTTGCCTTGATGACAAAGCCGGAAGCCGCCGCGATGCCCCGCAGACCGGTGACGGCGAACTCGCGTCCAATGATCAGAATCGCCATCCACGCGGGAATCGCCTGCACTTGCACCAATGAAACCAGGGCCGAGGAAATCAGCAGCTTATCGGCCACCGGATCGAGCAACGTTCCCACTGTTGTGATCTGTTTCCACCGCCGCGCCAGATAGCCGTCCAGCAAGTCCGTCACCGCGGCGGCCAGGAAAATCGACAGCCCCAGGTACTCATTGGCGATCCGCCAGGAGCCCCATTCCACCGTGCGCCGGTCGGTGACAAGCGTGGCCACCAGGATGGGCACAAAGAAGATACGCAATAAGGTGAGACTATTGGGTATGTTCATGCGCCGCCTCGCGCCCGGATTTTGACCATCCTTTCTATTGGACCACAAAATCCTTCAGGCGAAGGCGCACCGATTCCGGCGCGTCGGCTGTCATGCGGCACCAGCCGTCCTCGTAGGTTACTTCCACCACCGACGCTGTTTCGTGCAGCATGTGTGCCCGCGCGCCGTCGTCCACCGCGAAGCGGAACGTGGTGCGCGTCAGACGGTCGGCCGGCAACACTTCATCGATGGCGCCTAACAGCGTGTCCATCCCCGCTCCCGAGCGCGCCGATATCGAAACGGCCCGCGTCAGTGCGGCTTCGGCCCGTTCACCCAACAGCCGCGACGCCACCGCCGCCGTATCGGCTTCTCCTTGGGGAAGCAGGTCGGCTTTGTTCAACACCAGTAGCTGCGGCTTGTCGCCGGCCTCGATCTCACGCAGCACCTCCAGCACCTGCGCCGTCTGCGCTTCGGCATGGGGAGAGGACACATCCACTACGTGCAGCAGCAGCGCCGCCTGCCGTACTTCCTCCAGCGTGGCCCGGAACGCCTTCACCAGCGTGGTGGGAAGATTGCGGATGAAACCCACGGTGTCTGAGACCAGTACCTGTCTTTTGGAGGGGAGTTGCAGTTGCCGCACCGTCGGATCAAGCGTGGCGAACATACGGCTGTCGGCATCCACGCCCGAACCCGTCAGTCGGTTGAACAGCGTCGATTTTCCGGCGTTCGTATAGCCCACCAGCGCCAGCGTCGCCAGCGGTACTTCCACCCTTTGCCGGCGCTGAATCGCCCGCCCCGCCTTCACAGCTTCCAACTGGCGTTCGATTTTCTGGATGCGCCGCGAGATCTTTCTGCGGTCCGTCTCAAGCTGCGTTTCGCCCGGGCCCCTGGTGCCGATGCCGCCGCCCAGACGGGACATGTCGATGCCGCGCCCGGCCAGCCGCGGCAGCATGTAGTTGAGTTGCGCCAGTTCCACCTGAAGCTGGCCCTCCCGCGTCCGCGCGCGTGAGGCGAATATGTCCAGGATGAGCTGAGTCCGGTCAATCACCTTGACCGCCAGTGTCCGTTCCAGATTGCGCTGCTGCGTGGGAGTGAGTTCGTTGTCGAAAATGACGACGCCAGCTTCCAGGCCCTTCACCATCCCGGCGATTTCGTCCACTTTCCCGCTGCCGATCAGCGTGGCGGACTCGGCGCCCTGCCGCGTCTGTACAACCTGCGTGAGAACCTCGGCGCCGGCCGTAGAGGCAAGCGACACAAGTTCCTCCATGGACTCTTCGGCGGCGACAGCCCCCGCGGGCACAGCACGGCTGCTGAGGTCCAGGCCGACAAGAATTGCGCGTTCCACCAGGTTCAGCAGTGCGTCGCGCTAGTGCTGCGCGTCGCCCTCGGAGGTTGGCTGGCCCGGCGTCGAAGGTCCGGAGCCGCCCCCTTGCGGTGGGTGCCCGTAGGGTCCGTGCGCGCCCTTTGGCACCACCACGGTCGAGATCGCATGCTTGAAAATCAACTGTTCCTGGTTGTTGGTCTCAAGAATGACGGAATACTTGTCGAAGCTCTTTATGCGGCCGCTCAGCTTCACCCCACTCATCAGGTAGATGGTCAAAAACGTCTTGTCCCGTCGAGCGTTGTTCAGGAAGGCTTCTTGAATGTTTTGCGCCAGCTTTTCCATTGCTTTTTCCTATCGCCGCGCATCCGCGGCGCAAGTGAATCGTTATGCCAGCCGGTAATTCCCTGGTTGCCTTCTATCATATCCGAATTTGGGGGGGAAGTTGAAACCGGTCCGGAACCGAAGCCGGGCGCCCTATTCGTCGTGATCGGGGGCCGCGGGCGCGGCGCCTGACAGGGACGCAACAAGTTGTTCCACTTCAGCCCGGCTGGCGCGCCGGGGCGCGGCCCCTGCGCCTGCCCGCACCGTAAAAGATTCAGCCTCGGCCACACACTGGTCCAGGTTGAACCCTGGAGGCGCCTTGAGCCCGGGGATGCGCGCCACCCCAGCCGAATCGACGACACATTCCAATCCGTCCGGTACCGGAAACGATACCTCCATGGTTTTGCGGGCTGTCAGCCGCTTCAGATCCGTCAGTTTCATGGTTGCATTGGGAGTGTAGCATTAAATTTTCCCTCCCAGGCGGCGCTTCGCGGTAAGCTTTCTTGGAGGTTCGAATCGATAGGAAAGGATGAGCATGAATCCGGAACACGCAAAGGTGATTCTCGATATGTATTGCAAGGATGCGGCGGGCGAATCAGTCACCACCCGCAAGGTGATCGCCGCCATCCCCGATGGACAGGGCGGCTACTCGCCGCACGAAAAGTCAATGAACGCCCTGGATCTGGCTTGGCACATCGCCTCGAGCGAAGTGTGGTTCCTCGACAGTATCCTGAACGGCGCCTTCGGTCACGGGGATGGATCCCGGCCGGAGTCTCTCACCACCGCCGCCCATGTCGCCGAGTGGTATGACGCCAATTTCAAGCCGAAACTGGAACAGGTGGGAGCTCTCGATGGAGACAAAGCCGCCGCCCCCATCGATTTCTTCGGCATGATGCAATTGCCTGCGGCATACTACCTGGGCTTCCTGCTCAGACACTCCGCCCATCACCGCGGCCAGCTTTCGGCCTACCTGCGTCCCATGGGCGGCAAGGTCCCGAGCATTTACGGCGGCAGCGCCGACGAACCGATGAATATGTAGTCCGCCTGCTCAGGTGGGAGGCGGGCTGATGAATCGCCCGCCCTTCCGCCTGGCGTTCTATCGTCGATAATTCACAGCAAGGTGGCTGGCCTGGTAGTGCGCCTTCAGCAGGTCGTCGCCAAAGTCGCCCTCATAATCCCGCCAGATCGAATGCACGTGATTGGCGCCGTTCTGGGTGTTGTCATACTCCACAAGGAAACTCGGCGCCTGAACGCGGTAGTAGTGGCCCTTGCCCTTTTCCTCGGTTCCCGCCCAGGCAAAGAACATGTTCGAACCCGCCTTCTTAATTTGATCCCGGCGCGCCTGTGCCGCCTGATCGGGCAGATTGCTGCAGTATTCCTCCAAAAGCGCCTGGAGAAGCTGCTTCTGTTTGGCGTTCATCTTTGAGGCCGAAAGTCCGTTGGGCTGTCCTTTCAGCGCCGCCTTCCGGTCAGCCGCAGTGAGGATGTCCTTGTAGGCTTCCTGGCTCACCACAGCCGTCTTTTTCTGATCGGCGGTGAGTGCCGCCATCAGGTCGCGCCCCAGGTCCTCTTCGCGCGCGAGCACCTTCAGCCCCTTGCGCGGCCCTTCCCGAATCTCCGCCGGGTTCGTTCCGAAGAAAAACGGCGTGGCCACTACCTTTCCGTTCACCACAATGAAATGCATGCTCAGGTGATGACCCTCCACCCGGTAGCTCCAGGTTCCGTTTTCAGACGGGGAGCCGAAGACGGAAAAATAGTACTTTTCCGGGTTCCGCCGCTCGCCGTTGTCTTTTTCCTGGATCCGCAATACATCCTCCAGGCTCATGATCGACGTAGCTTTGATGTAGCCGCTCTGGCTCAGGCCGGCATTGAGCAAGGCATGAGCCAGGTGTTTCTGCGGCGCAGTCATCTCGCGAAGGGTCAGCCCTTTGCGGCCACGCTTCAGCGTTTGCTGAATGTTGTTGTCAGGAACGAAGTGAAAGAAATGCCGTTCGTCGTCCTTAAAATCGAACGTGGCCTTTGCCTTCTGCTCGGTGGTGAGCGAGTTGAGGAAGGCGTTGGCCGCGTCCGCCATCACCGATGGCGAGTTGACGCGATAATAGGCCGAAGTGAGCAGGGCGGCGAACGCGGCGGCCGATGCCGTGCGGATCAGCAATTTCAGGGCTGGGCGATGGGACATGTTGAGTCCTCCTTTCGTCGAGAAGCACTAGTATATCCGATGGTGGGATTGCAAAGGAGCCGTTGAATGAAGGCAAAAAGAGATTTCGTGCTGCGGGTGCTCGACCGGGGCGCTATTTCGCTGGAGCAGGCAGCCGCCGGCCTCTCGCCATCGCAGTGGTCGTTTCGCCCGGCGGGCGCATGGTCCATCCTGGACGTTGTCGAACACGTTGCCGTCGCCGAGCCCGCATTGCTCGAAATCATCCGCCTTGCCCGCCCCGCGGAGGGTCGGCCGCCAAGTGATCCGTCCAAGGATGAACTGACTGTCGAACGGATCGCCGGCCGGGGCCGGCGTGTGCTTGCGCCTGCCGGATTGGAGCCGGCGGGCAGGTTCCGATCCGTCGATTCGGCCCTGACGCAGTTTCACCACCAGCGGGTGCTTACACTGGAGTTTGTCAATGCCTGCGAAGCCGATCTCCGCAATCTCCACACCGAGCATCCGATTCTGGGGCTGATTCCCGCCTTCACCGGCATGCTTCTGCTGGCCGCGCATCCGGCCCGTCATGCAAACCAGATTCTCGAGATAAGATCAACGCCCGGCTTTCCGGCGTAATCGAATCACGCAGAGACCGGCAAAGCCCGCACAAACCAGCGTAAGGGAACCTGGTTCCGGAATCGGGTCCGGCGCCTCTTCGAGCGGCGTCATGAGGAAGCCTTTCTCTTCTCCATTCAAAATCCCCCTGCCTGCGATCTGGCCCAGATCGTTGATGGCCGCCGCCCGTAGCAGCGTCCAGCCGCCACCGTTCACCAATTGCCCATCGAGTCTGGTTGCCACTCCGTTTGACCAAAGCCAGGAAATGTTGTCCTGCCGGTTCCATCCCACCACTTCGCCCCGGTTGTTCAGATCCTGCGGGCAGAATCCCAACTCCTGTTCGGAAAGAATCGGACCGCCGAACCAGGCGCCACATTGGAAAGACAGATTGCCGGCGTCGTTAAGTGAGGTATAGGCGATGTAGGCGTCCACGCCCATTGGCATCGGTATGCCGTTGCTGGTAAGAAACAATTGTCCAGTGAACATTCCCGTGGTGCCCGCCGTCCCGGCGATCTGGCCGTGAATGTTGATCGCGTCGGCGATTCCTTGACTGGTACCGAACGGGCCGGTCAGTAACGGGCCCAGGTCCATGAATACACCGCCGCGATAAACGAAGGGGCGGCTTGGCATCCCCGAGACGGCCACCGCCCAACCAACGATGTCACCCGCGTTGTTGATGGCCTGGGCGCCGCTGTTGGCCTCCGGCACTCCCGGCAGGAAGCTTGTCACGCCGTTAGAATGAATCACAGCCCGGCTGCCGCCGGGTACATAGACGGCGCCCACGGCCGTGCCCTGATCGTTGATCGCCCAGAATCGCCCCGCCGACGGCCACTGGAGCGAAAACACGCCATTGCCATAGATGAACGGAGGACCGGATCCCAAGCGGTTGAAGGTATCCCCAACCACCTGGCCACGGTTATTGAGGTCGGTAACAATACTGACGTTTCCGTCCACCGGGCCAAAAGCTTCGATCGTATAGAGCGTGGCTGCGGGCGCACTCTGGACTGCCATCCACACGAAAATCGCTACGTGTGTCATGTCGAACCCGCCTCAACGCTATCATCCCCCGAGGCGGGTGACTACTGGGAAAACTACCTGGGCCCCTAACCAACCGGGGCAGCGGCCAATATCTGCTGGCTCATCGCGCCGAACTTTTCGAAGTTCTTCCGGAACCGCGCGCTCAAATCCGCCGCAGCGGCGTCATAGGCCGCCCCGCTCGACCACTGGCCCCGGGCATCCAACAAATGTGCCGGTACACCCGGACATGCCTTCGGAACCAGCACATGAAACACCGGATGCGGTTCCACCGGCACATCGTTGAGCGATCCTTCCACCGCCGCCTGCACCATCGCCCGTGTATACGGCAGGCTCATCCGCTCGCCCACGCCGTAGGGTCCGCCCGACCAGCCCGTGTTGACCAGCCAGCAGGCCACCTTGTGCTTTTCCATCTTCTCGCCCAGCATCTGCGCGTAGACGCGGGGATGGCGCGGCAGGAACGGCGCGCCGAAGCAGGCCGAAAAAATCGGCTGCGGCTCTTTGCCCAACCCGCGTTCGGTTCCCGCCACCCTTGCCGTGTAGCCGCTCAGGAAATGATACATCGCCTGTTCGGGCGTCAGCCTCGAAATCGGAGGCAACACTCCGAACGCGTCGGCCGTCAGAAACAGCACCTGCGTCGGCTGGCCTCCCATGCCTGGAATCACCGCGTTGTCGATGAAGTCCACCGGGTAGGCCGCGCGCGTGTTTTCCGTGATCTCGTCAGAGTCATAGTCCAGCGTGCGCAGCGATTGATCAAAGGCGACATTTTCCAGCACCGAGCCGAAGCGGATTGCGTTCCAGATCTGCGGCTCATTCATGTGCGACAGCCGGATACACTTGGCGTAGCACCCCCCTTCGAAGTTGAAGATGCCCGAATCGCTCCAGCCGTGCTCATCATCGCCGATCAGCCTGCGCGCCGGATCGGCCGAAAGCGTCGTCTTGCCGGTGCCCGACAGGCCGAAGAACAGCGCCACTTGCCCGTCGCGGCCGCTGTTGGCCGAACAGTGCATCGGGAACACGCCGCGCTCGGGCAGCAGATAGTTCAGGATCGTGAAGACTGATTTCTTCATCTCTCCCGCATATTGCGTCCCGGCAATGATCACCGTGCGCGTGCGGAAGTTCAGCGCGATGCAGGTCTCCGTCTTCGATCCGTCAATCTCCGGCTCGGCCTGAAAGTCCGGCACAAAGAGCAGCGTAAATTCCGGGCGGTGCGCGGCAAGCTCATCCGCCGTGGGGCGGATAAAAAGCTGGCGCGCAAACAGGCTGTGCCAGGCGCGCTGCGTCACCACGCGCACCGGCAGACGGTAGGCCGGATCGGCGCCGCCATAGCAATCCTGTACGAACACCTCGCGTCCCTGCAGAAACGCCAGCACACGGCGGTGCAGACGCTCAAACTCCGCTTCTCCCATTTCCTGGTTGACGGCGCCCCAATCGATGCTCTGTTCGGTCTCCGTCTGCCGGACGACGAACTTGTCTTTCGGGGAACGGCCCGTGAACTGGCCCGTCCGAACCACCAGCGCGCCATTTGCGGCCAGCGCGCCTTCCCTCCGTTCGAGTGCCTTCTCGATTAGCTCGGCAGCGCTCAGATTCCAGTGCGCCGATGCGATGTTCCGGATACCTGCGTCCCGTAAGGCATTGCGGGCGGTATCGCCTGTTTGGTCCATGCTTGAGTATGATTCCAGCGTCAATATAGCATAATGAAGCTATGATTCCCTTTGCGCGAACGATGGCTGCGGCCGTGGTATTCGCGGGGGCACTCACCGCCCAGGTGATCGACTTTGAGTCCGGCGGCCTGCACTACAAAACCCTCACCCGCAACGGGATCACCGTCATGTACGCTCATCTGCCCAATCAGGTCCGGGAGTACGCCATCATCCAGGTGGCCGTGTCCAACGGATCCGGCGCGCCCTGCCTGGTAAAGACAGAGGACTTCGCCTTTTCCCGCGCCGACGGACGGACGGTTTCGCCGGCCAAACCCCGCCTGGTGGTCAACGAGTTGATCGAAAAGGCCGGCCGCAGCGATGTCATTAAGCTGGTGGCTACCTACGAGATCAGTCTCTACGGCATTACGCGCATCATGTCCACCAACGGTTATGAGCAGCGCCGCCAGGCCGCTTTTGCCGAGTTGAGTTCCGGAAAACTGAAGGCCGCGGCCGCCGCCTCCGCCATTGCTTTCGTCGACGCGAAACTGGCGCCCGGACAGACCACCGACGGCGCGATCTTTTACCCCAACCAGGGCAAGCCGCTGGGCAACGGTTCACTCACCGTGCGCGCCGGTGGCGAGACCTTCGAATTCCCGGCGGAGCATCCCGCTCCGTGATCGATCTTCATTCCCATACTGACCACTCCGATGGCTCCTGTTCGCCCGCCGAACTTGTACGCCTGGCGGCCGAAGCGGGTCTTGAGGCGCTGGCCATTACCGATCACGACACCCTGTCCGGCTACGATGAGGCCTGCCTCGCCCCGCCTCCCGCCTCGCTCGAACTGATCCGCGGCATCGAGATCACCTGCCGCTACGAACGCGGCAGCATTCACCTGCTGGGGTACTTTCTTCATGCCGATCCCGGCGAACACTTCAGGGCCTGGTTGTCGGAGACGCATCGCCACCGCCGCGAGCGCAACCTGCGCCTGATCGGCCGGCTGAGGGAACTCGGCCTTCAGGTGGCCATTGAAGAGGTGGATGCGCTTGGCCGCACCATGACCGGGCGTCCCCACTTCGCCCGCGTGCTGGTGAGCAAAGGTTACGCCGCCAGCGTCGAGGATGCCTTCCAGCGCTATCTGGGCGAGGGTTCGGCCGGCTACGTGGAGCGCCATGGGCCCGGACTGCGCGAAACCATCGAACGCATTGCAGCGGCCGGCGGTGTGTCTTCCCTCGCCCATCCCGTGCGGATCGATGTCGATGATGAAGAGGCATTCCTGGCGCAGATGGCCGCCGCCGGTCTGGACGCGATTGAAGCCTTCCACTCCCTGCATTCAGAAGCCGACAGCGCCCGCTACCTGGAGCTTGCCCGCAGGTACAGTCTGGCCGTGACCGGAGGTTCGGATTTCCACGGCAGTCTGCATGGCGGCCTCCGCCTGGGTTGCCCTTCTCTGGATCGCCACTGGCTCGATGCGCTACGCCTCCGCCGCTAGCTTCTTTTCGATATCTTCGGCGATCTTCTCACCATGGAACCGGCCATTCTCAATGAAGATCTCATTGGTGTGCCTGCCGGCCACCACCACGCCCGCCAGGTAGATCCCCTTGCGTTCGCTCTCGAGCGTATTGGGATTGGTGTGCGGCTTCTGGCTGTCGTCCTGCAGATGGATGCCGTGCGCGTCCATAAATTCGAAGTCGGGCCGGTAGCCGGTCATGGCGAAGACGAAGTCGTTCTTCAGCCACTGCTCGCCTTCCGGTGTTTCCACCAGGATCGCTTCCTGGCGGATTTCCTTCACCGAACTGTTGAACAGCCCCCTGATTTCGCCGTTCTTGATGCGATTCTCGATGTTCGGCTTGATCCAGTACTTCACCGCGCGGCCCAACCCTTCCTTGCGATGAATCAGCGTCACACGGGCGCCGCTCCAATGCAATTCCAGCGCCGCGATCGCCGCCGAGTTTTTCCCGCCGATCACCGCCACGTCGCAATCGTAATAAGGGTGAGCCTCGCGGTAGTAGTGAATCACCTTCGGCAGATCCTCGCCCGGCACGTTGAGGTAGTTCGGAATGTCGTAGTATCCGGTGGCGAGAATCACCTTGCGGCAGCGGTAAGTGCGCGGGCAGTTGTGCCGGTCCACCGCATGGACTGTGAAGTTGCCGTCCTCACCTTCCATCTTCTTCACCCGTTCATACTGCCGGATATCCAGCTTGTAGTGGTCCGCCGTGCGCCGGTAATACTTCAGCGCCTCGGTCCGGTTCGGCTTTTCGTTCAGCGAGGTCATCGGCAGCCCGCCGATTTCCAGCAACTCCGGCGTGGTGAAAAACACCATGTTCGTGGGGTAGTTGTAGAGGGAATTGACAACACACCCCTTCTCGATCAGCACCGGTTTCAGCCCGCGCTTCTTCAATTCGATCCCGCATGCGAGGCCCGTGGGACCGGCTCCCACGATCACTGTGTCGAAAACCATCTTGCTCTAACCCAACATACCTTCCACACTCGCGTACACTTTCTCCAGCGCCGCGCCCAGTGCACTCGCGTCCTTGCCCCCGCCCTCGGCCATATCCGGACGTCCGCCTCCTTTTCCGCCGATCGACTGCGACAGGGAGCCCACCAGTTTTCCGGCATGCACCTTCGCCGTCAGATCCTTGGTCACAGCGGAAACCAGCGCAATCTGGCTGTCCTCGGCGCTGGCCAGCACCACCACCGCCGACTGCCACTTGTTGCGCAGCGAATCGGCCAGCGTGCGCAACTGGTTGCGGTCAAAGCCGTCCACCCGCCCGGCCAACACCTTCACGCCTTTCAACACCCTTGCCTGCTCCTCAAGCGAGCCAAGCTGCGATTGCGCCAGCTTCGCCTTCAACTGCTCCACCTGCTTTTCCAGCGCCTTCTGCTGCGCCGTCATCCTCTCCACGTGGTCCACCAGTTCGGATTCGGAGGAACGGAGCAGAAACGCGATTTTTCCCAGCGATTCCGCAGCCCCGCGGAAACGCTCCAGCGCCGTCTCTCCCGTCACCGCTTCGATTCGCCGCACACCGGAGGATATCGATCCCTCGGATGTGATCTTGCACAATCCGATGTCGCCCGTACGGCTCACATGCGTGCCGCCGCACAACTCGCGGCTGAAATCGCCAGCCGTCACCACGCGCACTTCGTCCCCGTACTTCTCGCCGAACAATGCCATCGCGCCCGTCTTGATCGCCTCATCCAAAGGCATCACATCGGTCTCGACTTTGATGTTGTTCAGGATCTGTTCATTGGCCAGTCGCTCCACCTGCGCCAGTTCATCGGCGTCCACCGCCGTGTAGTGCGTGAAGTCAAAGCGCAGCCTCGCCGGATCCACCACGCTGCCGGCCTGTTTCACGTGGGTGCCCAGCACGGTGCGTAGCGCCGCATGCAGCAGATGGGTGGCCGTGTGATTACGCATGGTGGAGACGCGCGACTCGGGATCCACGCGGCACTCCATCATCTCTCCTACAGCCACCGGCGCCAGCGTTCTGATCTTGTGAACCGAAAGTCCGGGCACGGCGGGATAGGTGGTCTCCACATCCGCCACCTTCACCGCATCGCGATACAGCGCGCCCTTGTCGCCCACCTGCCCGCCGGTCTCGGCATAAAACGGAGTCTGGTCCAGCACCAGTTCGCCCGCCGCCCCCGCCGGAAGTTCCGTCACCAGATCTTTCGCCTCATTGAGAAGCCCGATCACCGTGGCTTGCGCCGTGAGCGCCGCATAGCCCAGGAACTTCGTGCGGCCTTTTTCCTGCAGAGTCTGATAGGCCGGTGCAACCTGAGCCTTCTCCGCTCCCTTCCAACTGGCCCGCGCGCGCTGCCGCTGCTGGTCCATCGCCTGCTCAAAGCCTTGCAGGTCGATCGCCAGGCCACGCTCCCGCGCCATCTCCTCCATCTCATCCAACGCCAGTCCGTAGGTGTCGTAGAGCTTAAACGCCGCCGCCCCCGGCAGCACTCCTCCCGCCGCCGACCTGGCCTCGTCGTGGAACACTTTCTCCGCCACCTGGAACGTGGTGGCGTAACGATGCTCTTCGTCCTTCACCACGCGGGCCACACGTTGCACGCTCTCCATCAGTTCCGGGTAGGCGGGCTGCATCAGCTCCGCCACAAAACCCGTCAGCCGGTACAGAAACGGATCCTCCACGCCCACCATGCGCGCATTGCGCATCGCCCGCCGCATGATCTTGCGCAGCACAAAGCCACGGCCCAGGTTCGACGGCAACACGTTGTCGTGGATCAAAAACGTGGACGCCCGCGCGTGGTCCGCCGCAATGCGCAGCGATACATCCACGCGGCTGTCCTCGCCGTAAGCCTTCCCGAAAAGCTCCGCGCCCTTCTCCACAATCGGCATCAACAGGTCGCACTGGAAGTTGGAAATCCTGCCCTGCAGAATCGCCGCCAGCCGCTCCAGTCCCATGCCGGTGTCGATGGAAGGCCGCGGCAGCGGCGTCAACACCCCGTCCTGCGAACGGTCGAACTGCATGAACACCAGATTCCAGATTTCGACAAACCGCCCGCCGCCATCGAGCGGAAACTGCTCATGCTCGTGCCCCGCGTCAGCCGCGCCGGGGCCCAGGTCATAGTGAATCTCCGAACACGGCCCGCACGGCCCAGTCTCCCCCATCTGCCAGAAGTTGTCCTTTTCGTCCAGGCGGAAGATGCGTTCCTTCGGCACACCCGCCACCTTCTGCCACAGTTGCTCGGCCTCGTCATCTTCACGGAACACCGTGACGTAGAGGCGATCCTTGGGCAGGGCGTAATCCCTGGTGATCAGGTCCCAGGCGAACTCGATGGCTTCGGCCTTGAAATAATCGCCAAAGGAAAAATTGCCCAGCATCTCAAAGAACGTGTGATGCCGGCGCGTGTAGCCGACGTTCTCCAGATCGTTATGTTTTCCGCCCGCGCGAACGCATTTCTGCGAAGTTGCCGCACGCACATAATCGCGCTTTTCCAGGCCCAGGAAAATGTCCTTGAACTGGTTCATCCCGGCGTTGGTGAACAACAGCGTGGGATCGTTGGCGGGAACCAGCGACGAACTGCGGACCACACGGTGTCCGCGCGAAGCAAAGAAGTCCAGAAACTTCTGTCTGATTTGATGACCGGTCACCCCTTCATTCTCACATAGGGTTGGCGGCTGGCCGCCTCCCGCCCGTAGCGCACAACGGTCTCCACAATCGCGCCCACGTCGTCCATCGTTGTCCGGAAATTGACGAAACAGGCGCGCAGCGCGAACCTGCCGTCCACGATCGCGTTCGAAAGAAACACCTCGCCGCCTTTCTGCAGCCGGTCCAGAAGGTCGCGATTCACCTCGTCCACGTCCGCCCCCTCCTTTGGCAAATACCGGAATGTCACCACGCTGAGGCCCAGCGTGAGCGCTTCCAACTCCGGGTGGCGCCCGATCTCCTCATACAGCGCCGCGGCCAGCGCGATATCGCCGGCGATCATGCGCCGCAGCCCGTCGCGCCCGGCTGTCTGCATCGCCACCCAAACCTTCAACGCCCGGAATCCCCGTGAGTTCTGCGGCCCCATCGTATAGAAGTTCACCGGCTGTTCCTCTTCATCCGCCGTGAACCGGTAATAGAGCGGCGAATAGTCGAATGCCGCGGGAAGATGCTTCCGATCACGCACCAGCACGCATCCTGCTTCCACCGGCGTATAGAACCACTTGTGCGGATCGAGCGCCAGCGAATCGGCTTCCGCCAACGCCTTCAGATCCGGATGCGCGTCTTCAAGCCCCGCCGCCGGCGCGCCATAAGCCCCATCCACGTGCAGCCACAAACCTTCGCCGCGGGCGATCACCGCAAGCTCCCGCAACGGATCCACCGCGCCCCGGCTCACCGTACCTGCTGAGGCGGCGATGAGAAACGGCTGGTCACCCGCTTCGCGATCCTGTCTGATGCGCGGTTTCAGCTCCCCAACATCCTCCACCCAGCGAATCGATGCCGTGCCGAATCCGAGAAGATCCGCCGCCTTCTGCAGCCATGTGTGAATCTCCCGCGATGCGTAAATCCTCAGCCGCCCGTCCCGCATCCCCTCGCTTCGCACATCCCAATTCGCCATCGCACGCCGCGCCGCCACCACACCAGCGAAGTTCGCCATGTTGCCGCCGCTCACCAGCAATCCGCCGCATCCGGCCGGATAACCGATGAACTCCGCAATCCAGCCGATCGCCTGCAACTCCATCTCCGCGGCCATGGGGGAAAGCAGCCACGCGCCGCAGTTGGCGTTCAGCGTGGAAGCGATCAAATCAGCCAGCGCACCCACCGGAGCAGGAGAAGAAATCACATACCCGGCAAATCGCGGATGCCCGTTGTGCAGCGAATGCTCCGATAACAGCTTCCACGCCCGCGCCAACACCGCGCCGGCCTCCATGCCCTCATCCGCCAGTGGTGCGTCTCCCAACGCCGCCCGCACCTGCCGCGGACTTTCGCCCTCGGTCACCCGCCGGTCCCGGATGCCCGCCACGTAGTCCGCCATCCAATCCACCACGCTGTGCCCCAACCGCCGGAACTCCTCGGCATCCATGTCAAACGCCGCCTGCCGGTTCATCGTTTTGCTTTCCTCTTTCTTTCCTTCACCGGCTCCAGCAGTGAGAACTGCAGCTTCTTTTCCACCGCATCCACACGGTCCAGCACCACGCGCACCGCGTCACCGATGGCGAATTTCCGCTTGGTTCGTTCCCCCACGATCTGCCGCGTGTTCTCGTGATACCCAAAGCGGTCCCCCGCGAGCGTATCCACCGGCACCAGTCCTTCCACGAAAAGATCCTCCAGTTCCACGAAGAAACCGAACTTGGCCGTCTGAATAATCAGGGCAGGGAAGTCTTCGCCCACACGGCCGGCCATGAACTTCAGCTTTTTCCACTCCACCAACTCACGTTCGGCCTCGGCCGCGCGCCGTTCGGTGAAGGAGCAGTCATCCGCCGTCGCGCGCAGCGATTCGGCATCGTAGGGCGGGCGCGCGTGATCGAGCCACGCCCCCAGAATCCGGTGCACCAGCAGATCCGGATAGCGCCGGATGGGAGAGGTGAAGTGCGTGTACGTTTCCGCGGCCAGCGCGAAGTGCCCCGAATTTTCCGCCGCGTACCGCGCCTGCTTCAACGACCGCAGCATCAGGTAGCTGAGAATCCGTTCCTCCGGCTTGCCTTCGATTTTCGCCACCAGTTTCTGATACATGCGCGAACTCATCTTCAGCTTGCCCTCATCCACCATCACCACGTCCTTGCGCACCTTGCGCCCGTCCCGCCTGCGGTCCACATGCGGATAGCGCTTCATCGGAATCGCGCCCACGCCCAGCGAATACCCGAAGTGCGCGGCGATCAACTCGAAATCCGCCACGCGCTTTGCATCCGGCGGTTCGTGAATGCGGTACACCATCGGCAGGTCCATGGAGGCGATATGCCCGGCCACCGCCTCATTCGCCGACAGCATGAACTCTTCGATCAACCGGTGCGCCACGTTGCGCGGCGCCCTGCTCACGCCCGCCATCTCACCGAATTCATCGAACTCAATCAGCGCCTCCGGCAGATCGAAATCGATGGAGCCGCGGCGCTGGCGCTTGCGCATCAGAATCAACGCCAGCTCCCGCATCAGCTTGAAGCGGTCCAGCATGTAGGCGTAGCGTTCATGAAGCGCGCGGTCATCACCCTCCAGCAGCGCGTGAACATTCGTGTAGGTCATACGTTCCACGCTGCGGATCACGCCGCGCGTGAATTCCGACGCAACGATGTCGCCCCGGTGATCGATCTCCAGCAGCGCGGATAGCACCAGCCTGTCCACGTTCGGTTTCAGTGAGCAGATTTCCGTGGACAACTCCACCGGCAGCATCGGCACGGCCCGGTCCGGAAAGTAGACGCTGGTGCCGCGCATCTGCGCCTCGCGGTCAATGGGCGAGTCCGGCCTCACGTAATGGCTGACGTCGGCGATGTGTACCTGCAGCGCGTAGTTGCCGTTGGCCAGCCGCTCCACCCACACCGCATCGTCGAAGTCGCGCGCCGTTTCCCCATCAATGGTCACGATATCCAGGTGGCGGAAATCACGCCTTCCAAAAATCTCATCGTCACTCAGCGTCTGGGGCATCGCCTGCGCCGCAGCCATCACCTCTTCCGGGAAGCGGTGTGGAATATGATGCTTGCGGATCATGATCTCCACATCGACGCCGAAGTCGTCGGGGTGTCCCAGCACTTCGATTACGCGCCCCACCGCGTAGTCGTCTTTGTCCGGATACTCCAGCATCTGGCAATGAACGATCATGCCGTCCAGATCTTCCGGACCATGCACTTCGATCGATTTCGCTCCCACGCGATGCTGCGCCGCGTCCCCGGGCGGCTTCTCCAGGCCCTCCGGAATCAGGATCCATTGCCGGATGCGGTCGTCATGCGGAATCACGAAACTGCCGTTGCGGCGCACTTTGAATTCGCCCACCACCTCCGCATGCGCGCGCTTGATCACGCGCACGATTTCCGCTTCCCCCCGTCCTTCGCGCCCGATCTTCAGGATGCGCGCCAGCACGCGGTCCCCGTGCATCGCTTTGCCGGTCTCGCCCGGCGGCAGAAACAGATCGCCGCTGATGCCTTCCATCGGCGGATCCATCACCACGAAACCGAAGCCGTCGCGATGCGCCACCATCCGCCCCACCGCGTATTCCCGGTTCTGCCGCGTGGCAATGTAGTGTCCTGAACGCGGCTGCACCAGTTCGCCCTTCTTTTCCAGGCGATCCAGTCCTTCCTCCACCAGCGCCTTGGCGAAACCTCGCGAGCCCAGTTCTTTCACCAGTTGTTTCAGGCTGGCGCGCGCGTGTGGCAGGCGCGAGATGTGGCGGAGCAGTTCAGAATCAGTCATGCCGTTCTTCCTAGTATCCTAGAAGGCTATGGAGCTGACGTCGGTGCGCCTGGAAATTCCCGAAGGCGCCAACATTATTCTGGGCCAGTCCCACTTCATCAAAACCGTCGAAGACATCTACGAAGCCATTGTGAACACAGTGCCGCAAATGAAGTTCGGCGTGGCGTTTAACGAAGCTTCGGGCGCCTGCCTCACTCGCGTTGAGGGCAATGACGACGCCATGAAGGCGGCCGCGGCGGAGAACGCCACGCGCGTCGGCGCCGGCCACTGCTTCGTCGTCGTCATGAAGGACGGCTTTCCCATCAACGTTCTCGGCCGCATCAGGGACGTTCCGGAGGTGGTCGGCCTGTTCTGCGCCACCGCGAATCCCGTTGAAGTCATCATCGCTCAAACCGCGCAGGGCCGCGGCATCCTCGGCGTCGTGGATGGCTCTTCGCCCATAGGCGTGGAGGACGAAGCCGGCCGCCAGTGGCGTCACGGATTTCTCCGCAAGATCGGATACAAGAAATGATTATCGCCTCGGAGCAGGAACTGGAAGAACTGTTGTCGCGCCCTTCTGAAGCCGACATCGAGTTTATGAAGAAGCTGGAAGGAGACGTCATCCTTCTGGGCGCCGGCGGCAAGATGGGGCCTACGCTCGCCCGCCGTGTCGCCCGCGCCGCCCAGGATGCCGGCTCCAAAACCCGCGTGATGGCCGTGTCGCGCTATTCCGGCGGCGGCGTGCGTGAACGCCTGGAAAGCTGGGGCGTGGACGCCATCAGCGCCGACCTGCTGAACCGCGCCGAACTGGAGCGCCTGCCCGATGCCGCCAACGTGATCTACCTCGCCGCGCGTAAATTCGGATCGACCGGTCAGGAATATCTCACCTGGGGCATGAACGCCTGGCTGCCCACGTTGGTGGCCGAACGCTACCGCCAATCCCGTATCGTCTCGCTTTCGAGCGGCAATATCTACCCGCTGGTTCCCGTCAGCTCCGGCGGCGCCACCGAGGACACACCACTGGTTCCCGTGGGCGAATATGGCCAGTCCGTGATGGCCCGCGAACGGCTCTTCCATTTTTTCTCCGTTCAGAATCAGACGCCGGTGGCGATGATCCGCCTCAACTATGCTGTGGAACTGCGTTACGGCGTGCTGCTCGACATCGGCACGGCGGTGTTTGAGCGCCGACCCGTGGACCTTACCATGGGAGCGGTCAACGTGATCTGGCAGGGCGACGCAAACTCCGTCGTGCTGCGTTCCCTCGACATCTGCTCCTGTCCGCCCACCGCCCTGAACCTCACCGGCCCCGAAACATTGTCCGTCCGATACGTTGCCGAGTCTTTCGGCCGCCTGTTCGGCGTCGATCCTGTCTTCCAGGGCCAGGAAGCCGCCACGGCGCTGTTAAACAACGCCTCGCGCTGCCAGCGATTGTTCGGCTATCCCTCGGTCACTCCCGGGGAAGTGATGGAATGGATCGCGCAGTGGATCGGCATGGGCGGCCAAACTTACGGCAAGCCGACCGGATTCATGGTCCGCGACGGCAGGTTCTAGTACAAACCCGCACATCGGCCCGCCCCGGTCATGGGTACCGGAAGGCTGCGTTCTAGTCTTGGCGGGCGATGGTCTTCACACCCTTGTGCCTCCAACATGGAAGCCAACGGCGCTGTGCCGTTTTCCTGAAGGAGGTACTGAGTGTTTCGTAGTGCGATACCTGTTCTCGCCGCCATCTTTTCGGTGTGCGCGATGTCTCCGCCTGCCCGCGCCGACATGATCGTCAACGGCGACTTCAGCACCGGCGACCTTACCGGCTGGACCCGGGGTGGCAACACCTATGCCAGCGGCATCAGCAACATGTTCCACAGCGGTCCCTATGGCTATGAAATGGGTCCGCCAACCACCGCCGGCTTCCTGGCCCAAACCATCGCCACCACGCCCGGCGATACCTACAACTTCTCGTTCTGGGTGAAGAACGCTTCCGGTGGCGTGAATCAGTTCACCGCCTACTGGGACGACATTCCGGTGCTCCAGTTCATCAATGCCGACCGGTTCTATTTCACGCGGTATTCGTTCCAGATGACAGCGCTCGACTCCTCTACCGACATTCGCTTCGTCTATCGCCATGACACTGATTTCTATGGCCTCGATGATGTGTCGGTGGTGCATGCGCCGGAGCCATCCAGTCTCGCACTGGTGATTCTGGCGGCTGGCGGTGTGTGGCTGATCAAGCGCAAGCGCATGATTTAGCCCGAGCGCACGCGCATGATCACGGCGGTTTCCGGCGGGTCGTCATAGTAGTCCGGCCGGAGACCGGCGTTCTCAAACCCCACCCGTTCGTAGAGCCTTCTGGCGACAAGGTTGGACTCGCGCACTTCCAGAAATACGTCGCCCGCTTCTCCGGCTAACAGGTGCCGCAGAAGCCGCTCTCCAACGCCGCCGCCCCGGTAATCCGGCTGCACGGCGATGTTGAGAATTTCCCGCTCATCCGGCGCCGTCTTGCGGGCCACAATGAAGCCGGAAACCACGCCGTCGCACACGGCGACGTAAAACTCGTGCCGCAGGTACTGTTCAGGATCCCAACGCGAGGTGGGCAGCGCGCCGGCCTGAATCGTGCGCACCGCCGGCAGATCCACCATTGTTCCGCGCCTTACCACAATATTTCCGGGAAGCACTTCCCGAATCAAAGCCCGTTGCATCTCTCCCAGCCTACCCCAGTCATACTGCTCTTCCACCAGCCGCCGCGCCGCCGCCACCAACCGGTTGCGGAACGAGGAACTGTTGATCAGCCGCTCAATCCCTTCGGCGAATGCGGCCGCGCTGTCTCCAATCCACACATGCCGGCCGTGCTCCACCGCAATGCCGCCCACGCCGGAACTGGTGGTGACAATGGCCCGTTCCATCGCCATCGCCTCCAGCACCTTTACGTTGGTTCCGGCGGAAACCAGAGTCGGCACCAGCACCACGTTGGCAGCCGTGTAGAGTGGACGCACGTCGGCCACAAACCCATGCATCCGGATGCGCGCATCGGCCGGAAGCGCCCCGCCCCAGTACATCTCATAGTCGGGCCCGGCCACCACCTCCACCCGCAGATCGGGATAGGTATCTTTCACCAGCGGCCACACCTGCTCCAGGAAAAAGCGGAACGCCGTGACGTTGGGGAAATGGCGGAACGAACCTACGAACAGCAGCCGGTGGCCCGGAATTTCCTCCTCCGGCTGATAGCGGTCCAGATCCACACCATTCGGAATAACACGCACGTGTCCGATGTCCAGCATTCTGGCATCCTTGCGCGACATCGTCACCACGCGCCGGTAGCGTTCCACCGCCTGTGTCTCAAAAGTGAGCCAGCGCTTCCAGTCCCACCAGGAAGCCAGCGTGCGGCTTCGCGCGTGGATCTGCGCATAGAGATCGAAGGTGACGTCGTGCTCCACCAGAATGCCGCCCGCGTAGTTGGCAAGCTGCGTGTACTCCACCTGCACGACTTCAATTCCACGCTCGCGGATCATGCGGTCCAGCAGCCTGCGCATGGGCGCCGATTCGTATTCATTCACTTCCGGCGGAACCATGGTGGCCCACCTCGGCTGGCGGTAGCGCGGCTTGGTCACCATCCCGATGGCGGTGACGAATTTCAGCAACGGCTCCACATCGGCCGCCGTCTCCTTCTCGCGGAAGAAAAAGAGATAGACGTCGAATTCCTTCGCCATCTCACGCATCAGGTTGTAAAGGCGGACCGCGCCGCCATGGGAAAGCGGATAGGGCGCAAACGGCGACAGCACGGCGATGCGGTGATGTTCCTTTCGCGGGGCGCGGCCTTCCGTTACCGTCGCGTCATCGGGCGTCACGCTGTGGTCGCCTGTGGTCCAGGCCAGCCCGCGCGGCCGGATGGAGATGCGATCGAGCGGCACGCCGTTCATAAACAGCAGCGACGCCACCGGACAACTCAGCCGCAGATGATGCCGTTCCAGCCGCGTGTTATAGGCCAGGATCTTTCGCGGCATACGCAGCATCGCAGCGCGCCGCAGCGCGCCGTGCCCGGAGCCCAGCAGTAGAGGTGCGATCCCGATCCGGTAACGCCGCAAAGCGCGCCACAACTGCCACCACAATCCCAGCGTGCCCGCCCTGCGCAGCACGATGGGAGGAACGCCCTCTATCTCCACGGCCCTGTCAACCGAGACCACGAAATGCCGGTGATCCGGAATCAGCCGCCGAACCTCGGCCACCATCGCCTTCACCTGGTCTTCCGGACCCGCGGCAAAGCTCACCACCACGGCCTCCGGGTCCTTGCCCAGCAGCCCGAACAACAATCGCTTGATTCGCTGTTTCAGGCTCACTCGGCGCGCTCCGTCACGCGTAGAACGAACCAGCCGGCCAAGGGCGTCAGCGCCGCGATCCAACAAACCGGTTCAAACCCGTAGCGATCCACCAGCCACCCCGTGAACGGCTGGAACACCGTCTGCATCGCGCCGAATCCCGACGTGATGGCCGACAGCGCAAACGCCGCCCGTTCGGCCCCGAACAGGTCCTGTGGAATGGCGTAAAGGTTCGCGCTCATCGCCACCGTAAAGAAGAAGCTGAATGAGATCACCGCCGTAGCCAACTCCGCCGTCGGCATGCGCGGGACGGCCGCTGTGGCGATGACGCACACGGCGCTGATCAGCATCACCTTCATGCGGGCCTCACCCACCGCCCGTCCGGCCGCGCTCCACCTCAACACCACCCACCCTCCAGTGAGGCCGCCGATGGTGGCGAAGATCGGAGGAATCCACGCCAGGTGCTGGTTCACGTAGGTCTGCGAGAGCCCGTAACGGTCCACCAGGAACAGTGTCGTCCACTGGATCCACAGCCCGTAGCACATCATCACCAGCATGTTGGCGATCACCAGTCCCCACAGCGCGCGGTCGCGCGTCATCTGCGACGGCGTAACACCGGCGCGCACGGCGGGCGACAACGGTGGCGGCGGCACGCGCGAAGCCGTCAGCTTCCACAAGGGAAGCCACAACAATCCCAGCGCCCCGGCGAATACGAACGCCATTCGCCAGCCCCAAATCCCTCCGATGAACGCCGCCAACAGCGGCGCGCCCATCGTTCCCAGGCTCAGTCCGATCTGATTCAGCCCCGCGCCGAAGGAGCGCTCCCGCGGCTTCAGGTAAGTGGCCGTCGCTTTGCTATAGGCCGGGATGCCGCCCGCCTCCGCCATCCCAAGAATCACCCGGCAGATCAGCAGGCCCGCGAAGCCCTGGGTCAACCCCGTGGCGATTCCCGCCACCGACCATACCCCGAGCGTCACCATCGCGCCCCTGCTCAGCCCCACGCGGTCGATGAACAATCCCACCGCCGGCGAGCAAAGCGCGTAGGCGACGTAGAATGCCGACGCCAGCCAGCCATAATCTTCGTTTGAGAGTGAGAATTCGGTGCGCAACTGCGGCGCCAGCGCGGCCAGTGTCTGCCGGTCCAGATAGTTAAGCGCGGAATAGAGAGTGAACACTCCAACGGCCCACCAGCGTCCCGAATCGCGGTGGGCCATCTTACCGGAACTCGACCATCGCCAGATCTCCGGCTGTGCCGAGCTTCGCATCCTGACGTACCTTGTATTCCGCGTTCACCTGGCGCGCGGGCTTTTGCACCCCGCAGCCGAACGCCGCGCTGCCACCGCCGATGATCACGATCTGCGAGGGGTCCCGGATCAGCAGCGTCATTGGTTTGGCGCCTTCGGTCCGGATCCACACACGCGCCTGCTTGCCCAGGCAATCCACGCGCTCCATCACGCCGGAAATCCGTTTCGGCGGGTCCTTTTCATCCCACCAGTCCTCCACCTTGCGGCTCGGATCGGGCGATCGGCCCTGATTGGCTTTCGCTTCGGCTTCGCGAATGCGGTTTAACGCCTCCTGTTTCAGCCGGTCCAGTTCGGCCTGTTTCTCATCGGCGGCGCGCCTGCGTTCGTCCGCCTCGCGCTGCGCCCGGTCTTCTTCAAACTGGCGGCGGGCCACACGCACGGCTTCGCGTTCCTTTTCGGTAGGCGCGGCCAATTCGGCGGCGAACCAGGATTTCGACGCCTCGGCAAACTCACCGGCCTCCAACTGTGCCGTGCCCAGCCTCTGCCATAGCGCCGTATCACGTGGATCGAGCGATGCGGCGGTCTTCAGGTAAAACGCCTGCCGCGACGCGGTAGTTTCCGTGTTCGCCAGTTCGATGTAGGGCTGGGCCCATCTGACGTTCTTCTTCGCCGCCTCCACAAAAGCCTTGCGCTTCAGTTCGGGATCACTCAGCAATTTCCCGTAGGCAAGCTGGACGCGCGCGCTCTTGCTGCCCGCCGCGATCGCCTGTTTCAGCCAATCCACGGCCTCCTGCTTGCGTCCTTCTTTTGCGGCCGCCAGTCCCAGTCCTTCGGCCGCCTCCATTGATCCGGCCGGCGGCAACTTCCAGTTTCCAGTGGCGTCCGCCATCGACGCCAACACCCGTTCCTGTTCCACCGGCCGCGTATAGAAATCGCGTTCGCTCATGGCGCGGCCGGATATTGAAGCCGGCGCGAACTTTCCCGCCGCCATGTAGGCGTCCACCATCGTGTCCATCTCGGCCCGCGTTTTGGCATAGGAGTTACGATACGCCGCATTCTCATCGCCGCCGTTCTGCAGATTGTTCATCAGCACGCGCAAACGGCTGGAGTATTCCGGATTGGTGGCCAGCATGTGCAGGCGAGCCCACTCGCGCGATGGCGCCGCGCCGGGTACAGCCAGGCCCAGTGTCACGATGGGGCCCTTGGCTTCGAGCGTGGAAAGCAGGTCCGTCAGTCCCTCTTCCCATCCTCCGGTGATCCGCCGCACATTCGATTCCATCAGCATGCGAACCACCTGGCGCTGCCATGGTTGCGGCGGCGCGGCGTTTGATGGCAACAGGCTCACCCACGCGTCGCGGCCATCCACCCACGTGCCCGCCACCGCGGGCTTGCCCTTTTCCAGCAGCACGCGGATGGTCCAGCGCGAAGTCAGATCCTGCTTGCCCAGGTAGGCCCCAAGCATGTGGCGGATCTGCTCCAGCCGCACCAGTAACTCTCTCGCTCGCTTGTCGGAATCATTGGTCCAAACCTCGAACGGACCGCTGCGGCACTCCTCCCAATTGTCGGCCGCAAGCGCTGAAGCGGCGGAAAACAACACCAGGATGGCGGCCAGACTACGCATTCCAGTTACCTGTATCGTAGCGTGGCCGCTCTTTAGAATGCGAGCCGCAGCGCGAATTGAATCTGCCGCATCGTCCCGGTTAGATCGGTGATGATGCCGGCGTTTGGATTTCCAATCGCCGCGTTCGGCAGTCCAAATTGCGGTGTGTTGAAGATGTTGAACATTTCCGCCCGGAATTGCAGCTTCATTCCCTCGGTCAACGCGAAGCCTTTGAAGAGCGAAAAGTCGGCGTTGATGCGGCCGGGCGCGCGCAGCACGTTGCGTCCCGAGTTGCCAAAAGTAAACTGCGCCGGCAGTCCCCATGCCGCACCGGTGCGGTTAAACGATGTGTCGAACCAGCGTGACGGATCGCGGCCCGAAATGTTGCCGTCCAGCAGCCGTTCCGGCCGGCTTGCCCCCGCATTCGATACCGGCGTGGCCAGCGTGGGCGTGAACGGCAGGCCGGTTTGCGATGTGAAGATGAAGTTGGTCTGCCAGTCCCCCAGCGCCTTGTTGGCCCAGCCCGAACCCAGATCCAGCTTCCGTCCCTTGCCCACCGGAAGCGCGTAGTTCAGACTCGAAATCAGCCGCTGTTGAATGTCGTGGCCGCTGGTGCCCCGTTCGGCCGCCCCGCGGTAGCGGATATCCTGCGGCAGCGGACCGTTCGCCGCGCCGCCAAAATCGTTGCCCACGTTGTCAATGGAATGCGCCCAGGTGTAGCCCACCAGGAATCCGAGGTTCGAGGAGAACCGCTTTTCGGCCGAAGCCTGCAGGCCATGATAGTTGGCAATGCCGTCGGTAGCGGCGTAGTCCACATTGATCACCGCGGGCGCGATGTCGCGCAGCGGGCGGCGGGAGAGCGGAGTACCCGGTCCCGGCACTGTCTGATTGAAATTGTAGGAGCTGTACAACTGGCGGCTGAGGTTGCCCACGTAGCCCAGTTTGTACACCACGTTCCAGCCCGGCTGCTCTTTCTGCAACTGCAGATTGTACTGGATCGTGTAACCGCTCTTGAAGTCCGGCGGCGTGGTGAGAAAGCTGCCTTGGGGCCGTTCTGTCACCACTCGCGGATCCAGGTTCGGAATCGGCGGGAAGCCATCCTGTACGCGCCGCACGTCGGCTGAAAACTGATTGATGTCCACCACGTTGATCGGCCCGAACGGCAACTGCCGCTGGCGCCGCAGCACGTTGCCGCCCTGGCCCTGGGTGTTGTAGAAAACGCCGATCCCACCGCGCACTACCGTGGTGGATGTGCCGCGGTAGGCGAAGCCAAAGCGCGGGGCGATGTTGTTGGCGTCTCTCAGCACGCCCACGTTGCGGTCCGAATTGAAGCCGGCGATCAGCAGTTTTCCCGTCGCCACGTCGAAGTTCGTCCAGCGGTTGGCCACCTCGCTGAAGCGCGTGTCGTATTCGTATCGCAATCCCAGGTTCAGGGTCAGGCGGTCATTTACCCGCCAGTCATCCTGAAAGAAAGCGCCGTACTCGGTGCCGCGGATGCCTCCCAGCACCAGCAGGAAATCCTGCTCAATCGCCGCCGCCGCGCCCAGCATGAAACTCGCCAGTGAATCGCCCGTCGCGCCCGCGTTGTTTGGATTGTTCGTGTAAAGGCGGCTGAAGTTGAACCTCCCGCTGCCGCGGTTATTCTGAAACTCGCTCATCTGCCGCCGCCGAGCCTCCATGCCCCACTTAAACGTGTGGCGGTCACGGATGCGCGTGAAGTTCACCGACGGATGAAAGGTGTTCTCGATGCGCACGATGGGAAGGGAGCGCGTTTGCCCGATGCCGGTGAATCCCGCCGGACTGAAGATCGGGATCCCGTCCGAACGCGGCCCCTGGTTGGAACCCCGCACGCCCAGCAGTTCGCCCAACTGCGCCCCATCGGTGGCGCCATCCTGGGAATAGTTCAAATCGTAGCGGACAAAGCCCATCTTCGCTTCCATAAACAGCGAGGGCGTGAAACTGTGCGTCCAACTTAACACGTTGTGCCAGGTGACCAGCAGCGATTCGCCGGCGAATGTATCCTCATTGCCCAGCCCCACCGGGATCTGCATTCCCGGAACGTTGCGCAGCCCGAAGGTGGACGGCTTCAGCGTCAGGGTATCCTGGCGCGACATGCGGCCATATACGATGTCACGGTCGGAAATATTCCAGTCCAGCCGAAGATCGCCCTGATCCCAGTTCTGGCGATCGGTGGGTGTGGTGATCTGGTTGTTGGCCAGCCCCGCGCGGTCCGGCAGCGGATAGGCCTGCACCAGCCGCCGAGTGACAGAATCGAACCTGGCGGCCGGAATCTGCCGTCCGGCGAAGGCGTCGCGCACAAAGCCGCTTGATGTGCCGGCCTGGCGCCGCACCGTCAACGGATCGAAGATGTCCCGCACACCGGAAAAATCCCCCACTCGCATGGCCTCGGTGGGCACGGTGTTGATGGCTGTCTGGGTCAACACGCGCCGCAGCCCTTCATAGTTGGCAAAGAAAAATGCCTTGTTGCGAAGGATGCGCCCGCCAAAGCTGCCGCCGAACTGATTCTGGCGGAAGGGCGGCTTGGCGGCGCCAACGGGAGCGTAGTAGTTCCTGGCGTCCAGTGAGGAATTGCGCAGGAATTCGTAGGCGCTGCCGTGCCACTCGTTCGATCCGGACTTGGTGATGACGTTGATGGTGGCGCCAGGGTTGCGTCCCTGCTCGGCCGCGAACAGGTTAGTCTGAATCTTGAACTCGCGCACCGCCTCCACTGATGGACGCAGCGTGATGGCGAAGTTCTGGCGGACGTTGTTGTCCACGCCATCCATCATGAAATTGTTGGAGCCTTCGCGGTTGCCGTTGGAGAAGATCTCACTGCCGGGGCGCAGATCGGCTGGCCGCCCGCCGCTCATAATGGTGCCCGAGGCGCCGTAGCCCACTCCCGTCACGCCCGGAGAAAGAATGGCCAGTTGGACAAAGTTGCGCCCGTTGAGCGGCAGCTCATTGATCATCTTGTTCTCAATCACCTGCCCGAGTGATGAGGTGTTGGAATCGAGCAGCGGCGCCGCCTCAGTCACCTGGATTGATTCGCTGACATCGCCCACCTGCAGCGCAAAATCGAGCCTTGCCGATTGGTTCACCTCCAGCTTCACGTTCTCCTGCGTTACGGCTCGAAAGCCCGCTTTGCGCACCGTCACACGATAGGCGCCCGGCGGCAGGAGCGCGAAGACGTAGGCGCCGGAGTCAGAGGATTGCGCGGTGCGCGTGATGCCCGTCTCAACGCTGGTGATCTCAATTTGCGCGCTGGCCACGAGGGCGCCGGAGGAGTCTTTGATAATGCCGCTGAGGTCCGCCGTGGTCTGCCCGAAACACATCGGAAGTGTCGCAAGCAGGCCGAAAACGAACGAGGAAACGACCCGGTTTGGTTGCATCGGTGTGCCAAGCTTATCAACATTAAAATCTCTTGACAACCATGAAAAACGGGAGCAATATGAGGGTGGAAAGAGGAGGTGGCAAGTAGAACCGAAGCCTCTAGGGGACGGTGAGACTGAAGCCTTCGAGAGTGCCTGCGCAAGCAGGTGGTGAGTTCCGCACGACCCGACTCAGGGCACTTGAAATGTGCCGCGCGTGAAGCGCATCAGGACGGCGTCAACCGAACTCATCCTCGAGGTTTTGTTTCACCGTCCCTTCCGCATTTTCAGCCTTCCGGATTTTCAGATTGTCTTCGTCACCCCGCCATCCATATCAAGCAAGGCTCCCTGCAGCAGCCGCCCTTCCCGCACAACAAACGAAACCAGGCTGGCAATATCTTCCGGTTCGCCGATCCTGGTGATTTTGGCCGCTTCCACGAATCGCCTTTCCGCCTCCGCCAGGTCACAACCGTGCTTGCGCGCCAATGCTTCCAGCCTCAGCCGGAAGCGGTCAGTCCGGATTGTGCCGGGATTGATCGCGTTCACCTGCACACCGTCGCGGATGCCCACCTCGGCCATCGCCTTGGTAAACGAGAGCAGCGCGGCGTTTACCGAACCACCGATGGCGAACTCGGCGCCAGGGGTACGGCCACCTGTTCCTCCAATGTTGATCAGCGATCCTTTTGCCGCGCTCAGATGGGGCCAGACCGCGCGAGTCAATCGAACCGCGCCGAACAGTTTCAGCGCGAAGCCGTCCGCCCAGTCCTCGTCGGTCAATTCCGTGAACTCACCCCGTTTGGTGGCGCCCGCATTGTTCACCACGATGTCGATGCGTCCGGTCTTCGCGATGGCGAACGAGGCTAGTGTCGCGGGTGCTTCCGGTTCACGCAGGTCCAGCGAAATCCAGTCCGATTTTCCTCCACTGCCCTTGATCTGCCCGTCCACTTCCGCGAGCAGTGCGGCGTCCCTGGCGCACAGCATGGCGTGGGCGCCATCGACTGCCAGACGAAGGGCGATGGCCCTCCCGATGCCACGGCTGGCGCCGGTTATAATCGCAGTTTTCTGAAGCACGAAAAACAAGCTTAGCAACGTGAAAAAACTATTGACAAGCCCCTGTCTCAGGAGCATTATGGAGTCGGAAAGAGAGGTAGAGATAGAAACCGAAGCCTCTTACGGGGACGGTGAGATAGAAGCCTCTTGAGATAGCCCGCCGCTGAGCGGGCGGTGAGTTCCGTACGACCCGATTGATGCACTTGAAATGTGCGGCGCGCAAAGCGCAAGTGGACGGCGTCAACCGATCTCATCCTCAAGACCT
>JANRLE010000065.1:0-5143 GCA_033762895.1 Bryobacteraceae bacterium | reverse complement strand
GGCTTGCGAATGCTGGGCAAATACCCCGGCCTGGCGCTATCCGGAGGCGCCGGGATCGCGGTAGCCGTCGCGATCGCCACCGGCGGGTTCAGCGTCCTCTACCGCAACTTTCTCGCTTCTTCACTACCCCTCGACGAGGGCGACCGGATTGTCTCGATCGAACTCTGGGACTCGGCGGCGAGGCAGCCTGAAGGCCGCGTGCTGCATGACTATTCCCTCTGGCGAGAAGGGCTGAAATCGGTCCGGGAAGTCAGCGCATTTCGCACGCTGACACCGAACCTCATCGCGCCAGGCGCGCCGCCGGAAAGCGTGCGGGTTGCCTCCATGAGCGCCTCGGGATTCGGCGTGGCGCGGGTACGGCCTCTGCTGGGCCGGCATCTGTCTGAAGGGGATGAGAGAGAGGGTGCCCCGCCAGTGGTGGTGATCGGCGAAAGTGTCTGGCGGATCCGGTTCGCCAACGATCCCGCCATTCTGGGAAAAACCATTCAGTTGGGCGCCACACCCCATTCGATCATCGGCGTGATGCCGAAGGCCTTCGCCTTCCCCGTCAATCATCATTTCTGGACGGCGCTGCGCCTGGACCCGGCGCCATCAAAGCCGGCAACAGGGCCGGAACTGATGGTATTCGGGCGGCTCGCGCCCGGCGCCACGCTGGAACACGCGCAGGCCGAGGTGCTGGCGATCAACCAACGTAACGCGCAGACGTTACCCAAAGTCTACGCCCGTCTGCGGCCCAGAGTGGCGCCCTATGCGCACCCCATTCTCGGCATGCATGAAAACGCCGACATGACAGGGCTGTTCGCCATGCAGGGGCTGGTCATTTCCCTGCTCGTGCTGGTTTGTCTGAACGTAGCGATTCTGGTGTACACGCGCACTGCGATGCGCCAGGCGGAAATCGGCCTACGCACCGCTCTGGGCGCCAGCCGTGGCCGCATCGTCGGTCAACTGTTCATCGAAGCACTGGTGCTTTCCGTGGCGGCGGCCCTGGCAGGCGTCGGGATTGCCGCGTTTGCTCTGCGCCAGGTGACGGCCGCCACCCAACACCTCGCCGCAGACCTGCCCTTCTGGGTGCAATTCCAACTCGCTCCGGAAGCGGTTTGGTACGCGGCGGCGCTCAGCGTTCTGGCCGCGGCGATCGTGGGCATTGTGCCTGCGCTTCAGGCCACCGGACGCAAGGTTCAGACCGGCCTCCGGATCGTCGGAGCCGGTGAGGGCGGCATGCGTCTTGGAAAAACCTGGACCGTCCTGATCGTCGCGCAGGTGGGTTTCGCCGTGGCTCTGCTGCCTCCCGCGGTCTACAATGCATGGCAAGGTCTGCGGGCGGGATTGGCCGGTCCCGGCTTCGCGGCCGGGGAATTCCTTTCAGCCCAACTGGGAATCGACCCCGCGGCGGCGTCCCGCTTTTCGCCCCGTCAGACCGAACTGCTGCGCCGTCTGGAAGCCGAACCCGGGGTATCCGCTGTCACCTTCGCCCTCGCCCATCCCGGTGACGAACCCGGCGCGCGCATCGAGGCGGAGGGCGCGCCGTCTGAAATCCGCGAGGTGCGGTTCAACCGCGTGGATGTCAACTTCTTCCGTGTCTTTGAAGTTCCCCTCCTGGCGGGCCGTAGTTTCCAACCGTCGGATCTCGCGATGGCGAGCCCTGGGGAGGCGCCGGCAAGCGGAGTTGTGGTGGTCAATCAACCGCTCGCCCAGCGGGTTTTCGGCGGCGATGCCCTTGGACGGCGCATCCGCTATGCCCGCAAGCTGGAAGAGCGGGAGCGCTGGTACGAAATCGTCGGTGTCGTCAGCGATTTCCCCACCGGCTTAAGTCCATCCATGCGCGACAGCGAATTTAAGGTCTACCACGCGGCGCGGAGCGGTGACGCGCAACCCGCGGCCATTGCCGTGCGAATCGGCACCAGCGCGGCCGCATTCAGCCAACGCCTGCGGGAGATCGCCGTGGCCGTCGATCCTGAGCTTCACCTGCGTGACATACGCACTTTGGACGAGGCCCTGCGCAAGGAACAATGGATCGTCCGCCTGGAAGCAGTGGTATTTCTGGCAATCACCCTGAGCGTGCTGTTGCTTTCATCGGCGGGCGTTTACGCGCTCATGTCTTTCACCGTCTCCCAGCGCCGCAAGGAGATTGGGATTCGGATGGCGCTGGGCGCGAGCCCGCAGCGAATCCTCGCGGACGTTTTCTCACGGACTTTGAAGCAGCTCGCGGCCGGAGCAGCGCTGGGCGCCGCGTTGGGCATCGCCTTCGAGAATGCGTCGGACGGCAACCTTATGCAGGGTAACGCGGCGGCGGTGCAGGTTGCGGTGGCGCTGGTGATCATGGGAGTGGGTTTTGCGGCGGCGCTCGGACCGGCACGGCGAAGCCTGCAAATCGAGCCGACCGAGGCATTGAGAGAACAGTGAAGGCCGCGGTTGATCCACACAGGTGCGGCGTTCGATAGAATCGTCATCGTGCAATCCACGAACTTTGACGTCTGCGTCGTCGGCTCCGGCCCGGGCGGCGGCATTGCCGCCTACGCGCTGGCCAAACAAGGGCTGAAAGTCGCCCTGGTGGAAGCGGGCCGGCACATGCGTCCTGGCATCGACTACAACGGCCACCACTCCGTGTACGGCGAACTGGACAAGCGCCTTTCTCAAGGCAAGCGCGGCCCGGTGTCCGGAGTCTGGTCAGATAACTTCGAGCGCGATCACTTTGTCGGGGTTGGCGACAGGCCCGGACACGGTTTCCTGCGCGCCGTCGGCGGGCGATCCCTATGCTGGGCGGCGCACTCGCTACGCTTTGGCCCGCTTGATTTCAAACACTGGCCGATCAGCTACGACGAAGTGGCGCCCTATTACTCGAAGTCCGAAATCCTGATGGGCGTGCATGGGTTCAAGGACGGGCTGCTGAACCTGCCCGATGGCGAATTCCAGAAGGGCGTCCCGATGCGGTGCCCCGAACTGGCGCTGAAGAAAGGCGTCGACAAATTACGCGCGGGCGGACGTGAGATGGCTTTCGTGGCGCAGCGCAAGGCGATTCCCACCGAATCCCGGCCGGGCGGGCGCACCGTCTGCCACTACTGCGGCCATTGCATGAAGGGCTGCGAAGTGGATTCAAAATACACCTCAGCGAACACGCCCATTCCGCTGGCGCTGAAGACCGGCAATCTTACTTTGCTGGCCGAATCGATGATGACGCGCATCGTCTATGACCGCGGCCGCAACCGGGTGACGGGCATCGAGTACACGCGCGCGGGCAAGTCCACGGGCCTGCGCTGCCGCGCCCTGGTGCTCTCGTGCAGCACGGTGGAGACGGCGCGGATGCTGTTGATCCATGGCCTGGCCAACTCCTCGGGACTGGTGGGCCAGCGGCTGATGAGCCACTTCGGCGTGTATGTGTACGGCGTCTTTCCGGATCTGAAACATCGCGATATCTCAAACGATGACGGCACCGATTATTTCCACAGCCTGCTGACGGGCCTGTACTGGCAGAAGCCCAGCAGGAATTTCGAAGGCACTTATCAGGTGCAATGCGGAGCGGGCTTTTCACCGCGGTCGATGCGGCTGCCGTATATCCCCGGATATGGCGCGGACCTGAAGAAGAACCTGAAAGAATATAGCGCCATGCACACCACCATGAACTTACAGGGCATGATGCTGCCGTCCGCCGGAACGTTCGTGGACCTGGATCCTTCCGCCAGAGACCAGCATGGCCTGCCGAAGCCGCGCGTGCATCTGCACTATTCGGAAAATGAGGTGGCCATGGCGCGGGACATGGTGAACGTCTGCGAACAGGTGATCGAAGCAGGCGGCGGACGCACTTTCGTCAAGCCCGCCGAAGTGAGCGCACAGACGCTGATCATCGACCTGAATCACTGGGCAGGGACATGCCGCATGGGGCGCAGCGCGAAGGATTCGGTGGTCAACACCGACGGCCAGACGCACGACATTCCGAACCTGTTCGTCGCGGACGCCTCCGTATTCCCCGCCTATCCTGAAAAGAATCCCACACTTACCAACATCGCGATATCCTGGCGCACGGCGGACCGGCTGGCGGCCAGGGCGAAGAAAGGGGACTTGTAAGATGGAACGGCGGGAGTTGGTTCAGATCCTGGCGGCGGTGCCCGCGCTGGCGCAGAGCGGCAGACCCCACCAGCCGCGGTTTTTCACGCCGGATGAGTATGAACTGCTCGATTCGCTTACCGATGCGCTCATCCCCACCGGGCCGGGTTCGCCCGGAGCACGCGCGGCCAATGTAGGTTACTACATTGACACCGTGTTACTCTACGCTCCGAAGCAGACACAGCAGAGCTGGCGCGAAGGACTGGGCGGAATGCGGGCGCTGGGCCTGCCGCCGGAGCGGGCGATGGAGAAACTGGCGAGCACGGAGGCGGCGCCATCAACTCCTGTCGAGCGCTTTTTTGTGATGTTCAAACGGATGACGGTGGAAGCATTCTGCCACGCCGAAATCGCGCAGCGGGAATTTTTCCACTACAAGGGGAATCACGCGGTGCGCGAGTTTCCCGGTTGCGGCGGGTGACGCGCTCAGCAACGGCACTTCGAACAGCGCCGCCCTCAGTACCACCCCCAGCGCCGCTTCCAGTCCGACAGAAACTGCACGCGCCATTTGGAGATACTCGCCTGGGCCTCCGTTTTGTCTTCCAGATCGACGTAGTAGTTGGGATACTTTAAGGGATCGGCAAACCGGAAGCGGCCGCCCCAATTCTCCCGCGACGGATCATCGACGTTACCGGTACCACCGGCGGCTACCGACAGCAGGTACAACATCGAAGGCGAATCGCCTTCCTTCAATCCCACTCCTCCGGGGCCCGCCAGCGGGAAGGCTTCCCCCGGCGCACCCGCCCCGCGCACGTTCTTCTGGACAAACGCGGTCCAACTCCATTCTCCCGATTGCTCTCCCCCAAGATAGACGCCGCGAAACGTGTCGCGGGAACCATTCGGCATCTCGCCGTTTTCGATCCAGAACAACTTCGGCCACTTATCCGCCAGTCCGTCCAGAATGTACTGGCGGGCGGCCGGATCGCGGCGCGTGTTATTGGCGCCGATGGTGTAGAGGCGAATTCTTTCAGCGATGCCGGGATCATCATGCAATGCCTGCGCCACATCGGTGGCCGATCCCCAGACCAACACCCACAGAGGCCGG
>JANRLE010000064.1:0-18335 GCA_033762895.1 Bryobacteraceae bacterium | reverse complement strand
AAATCAACAACATACCGCCCATCCACCCTCCAATCCTCAGGACCCTCCCACCCAAGGGTCCCGGCAAACTTCGATATCATGACAGCAGGGCTCTTATGTCCAAACAACCGCAACCACCCGTCACCGTCAATAGCTGGCTCGAAGACGAGCTCTACCAAACCTACCTCCACGACCGTGCCAACGTCGACCAAAGCTGGAACGAAGTTTTCCGCACCCGCCAACCCAACGGCCACACCCCCACCAACGGCGCGCCGGCCATCGCGAAACCCACCACTCCACCCGCCGGCGACCTCACCCCTCTCCGCGGAGCCGCCGCCCGCATCGCCGAAAACATGTCGGCCTCCCTCACCGTCCCCGTCGCCACCTCCCTCCGCATCATCCCCGTCAAAGTCATCGATGAAAACCGCCAGATCCTGAACCAGCACCGCACCCTCCACGGCCAATCCAAAATCAGTTACACCCACCTCGTCGGTTGGGCCATCGTCAAAGCCGTCGCCAAACACCCCGCCCTCAACAACGCCTACGCCGAAGTCGAAGGTGAGCCCCACCGCGTCGTCCGCCAGGCCATCAACCTCGGCATCGCCATCGACGTCGCCGGCAAAGACGGCGCCCGCTCCCTCATGGTCCCCTCCATCAAAGACGCCGGCTCGCTCGACTTCCAGCAATATCTCAACGCCTTTGACGACCTCGTCTCCCGCGCCCGCAAAGCCAAGCTCACCCCCGCCGACTTCCAGGGCACCTCCGTCTCCCTCACCAACCCCGGCACCGTCGGCACCGTCGGTTCCATGCCCCGCCTCATGGCCGGCCAAGGCGCCATCATCGCCACCGGAGCCATCGATTACCCGGCCGAATACCAGGGTGTCTCGCCCGTCATGCGCGCCAACATCGGCATCAGCAAGGTCATGACGGTCACCTGCACTTACGATCACCGCATCATCCAGGGCGCCGAATCAGGCATGTTCCTCGCCCACTTACAGGAGTTACTCCAGGGCGACCACGGCTTCTACGAATCGCTGTTCGCCGACATGAAGCTCCCCTATCACCCCGTGAAATGGGAGCCCGACGCCACCCACGCCACCGCCAACGTCACCGAAGAGGTCCTCAAGAACGCCGCCCTCCTCCAGCTCATCAATGCTTACCGCGTCCGCGGCCACTTGATCGCCGACTTTGACCCACTCGGTGGCGAACCTCAGTATCACGCCGAACTCGACCCCGCCACCTACGGCCTCACCATCTGGGATCTCGACCGCCACTTCTACATGGGCAACCTCGGCGGCCCCGCCCGCAAAGACGGCCGCCCCCGCATCGCCACCCTGCGCGAGATCCTCCAGATCCTGCGCGCCACCTACTGCGGCCGCATTGGCTGCGAGTTCATGAATATCTCCTCGCCGGAGCAGAAGCGCTGGCTCCAGGAACACATGGAGCCCGAATCCAACTCCTGGCCCATCGACGCCGCCGCCCGCAAGCGCATGTTGAAGCTCGTCATCGAAGCCGAAGAGTTCGAACACTTCCTCGGCTCGCGCTTTGTCGGGCAGAAACGCTTCGCGCTCGAAGGCTCCGAATCCGCCATGGCCATCCTCGATTTTGTCCTCGGCCGCTGCGCCGATGCCGGAGCCAGTGAAGCCGTCATCGGCATGGCCCATCGCGGCCGCCTCACCGTGCTCGCCAACCTCGTGGGTAAGCCCATGGAGCAGATCTTCCACGCCTTTGAGGGCGAACTGGACCCCGATTCCATGCAGGGAACCGGCGACGTGAAGTATCACCTGGGCGCCACCGGCGTCTTCCACTCCCAACAGGGCAATGAGATGCGATTATCTCTTTCGCCCAACCCAAGCCATCTCGAAGCCGTCGACCCCGTGGTGCAGGGCATCGTCCGCCCCAAGCAGGACCGCTTGGGCGACACCCGCCGCGAACGCGTCATCCCGCTGCTCATCCACGGCGACGCCGCCTTCGCCGGTCAGGGCGTCGTTCCCGAAACCCTGAACCTCTCCCAGCTTGACGGCTATTCCACCGGCGGCACCATCCACCTCATCATCAATAATCAGATCGGATTCACCACAAACCCCCGCGAATCCCGCTCCACCCACTACTGCACCGAAGTCGCCCGCATCGTCCAGGCCCCCATCTTCCACGTCAACGGCGACGATCCCGATGCCTGCTGCCGCGCCGCCCAACTTGCCTACGAATTCCGCCAGGCGTTCAAAAAGGATGTCGTCATCGACATGTTCTGCTACCGCCGCCACGGCCACAACGAAGGCGACGATCCTTCCTACACGCAGCCCATCATGTACCGCAAGATCAAGGCCCAGAAGTCCGTCGCGAAACTCTACGCGGACCGTCTGGTGCGCGAAGCCATCCTCACCGCCGAAGAAGTGGCCGCCAAGCGCAGCGCCTACGTCGACCGCCTCAAGAACGCCTTCGACGCCGCCCAGAAATTGCACCAGGAATACGAAGCCGAAGAACTCACTCCCATCGAAGCCGGCCACTTTGACGACTGCCGCACCGCCATCCCGCCGCCCTTGGCCGCCAAAATCATCCGCGGCCTCACCGCGCTTCCCGAGGGCTTCCGCCTCCACCCCAAGCTCAAAGGGTTCCTCGACAAACGGGCCGACGTGCTCAATGGCGGCCCCATGGATTGGGCCACCGCCGAAGCCATCGCCTTCGGATCACTGCTGCTCGAAGGCACACCCGTGCGCCTGTCCGGCCAGGACTCCGCCCGCGGCACTTTCACCCAGCGCCATCTCGAACTCTACGATTATGAAGACGGCGCCTGCCACATTCCCATGCAGCACCTCGACCCCTCCCAGGCCCGCTTCGACGTCTGGGACAGCTCACTCAGCGAATACGCCGTCATGGGCTTTGAATTCGGTTACTCCATCGGCGATCCCCTTTCTCTCGTCATGTGGGAAGGCCAGTTCGGCGACTTCGCCAACGGCGCTAAAATCATGATCGACCAGTTCATCGCCGCCGCCGAATCCAAGTGGGGCCAGCCCTCAGGCCTCGTCCTCCTGCTCCCCCACGGCTACGAAGGCCAGGGCCCCGAGCACTCCTCCGCCCGCATTGAGCGCTTCCTCCAGCTCTGCGCCGAAAACAACATGCAGGTGGCCAACTGCACCACCCCCGCCCAGTATTTCCACCTCCTGCGTCGCCAGATGCGCGGTGGAGCAGACATGCGCGGCGTCCGCAAGCCCCTCGTCGTGTTCACCCCCAAGAGCATGCTCCGCCATCCCAAGGCCGTTTCCCACCTCCCGGACCTGCTCAACGGCGCCTTCCAGGAAGTGCTTCCCGACTCTTCAGCCGCCAATGCCGCCAAGGTCGATCGCATCCTGTTCTGCAGCGGCAAGATCTACTGGGAACTCGCAGCCGCCCGCGAAGAACGTGGCATCGCCAACGTCGCCATCGTCCGCATTGAACAGCTCTATCCCTTCGCGCAGGCCGATGTCCGCGACATACTCGCCGCTTACTCCTCTCACGCCGAGGTCCTCTGGGTCCAGGAAGAGCCCCGCAATATGGGCGCCTGGCAATTCATCCGCGATCACTTCGAGCCTCTGCTCGATCCCACCCGCCGCCGCATCCGCTACGTCGGCCGCACCGAAAGCGCCAGTCCCGCCACCGGCTCTTCCAAGCGCCACACCCAGGAGCAGATCGATATCATCGAAGAAGCCTTCGCCGCTGCGCCGCTCCCCAAAAAGAAGCGCGTCGTCCGGCGCAAGCGTGTAATAATCTAGACAGGAGAGTACAGAATGGGTTGCGGTAGTGGAATGGTGGCCCCCAGGCCCCAACAGGAAGATCCGAACGCGCGCAAGGTGTTCTGCGTGAAGTTCCAGCGCGAGATGACAGGCCTCGAGGAGGTTCCTTTTGAAGGCCATCCCATCGGCCAGAGGATCTTCGACAGTGTTTCAAAGGAAGCCTGGAAGCTCTGGGTGGAACACATGAAGATGCTTATGAATGAGTATCGCCTGAACCTCGCCACCCAGGAGGCGCAGGAGTTTCTCCTCAAGCAGATGGAACAGTATTTCTTCGGTGAAGGCGCAGCGCTTCCGGAAGGTTACCAGCCCCCGCAAAGCAAGAGCTGACGCCCGCGGACTTACGGACAGTGCACCGCTGCCGGCGGCTCCTCAATCAGAGCCGCCACGTCACCCAGAAACCGGGCGGCCGGCGCGCCATCCACCACTCGATGGTCAAACGTAAGGCTCAGTGGCAGCAGCTCCCGCGCCACAATCTGGCCGCTGTTGAGCACAACCGGCTCCCACCGGATCGTCCCCATACCCAGCACCGCCGTCTCCGGGAAATTGATGATCGGCGTGAAGAATTCCACCCCGAAGTTGCCCAGGTTCGAAATCGTGAAGACGCTGCCTTCCAGATCCTCGGCCCTTAACTCGCGCCGATGCGCCGCCGCAATCAGCGCCCGGGAACGCGCCGCCAACTCCAGCAGCCCGCCCTCGGCCACGTTGCGAATCACCGGCGCTACAAGGCCGTGGCGGGTGTCCACCGCGATGCCGACATGGATCGCCTCGGGCAGCACAATCTGATCCCCGTCCCACCGGCCGGCCAACGCCGGGTGGCTGCCCAATGCGATGCCCACCAGCTTCGCCACTAAGTCCGTGTAAGATGGCGCCGGCGATTCTCCCAGCGCCAGTTTCCAGCGGTTCCGCAGAGCCACCAGCCTGCTGGCATCCACGCGCCGCGTCAGCGTAACCGGCGCGGTCTGCGCCTGGCTCTCCATCATCCGTTTGGCGATAGCCCGGCGTGTCGGGCTGACGGGTTTCGCAGCGGCCACCGCCCCACGCACATCCTGCTCTCGAATCCGTCCCCCTTTGCCGCTGCCGCGCAGCGAAGTTACATCCACGCCCTGCTCGGCCGCCACCCGGCGCGCCCGCGGCGTCACCGCCACGGCTTCGCCCGGAACCGGTTCACCCGCCGCCAGCAGGTAGCCAACCACCTGTCCCACCTTCACAATCTCACCGGGCTGAGCCGTACCCGGTGGCAGATACAACACCCCGCCATCCAACGACTCCACGTCCATCGTGACCTTGTCGCTTTCCACCGAAAACAGTGGCTCCCCCGCCTCCACCGTTTCGCCGCCGTTCTTCAGCCAGGCCGCGAATGTCCCTTCCTCCATCGACCAGCCAAGGCGCGGAATCGTGATTTCGATGGCCATGTCGTGCCCTTACTCCTCCATCAGGTCGCGAATCGCCGCCGCGATCGCTTCCACTCCCGGCGTCACCGCCGCCTCCAACGTTGGGCTGTATGGCGTCGGCGCGAACGCCCCCTGCAGACGCCGCACCGGCGCGTCCAGATCATTGAACCCTCCATCGGCCACCTGCGCCGCCACCTCGGCGCCCAGTCCGAACGGCTCGAATGCCTCATCCACAATCAGAATCCGCCCCGTCTTGTGTACCGATCCCAGGATCGTCCCGCCATCGAGCGGCGACACTGTGCGCGGATCGATCACTTCCACCGAAATCGCCTCCTCCTCCAGCAGCGCCGCCGCCTCCAGCGCCCGCCGCGTCACCGCTCCCAGCGCCACCACCGTCACCTGCCGCCCCGCCCGCAGGATACGCGCCCTGCCGAACTCAATCTCGTAATCGCCCTCGGGCGTGGGGCCCTTCACGGACATCAACTCCCGCGGTTCCAGGAATAACACCGGATCGTCACATCGCAGCGCATGTGTAAATAACCCCTTGGCGTCGTAAGGCGTGGAGGGCATCACCACCCGCAGCCCCGGTATGTGGCTGTAAATCGAGTGATAACTCCCGGAATGATGCGTCGCCGCCGAATGCCCGATACCCACGCAGCCCCGCAGCAGAATCGGCATCTTCAGCCGTCCGCTGCTCATGTACTGCATCTTGGCGATCTGGTTCACGATCTCTCCAAAGGCATCGTTGATGAAGTCGATGAACATGAAGTCGATCACCGGCCGCGCGCCCGCCAGCGCTGCGCCGCCGCCCATCCCCACAAAGCCGCGTTCGGAAATGGGCGTGTCGCGCAGCCGCGCGGCGCCGTATTTACCGAACAGGCCGGCCGTCGTGCCGAAGTTGCCCCCCCGCGCCCCAATGCCTTCTCCAAACACGAAGATACGCGGGTTCACTGCCATTTCATAGTCCAGTGCCTCCAGTGTCGCAGCGGCCATTGTCAGCTCACGTCCCTCGCCCGCCTGTGGGCCCGGTTCCTGCCCCTTGGCCGTGGGCGGCGCGTACACATGCGTCGTGGCGTCCGCCGCATCGGGCCATGGCGCGCGCTCGGCGGCCTCAGTCGCCGCGGCCACTTTCGCCTGCACCTGGGCGTCGATGGCCTTTGCCTCGGCCTCCACCAGCGTCACTCGCAGCCGCTTGATCGGGCACCGCTCCCGCCACTCCGCTACCTCCTCGCGGGTGCGATACGTGTAGTCGCCCATGCCCTCGGCGTGCGCCCGTGTGCGGTAAGTCTTGCACTCGAGCAGCGTCGGCCCCCCGCCGGCCCGCGCCCGCCGCACCGCTTCCTCCGCCGCTTCACTCACAGCCAAAACATCGTTGCCATTCACCGCAACGCCCGGCATCCCATACACCGCGCCGCGCAACGCCACATCCGGATTCGCCGCCGCGTATTCAAACGGAACCTCCGTCGCGAACTGATTGTTCTCACACACGAACAACACCGGCAGCTTCCAGATGCCCGCCAGATTCAGCCCTTCATGAAACGCGCCGTTGTTCACCGCGCCGTCGCCGAAAAACGCCACCGCCACCCGGTCGCTCTTCAGTAACTGGAAACTATACGCCGCCCCGGCCGCCTGCAGAATGCACGGGCCCACAATACCGCTGGTGCCCATCAGCCCGATCTCAGGCGCGAACAGATGCATTGAGCCCCCGCGCCCGCGCGAGCAGCCTGTCTTCCTGCCAAACAACTCGGCGATCAGCTCAAACGGCTCCAGCCCCTTGGCCAGCGCATGACCATGGCCGCGATGCGTGCTGAAAACCACATCATCCGTCCGCAGGTGCGCGCAAACCCCCGTCGCGATCGCCTCCTCGCCCACGTAGGTGTGGCACGCGCCGTGAACCAGCCCCCGCGCGTGACACCGGGCAAGCTGTTCCTCGGTGGCGCGGATGAGCTGCATCGTGCGGTAAAGTTGCACCGGTTCACAAGCCATAAATCATCAGGCCCGGCGCCTCACCGAGCCCCCTCCATTTAGCGCCAGGTTGCCCCCGTCCATCGGAATCAGCGCACCCGTGATCCACTCCGAAGCATCCGAGGCCAGCAGCACCGCCAAACCCCTGATATCGTCCGGCCGCCCGAATCGTCCCGCTGGAATCCCGCTCAGAAACTGATCCCGCAGCGTTGGCATCTCCGCGATCCGCTTCTCCAATCCCGGATTCAGCACCTGCGCCGGCAGGATCGCGTTCACACGCACCCCAAGCCCCGCCCATTCGGTGCTAAGTTCCCTGGTCATCTGCGCCACCGCGCCCATCGCCATGCTGTAAGCGATATGACCGCGCCCTAATGCCGTCACACTCGCCAGTGAGCCGATGTTCACAATGCTGCCGCGTCCGGCCGCCAGCATCCGCCGCCCTGCTTCCTGACACGCGCAGAACCGGCCGAAAACCAGGTTACGCCACACCTGCTCCACGTCTTCCAGGCGGATCTCCTCGGGCGCGGCCATAATGGACTCCCCGGCCACGTTGCCCAGGAAATCGATGCGGCCGAATTCACTGTCCAGCCGACGGAACATTTCACGGATCTGCTCCGGTTCGGCAACGTCGCACACCACGGCCACGGCGCGGCGCCCCATCTTTCGGATTTCTCCCGCCGTATGGTTCACCCCGTCTTCGTTGATGTCCACCAGCAGCAGATCCGCGCCGGCCTCCGCCAGCGCCATCGACATTGCGCGGCCCATCCCGCGCGCCGCGCCGCTTACCACGGCTATCTTGCCGGTGAGATCAAACATGGGTAGATTCATTCACAACTCAGCCTTTCGCGGGTGTCACTTTCACAAAACTCACAATCAGGCCACCCAGCAGATAACAGCATGCCAGAAAGAACAGGCACGCGCTGTCGCCCGCCCCCTGATACCTCATCCATCCAATCAGGTGATTGCCGAGATAACCAGCCAGGTTCGCAAAAATGTTGATAAATCCGATGCTCGCCGCCGCGGCGGAAGCTGTCAGCGTAAGCGTCGGCAGCGCCCAGAACGGCGGAGGCCACGAATGCGCCACCAGTCCCGTCAGCAGCAGCCACGTCATCACCAGCGCGAAAGGCTGGCCCGGAATTGCGCTCGCGGCCAGCAGCAACCCTGTGGCCGATTGACCTACGACGCAGTGCCACTTCCGGTCTCCGGACCGGTCCGACGAGAAACCCGCGTAAAGCACACCCACCAGGCCACACAGATAGAACAGCCCGCTGAACAGCAGCGCCGTCGTGTCGGAGCCGCGCGAAAGGCTCTTCACCGTCGTCGGCATCCAGAAAGAGAGCGCATAACCGCCCGTGTTGGTGGCGAAAATGCCCAGCGCCAGCAACCACACCGTACGCGAGCCAAGCGCCTGTCCGATGCTGAAGGGCGCCGCCGCCTGCTTGGCCCGTGCTTCTTCCGCCAGCCGCCCTTCCAGATATTCCCTTTCGGCCGCAGTCAGCCACTTGGCGTCCCGCGGCCGGTCCGTCAGGCGCCACAATGTAACCATGCCAAGCACCACCGCCGGCAGTCCCTCCAGCAAAAACAGCCATTGCCAACCCTTCAGCTCCAGCCAATCCAGGTGCAGCAGAGCCGCCGAAACCGGCGCGCCAAGCGCCAGGCTGAATGGCACCGCCACCACCAGGCCCGATAGCGCCCGTCCCCGGTCCCGCATCGGGAACCAGTGCGTAAAGTAGACGATGATTCCCGGAAAGAAGCCCGCCTCCGCCACGCCCAGCAGGAAGCGAACCACATAGAATTGCATCGGCGTTTCCACGAACGCCGTGGCCGCCGAAATGAAGCCCCACGTGATCAGGATGCGTGCGAACCATTTCCGCGCGCTCCACCGCTCCACCAGCAGCGCCCCAGGTATCTCCAGCGTCAGGTAGCCGAGGAAGAAGATGCCGATGCCCAAACCGAATACTTCTTCCGAAAAGCCCAGATCGGCCGCCATGCGCAGCTTGGCAAAGCCCACGTTGGCGCGGTCCAGGTACGCCACGATGTACAGCACGATCACCAGCGGCAGGATGTGCCAGGCAACCTTGCGCCGCAGCGCGGCGATGGCGGTGTCGTCGAGTTTGTTCGGGAGCAACCGGAGAACATATCACAAGGCCGGCGCGCCCCGCTCACCGCACGCCGCGCCGCCCCAGTTCGATCGCCTCCAGCCCCTCCACCTTGCCGCCGTTTACTGAAAACCGCAGCACCGTCCGCATCTGATGCCACCCGTGATGTCCGCACGCCCCCGGATTCATGTGGATCAGGCCCAGCTTCTGATCGCGCATCACGCGCAGAATGTGCGAATGGCCGCAAAGGAACAGCCCCGGCTGGCGCGCCGCCAGTTCCGGCTTCACACCGCGCTCATACGCCCCCGGATAACCTCCGATATGCGTCATGTAAACCCGCAGCCCCTCGCACTCCCACTCCAGGTCCCGCGCCAGTTCCGCCCGCACTTGGGCCCCGTCGATGTTCCCAAATACCCCGCGCACCGGCTTAAACGCCTTCAGCCGGTCCAACACCTCCACCGCGCCGAAATCGCCGGCATGCCACACCTCATCGCACTCGGCGAAGTAGGTGAACAACGCCTCATCCAGGAAGCCGTGCGTATCCGACATCAGCCCGATCCGCATTGGCCGGCTCTAGTGATTCGATTTGCTGTTAAACGGCACCAGCGCGTGGTCAAGCGCTTCAATGAAGAAGTACTCACCCCACATCACGCTCTCGTCCACGCCCAGGTTCTTCGACAGATGGTACACGCCGCCCTTCAACGTGCCTTCCCATCCTTCTTCCCGATCCCCCAGATGCTTTTCGCACAGGGAACGCAGTATTCGCATCGCCGTGCCCCAGTAGAAGTGGCCCTTCACCGGATCGTGCAGCAGCCGCGAAAGCCGCAACATCCCCGATGCCGCTATCGCCGCCGCCGACGTATCCAGAAGTTTCCGGCTGTCGGCCGGAGCATTGAAGTCCCAGGCCGGCACTCCGTCTTCATTGGTGTGCGTGATGTAGTAATCGGCGCAGGCTTCCGCTGTCGCCAGAAAACGCGGGTCCCGGCTGTACTCGTAGGAGGTGCCGAAGCCATAAAGCGCCCATGCCAGCCCGCGCGACCAGCAGGAGTCGCCGCGGAAGCCCTGGTGTGTCGTCTGCTGCAGGAATTCACCCGTCTCCAGGTTAAACAAGCCTTCGTGCGCCGACGAGCCGTCACCCCGCACCAGCACCCGCCTCGTCGTCAGGCAATGCCGCAGCGCCACATCCCTAAGCTTGCGGTCATGTGTCTCCCGCGCCGCGTAGAAGATAATTCCCACGTTCATCATGATGTCGATGAACAGCGAATTCTCCGCCACAAAAGACCTCAGATACTGGCCCTTTTCCCGGAATCGCAGCGCCATCGTTTTGCCCGCCTGAATCAGCACTTCGTTGAGCTGCGGATCCCGCGTCAGCTTGTACCACCGGTAATAGGTGGAAAAGAAAATAAACCCCAGGTCGTGAACGTCCCGGTCCATCTTACGGGGCTCCAGCGGCTTGCTGTACCGGATCGCCTGCTCCTGCCAATACTTCTGCTCGGCCGACCCTTCCGCGGAGTTCCTTCGGAACACCCACATCATGCCGGGAAAAAAGCCGTCGCACCAGTGCGTCCAGGCCGGCCCTTCGTGTTTCCACTTACCGTCCTTCGTGTACATCGGGTAGAAGTCGGGATGGCGTTCGATCAGAGAGCGGACCTGTTTCTTTGAGAAATCGAGAGCGTGCTGGAACAAGGCGTAGTCGGATTCGGGCTCGAACTGTATCACTTCTTTTCCTCTGTCGTTTTCTTTTCTTCGGGATTGGTTGACTCGGTTCGCCACCAGGTGCGGAACCCGGCGCTTAACTTCGGGCGCTCACCCCTCATGTAGAGAATACCAATACGCGGATTGGAAGGGGGCGGCTCCCGCATGGTCGTCCACCGTTGTGTGGCGCCATTCGAACTGATGGTGGCTTGCGGGAATCGTGCCGAAGCCGCCTCCATCCGCGCGCGGAACTCGGCGTACTTGCCGCCAAACTCGATTCGCGTGAATTCCACGCCCGCCGTCCAATATGGCTCGCGGAATCCCTCCATCCTGTTCAGCCGCAGGATCCGCCCGCTGACGATGGCGCCTTTGGGCACAATCAGTTCCTTCTTTCGCCGCACCTCCCGCGCCACCGTCGCCCGTATCATGTCTCCCACCGCCGACACGCCTGCTTCCACTCCGGTCTCCAACGCCAACTCCATCTCCAGTTCTCCCGGCAGGTTGACCAGTTCCGGACCCTTCCGCCGCGCCCCGGCGTCCTCCGGCGCCTCATCGAACCGGATCACCGACTCGCCGGCATACTGGCGGCAATCGGAAAAGCGCGTCAGGTTGCGGTTCGTCCCGCCCTTCAGGTCCGTGAGGATCGTCTCCGATTCGGCCGGCAGCAGAAACTCGGCGCCCGATATCCGCACCCGTTCATAGCGCAGCAGCTCATAACCCGATGCAATCGGAAGGTGCGCCGGAATGTCGTTGATCCGCACTTCCAGCCAGATCAGATCCAGTGAATCGGCGTCCACCCAGAACGAACCCTCATACCCCACGATGCCTTCCCTCGGCCGCACCCGCAGCGTGTATCCGCTCATCAGCCGCGGCACCCGGTAGTCGTAGCGGATCGTCCGCCGCCCTTCGCGAATCCGCTCGCCCAGATACTGAAACGTCGCTCCCGTGCCGAGAAAAACGCTGCGCGCATGCAGAGCGAACACGCCGTTGCCGATCGAGCCGCCACTTACCATCTCCGTGATATCGCGTTCGTCGAACTCATCCGAGCCCGGCCACGCGAACATCTCCCGGTTGTTGGCCAGCGCCACCTCCACACGCACCACATCGCGCAAGGCGAACTTACGCGACGCCGCCCCACGCCACGAACGCTCAATGGTCTGAAGGCACGTGTAGTTGGGCAGCCCCCGCAGATTTTCTCCCGCCCGCACCTTGATGCGCGCCAGCAGCAGCGTCTCCGGAGCAATCTCCTGCGCGCCCGCAATCGCAGCCACGGTTAGCGCCAGCAGACGCCACATGTCATCGATTATAGCCGCGCCGATTTTGCTACCATCGACAGGCATGCCACAAACGAAGATTACAGTCAATAACAACGGCCCCCTGAGGATCGAGGGCGAGTTCATCATCTCCGACGCCTTGGGGAAAGAGTACGGTCTGGCCGGCCGCACCGTCATCGGTCTGTGCCGCTGCGGGCTGTCGGAAAACAAGCCGTTCTGCGACGGCGCGCACGCACGCCAGGGCTTCCAATCCACCTGCGAAGCAAAGGACCTGCCCGCGCCGAAACCCAAGGCCTGAGGTATGGAAAAAGCACAGGGAGCACGCCGTCTCGCAGCAGCCCACCACCAGGGCGTGCTTTGCACCAACTCTGCGAAACGTGAAGGTTACCCCTTCGGCTCAGTGACGCCCTACGCCCTGGACGGGCAGGGGCGTCCCCTCTTCCTCATCAGCAGCATGGCGGTTCATACCAAGAACCTCGCCGCCAATCCCAAAGCCGCGCTGCTGGTGTCGGAGGAGACCAGCGAGGAAGGCCTGCTCAGCGGCGCCCGCGCCAACCTGCTGGGATCGGTGGCCGAGGTGCCGGATGCGGAAGAACCCGCCGCCCGCGAAGCCTATCTCGCCCAACACCCCGCTGCCGCGCAATGGGCCGATTTCGGCGACTTTGGCTTCTACCGCATGGATGTCGCCGAGGTCTACTATGTCGGTGGTTTCGGCATGATGGGCTGGGTCTCGGCCAGCGACTACGCCGGTGCGAATCCGGCCAGCGAGGGATAATCCCGCAGGCGCTCCAAATCGGCCGGCTCATCGATATCGAACCAGGGCCGGCCAACCTGCACCGACAACCCACAGCGCGCGCAAGCGGCGGCCGTATCGCTCAGCGCATGCGGGGTTGACCAGCGCACTCCTTCAAACATCCCCTTATCGGTGCGCCCGCAGCAGATCGCGTAATAGCCGCCGTCTTCCACCGGGCCCAGCGCCACATCGGCCATCGAATCCAGCAGTTGTTCGACGTGCGGCGGCGGCAGGCCCGGTGCGTCGCTTCCCACAATCAGCACCCTGCCGTAGCCTTCGCCAAGACCCGTCTCCAGCGCATGCAGCATCCGCTCGCCCAAATCGCCCTGCACTTGCAGCCGCCGCGGACCCAGCCCCGGCCACGCTTCCGTCTCCACATCGGTATGCAATTCCAAAGGCGCCATCCCGTACAGCCGTTCCCACGCTTCCTCGACCAGGGCATGGTGCAATTGCGCCGCCCGCTCAGCCGAAAAGTGCGGAATCAGCCGGGTTTTTACCTTACCAGGCGCCGGGGCCTTTGCAAACAGGATCATTAAATGTCTCTTCATGTCTGGTTTCCCTTGTATCCTGTGGGCATTGGCGTTCGTCCAATCGGTTGTGCAGCGGGTAGGGGATTCACGATAGACTAGTCTAGGCAGCCCCGTCTGTATTATCATCTCCAGGAGGAATTGGGTTCCCAGATGACGAAGAAAATTCTCACGACAACTGTTGGTGTCATTCTTGCGGCTTCTTCTCTTGCCGCCGCCGACAAAAAAGCCGGCGACGCGGCCAAGGGCAAAGAGCTCTTCGAACAGTGCGGCGTCTGCCACAACGCCGATTCTGACGAAAAGAAAATGGGCCCCGGCCTGAAGGGGCTGTTCAAGAAAGCCAAACTGGCCAACGGCAAGCCCGTGAACGACGAAAACGTAAAGGCGATTCTCAACACCGGCGGCAACGGCATGCCGGCTTACGAGAGCATTCTCAGCGACGAGGAAAAGGCCCACGTGATGGCCTACCTGAAGACGCTCTAGTTCTTTTTCTCACAACCGGGGCAGGTTGACTCGGGACCCCTGGTCCCCTAGAATAGGTGAAGGCCTGCCTCTTTCGCGTCCCCATCGTCTAGCCCGGCCTAGGACACCGCCCTTTCACGGCGATAACAGGGGTTCGAATCCCCTTGGGGACGCCATTCCTTCAGACTGACCGCACCCGCCATCCTGTCCACAGCAGCACGCCAATCAGCGTATAAACGACGCAGGTGCCGACATTGTAGCCGAACGTCTCCGAATTCCAGGAACTCATGAACCCCAGGTTGGGCCTCCCTAGCTGGCCCAAAAGCCACAAAGAGCCGGTCGTCAGGCGAACATACCGCATACCTCTACTCCTGTACTCAAGTACGCGCGATCCGCTTCGAAAAGGCATCAGCCCGGTATACACTCGATAGTGCAATGACCAGACGCCAACTGCTCGCCTTCTCCGCCGGATCGGCCTTCGCTATGCCGCCCGCCGCCCGTTTCAGCGGGATCACGATGATGCCCGAATGGATTCAGGCCGAAGGCATTGACGGCGTTCTGAAAAACCTCGTGGACCGCGCCAAAGTCACCGCCGTCGCCACCTCCCCCTACGTCATGGAGCCGGCTGACGACAAAACCGGTTCCCGCGAACCGCCAATCGATGCCGGCGCCGGGAGTGTACGCCTGCTTGATCGCCCGCTGTTCGGCAAACGGGACCTGTTCGTGCGCACCGCCCCAAGCTTTGAACCCGACCTCCGCCTCTACCGAGGACTGCGATATCAGCCCTCAAAAACCGGTGATCTCACCCGCCGCCAGGGCCCCATCGTCAAGGATTTCCTGCGCGAAGCCAAGCGCCGCGGATTGAAGACCTACCTTCAGGTGCAGGCCGCCATCCCTCCGGGTTACCGCGTCCAGTTCGGCGGGCCGGCCCCTGAGGACGCCCCCCGTCTGCCCGATGGCCGCATCCCGCCCCGCCGCCTGGCCAACAACGGCAGCCTCGCCAGCCCCGCCATCCGCGATTACACCTGCGCCCTGCTTCGTGATCTGGCGCAGGCTTACCCGGAGGTGGACGGCTTCCGTGTCGATTGGCCCGAGTATCCGCCCTATTTCCTGGACGACGCCTTCCTCGATTTCAGCGATCACGCCCAGGCCGCCGCCCAGCGCCACGGTATGGACTTCGATCGTTTGAAGGCCGAGGCCTTGCGGGTCTATCGCATGCTGCACGGCGGGCTGACGGAATCGGCGTTGAAAGCGCCATTCCCGGCGATGGCGGACCTGGTGAAGCTCAAGGCGCTGTTAGTGGAGGATCTGTTGAAGGCGTTCCGCGCCGCGCTGCCAAAGGATAAGGAACTGATGCCGAACGCCTTTCCTCCGCCCCTATCGCTGATATCCGGCATGGACTTCGCGCGCGTGGCGCCTTTGGCCAGCGCCTTCAGCGTAAAGCTTTACACCATGCATTGGCCCATGATCCTGCGCTTCTGGGGAGATGCGCTGAAGCAGGCGAATCCCAATGTATCTGAAAGTGCGATCGTGAGCGGCGTTGGGCATTGGCTCCAGTTACGCGGCCTGCCCGGCGTTGGGAAACTGGCCGATCTTCGCTACCCCGAGCCCGAGGAAGCTCACCCGGTTTCCGACGCGGTAATGACAGCGAAGATCCGCGCCGCGCAGAAACAGGCCGGCCGTACTCCCGTCATTACCCTGGCCCACGGCTACGGACCACTAAGTGATTTCAAACGCCGTCTGAAGGTGGCTTACGATGCCGCGGGGCGGCGCGTGTGGGTCAATCGCTACGGTTATCTGAGCGACGCCAAGCTGGACGCCATGGGAACGTTGGCTTAAGGCCGCGCCAGGTACCGCTGGTACAGCCGCGTGTGCCTGCTCTCGAGTTCCACCTGCTTACCCTTGATTAACAGCATCTTCACCTGCGTCCGCACCTCCAGCGGATCCCCGTCGGTCACCATCAGGTCCGCCCACTTGCCCGTTTCCACCGAACCCATCTCCGCCGCCACACCCCAGATCTCAGCCGGTGCGATCGTGATCGCCCGCAGCGCTTCCTCGTAAGGCAGGCCGAACGCCACCGCCGTCGCCGCCTGATACGGCAGGTTGCGCGAGAACTGATTCCCGAAGGTCCCGAAGGCGAACTTCACCCCCGCCTTGTGCAACTCCGCCGGCAGCGTGAACGCCGCGTCATAGGGATCATCCTCGTTCAACGGAAGCTGCTGCGTGGGGCCCAGAATGACCGGGATGTTCTTCTCCCTGATTCGTGCCAGCGTCGCGCCCGGCTCCCGCACCTCGGAAAGAATCACCCGCACGCGCTCCTTCTCCGCCCAATCCAGCGCCGCGGCAATTGTCTTCTCGCGCTCGGCCTTGATCATCAGCGGGACCTTGCGCTCCAGCACCGGCAGCATCGCCTCCATGGCCAGGTCCGTGCGCAAGCCCGGGCGCGCGGCCGCCTTCGCCTTCTGATAAGCGCGGGCCGATTCGAAATAGTCGTGCAGGCTCTTCAGCCGCGCCTCATGATAACGCCGGGCCTCGGCCAGGTTCGCGCCTGCGCGTCCACCGATGGTCAGCACCGGAAACGCCACATACATCGCCGCGTCGCCCTTTGCCTGCATCTCTTCCCATGTCCAGCCGTCCAACCGCATCAGGGCCGCGCGCCCGGCGATGATGCCTCCATCAGGCAATGCCATTGCCGCCGTGATGCCGTTGGCGCGGATCACCGGAACGTGCTCGCTCGAAGGATTTACCGCCACCGCCGTGCGAAGCTGGGGCTTAAAGTCGCCAATCTCGGCGATGTCGCTGGTTTCGCGCACCGAACCGATTTCCGATAAACCGATATTCGTCGCCGAATCGATGATTCCCGGATAGACATGCAAGCCCCGGCCCTCAATCACCCGCACGCCCTTGGCCGCCTTCAGCTTCCCGCCGATGGCCGCAATCCTGCCCTTCTCCACCAGCACCGTCGTGTTGTCGATCTTCGCCGCCGTCACCGGGTGAACGGTGACACCCCGCAGCAGAAAAGACTCTTCGGCGCATAACGCGCCGGCCATCAGAACCGCCAGCGCGATCATTGTTTCCTCCGCAGCCGCACTTTCTCCCGCCCGCTTACGTCCTCATCGCGATCAAAATACACGCGCCCGTCAATCAGCACCTTCTGGACCTTGGCGAACGAAGACAAGGGATGCTTGTCGTAGATGACCAGATCGGCATCCTTGCCCGGCTCGATCGAGCCCACACGGTCCTCCACCTGCAATTGCTTTGCGGGATTGATGGTGATCAGCGCCAGCGCCTCGTCTTCGCTCAGTCCGCCGTACTTCATCGTCTTCGCCGCTTCGGTGTTGAGGCGCCGCATCAGTTCCGCCGAATCGGAATTCAGCGAAACCAGCACGCCCTTGCGCACCATGATCGCCGCGTTATACGGAATCGCGTCAAAGGCTTCCACCTTGTAACTCCACCAATCGGAGAACGTCGAGGCGCCCGCTCCGTGCGCGGCGATCTCTTTGGCCACCTTGTAACCTTCCAGCACATGCTGCAGCGTGCGGATCTTGAATCCGTACTCTTCGGCCACGCGCAGCAGCATCAGAATTTCATCGGCGCGATAGCAGTGCGCGTGCACCAGCCGCTTGCCTTCCAGCACTTCCACCAGCGGCTCCAGCTTCAAGTCGCGGCGCGGCGGCGGGCCCTTCCTGTTCTGCTGGTACTCCTTCCACTGCTGCTGGTAGAGTTTCGCATCGTTAAAACTCTGGCGGATCACATCCTCCACGCCCATGCGCGTACCGGGGTAGCGCAGGTTCTGTTGCACCCCCTCCGTACTGCCCGGTTGGCCGCGGCGTTTCGGGTTTTCCCCCAATGCGAACTTGATCCCCGGCTTTGCGCCTTCGAACTTCAATCCCCGCGCGTCCTGTCCCCACCGCATCTTCAGCAGGGAACATTTCCCGCCGATCGCGTTTGCGCTGCCGTGCAGGATATTGGCAGACGTCACGCCGCCGGCCAGTGCCCGATAGAGCGCCACCGCCTCCGGATTGATCACGTCCTCCACGCTCACCATCGACGAAACGGATACCGAGCTCTCGTTGATGGCCTCCGCCGAGATATGCGAGTGACAGTCGATAATGCCGGGCATCACGTACTGTCCTCCGGCGTCCACAATCTTCGCGCCAGGCGGGATCAACACCCGCTCGCCCGCCTCCACGATCTTGCCGTCACGGATGAGCACGGATCCACGGAACGATCCCCTGGTGACAGTGAGTATGTTCGCGTTCTGGATCACAACGGGCTGCGCCGCCAGTTCCAGACACGCCCCGAGCAACAGTAGCAGTTTCATTTCGGCTCATGCCTCACGCCATCGACAAAGACAAACCTGATCTCTGTCTTCTCTTC
>JANRLE010000063.1:0-2252 GCA_033762895.1 Bryobacteraceae bacterium | reverse complement strand
CCACCGGCCGGCGGTAGAATCCGCCGTAGCCCCACGGGCCCCAGCCGCCCCAACCCCAGGGATAGCCCCAGCCCCAACCGTAGCCGAGGTGAATGCCGCCGGGGTACCATCCGCCGCGGCGGTAAACGGGGCCGCGATCCTGTTCCATGATACGGTCACGGCGCTGGTTCCAGTCATCAAATGAGTCTTTTGGCGCAGCCGATGCGGTACTGCGCTGGCTATGATCGGAGGCGCGCACAGCCAATGTCTTGTTCTTCTTGAGGATCACGGAATGCTCCGGCGTGAGCACTTCGGCTTCGCCCTTGCGGACGGTGACGCGGGTGTCGTCCATGGCAGCCACCTCCACCCGGTAAACGCCGTCCTTGCGGGGCACGATGTTGGCGTTGGGCGCGCGCAGATCGACATCGGCCTCGCCGTGCTTCAACATCGTGTAAGAGACTTTTCCGCGGATCACGTCCACCTGGAATGAACGTTCCCCCAATTGGACCAGGCGGATCTCGCTCTCCGGTCCCAGGCGGATAAAATTCGACTCATCCAGCCGGACCTCGGCACGTGAGGCGGTCGCGGTGGCCACCCAGTCACCGCTCACCAGGGGCGTACGCGCGTCGGCATGCACCATGGGATTCCCTTCACCGTGGCGCCTGGTCACTTCACCGATGACCGAACTGAGCCTGGCAACGCCGGTTTCGCGCTCAGGCCGGCGGTCGCGATCGCGGCCACGCCGTTGCGCCATCAGAGGCATCGCGAGCGCTCCGGCCAGCGCCGCGATCAGAACGTATCTTGCACTTTTCATTTGCCGTCCCTCCCAGTTCCTTTCGAGGCAATTCGGATTCCAGCCGTAAGGTGTTGATATAGCGATAGTTACAATCGCCACCAGGAGCCGGGCGGTGGTGGAAATCCACCACTCTGGCCGAGGTGCACCACGCTGGCACTCCGTTTGCTCAGGGGTTTGGATTAGGAGCCGACGCAATGACCGAATCCATTTCCATTTACGACAATCGCACCCACACCACCATCGAGGTACCGATCAAGGACGGAACGGTCCGGGCCATGGATCTACGGCAACTCAAGCAGGGGCCGGAGGATTTCGGGCTGATGACCTACGATCCGGCTTTTATGAACACGGCGTCCTGCCGAAGCGCAATCACCTTTATTGACGGCGACAAGGGGATCCTCCGCTATCGCGGCTATCCCATTGAAGAACTGGCCGAAAAGTGTTCGTTCCTGGAGGTGGCCTACCTCCTTCTGAACGGCGAACTGCCGACGGAAGGGCAGCTTGCCACATGGGTGAACCAGGTGAAGTATCACACCATGATCCACGAGAACCTGAAGAAGTTCATGGAGGGTTTCCGCTACGATGCGCACCCGATGTCGCTGTTTGTCAGCGCGGTGGCCGGGCTTTCCACGTTTTATCCGGAAGCGCGGGACGTGAAGGACGCGGCCAACCGGAAGGTGCAAATTGCGCGGCTCGTGGCCAAAGTACCCACCATAGCGGCATTTGCCTACCGCCACGGGCTCGGGTTTCCCTATATCTACCCCGACAACGAGTTGAGCTACACGGAAAACTACATGAACATGCTGTGGCGCATGGTGGAGCCGAAGTTCGCGGCCAATCCGGTATTGGCGCGGGCGCTGGACATCCTGTTTATCCTGCACGCCGATCATGAGCAGAACTGCAGCACGAACACGATGCGGGCGGTGGGCAGCTCCCACGCCGATCCGTATGTGAGCGTGGCGGCGGCCGCAGCAGCGCTTTCGGGACCACTGCATGGGGGCGCCAACGAGGAAGTGTTGAAGATGCTGGATGAGATCGGCTCTGTGGACGCGATTCCGCGCTACATCGACAAGGTGAAGTCAGGCGAATTCCGGCTGATGGGCTTCGGGCATCGTGTTTACAAAAACTACGATCCCAGGGCGCGGATCATCAAATGGACAGCCGAACGTGTGTTCGAGGTGACGGGCCGCAACCGGAAGATCGACATCGCAATGGCGCTGGAGAAGATTGCGCTCGAAGATGAGTATTTCATCAAGCGGAAGCTATATCCGAACGTGGATTTCTATTCGGGTATTATCTACGAGGCGATGGGATTCCAGCCGGCGATGTTCACCGTGCTGTTTGCGATTCCCAGAACCGTGGGCTGGCTGGCGCAATGGCAGGAAATGCTGGATGATCCGGAGCAGAAGATTGCGCGGCCGCGGCAGATCTATACGGGCTACGATGAGCGGCACTACGTGCCGATGGATCATCGCTC
>JANRLE010000062.1:0-54395 GCA_033762895.1 Bryobacteraceae bacterium | reverse complement strand
CGAGTCGGTGAGCATGCCCACAAAGCGGGAGATCAGGCCCGTGTTCGACAGTGCGTTCATCTGCCATTCCATTGCTTCCTTCTGATCGAGAAACCACCATCCGCTGCCAAACTGCACCTTGCCGGGCGTCACGCCGTCCTGGAAGTTACCGATCATCGTGGCGAAGGCATAGTTATCCACGGGGTTATTATTGTAAATAATCGTTTTGGGAAGCGCGTTCTCCTGCTCCAGCCGGTCCAGGTAAGCGCCCAGGGCATCGGCCTGCCGCCAATCGCCCATCGAATCGAAACCTGTGTCGGGGCCAAGCTGACGGGCCATGCGCGAATTGCCGCCGCGCCGCGCGCCCAGATGCAGTTGCTTGGTCCATCCCTTCCCGGCATCCAACTGCCCGAAATACAGCATCAGGTTGGCGGCAAAGCTCGCGTGCTCGGCAGCCGCCGCTGCCTGCCCGTTTCGCGCACGGTCGAAGATCGCCGCCGCCTCGGCATCGGAACAAAAATCGGAGTAGCAGTGATTCAATCCGTGGTCGGAGAGCCGGCAGCCCATCGTGTGGAAGAAGTCGTGCCGGCTTTTTAATGCATCGAGAAACGCCTGCATGCCGCTGATCGAAACGTTCGCCGCCTCCTCCAGCCTCGCCACCCACGCGTTAAACAACTCCGGCGCATCCACCCGCAGAGCCTTGTCCGGCCGGTAGGCGGGAAATACCTTCGTCTCGAGCGAAGAGGCGGCAATCCTGCTGTGCCATGTGAGATCGTCAGTGGGATCGTCCGTGGTGCAGAGCGCCTTCACCCCGAACTTCTTCAGAATCCCCCAAACCCGCATGTCATCGGTGGCCAGCGCGGCATTGGCCCGCTCCCATATCGCCGGCGCGGTGGATTCATCCAGCAGTTCCTCCACGCCGAAGTAGCGTTTCAGTTCCAGGTGCGTCCAGTGATAGAGCGGATTGCGCAGCGTTTGCGGAACAGTTCTGGCCCAGGCCAGGAACTTCTCGTACGGATCGGCGCCGCCCGTGCAATACGGCTCGCCGACGCCATTGGCACGCATCGCCCGCCACTTGTAGTGGTCGCCTTCCAACCAGATCTCAAACAGATTGCGGAACCGCCGGTTTTCGGCGATCTCCCTGGGCGGAAGGTGGTTGTGGTAGTCCAGAATCGGTTCGTCCTTTGCGAATTCGTGAAAAAGACGTCGCGCCGTGGGCGTGCTTAGGAGAAAATCATCATGTATGAAGGCCATTCCCACTATCGTAAGATTCCTGGCCCCGGTTCTGCTTGCCACCTCCCTCGGCGCGCAGACCGAGCCCTCCAAACAGGACGCGCTGCAGGCCATGAAAAAGGCCGCCACGTTCTTTGCGCAGCAGGTGGCCACCCAGGGCGGCTACCACTATTACTACGCCGAGGATCTGAGCTACGGGCGCTCTGAACACGGCGAAGGCCCCACGCAGATTGAGTTGCAACGCGAAGCCACGCCCCGCGTCGGCATGGCGTTTCTCGAAGCCTACGACGCCACCGGTGACCGTGTTTATCTCGATGCGGCCCGCGGCGCGGCCCAGGCCGCCATTCGTGGACAGCTCTGTTCGGGCGGCTGGGACTATATCGTTGAGTTCGACCCCGCAAAGCGCAAATCCTTCCCCTACCGCAGCGAACATGATTGCGCCTCCGCCACACTGCCCAAGGCCCCGCCCACTACGCTCGATGACAACACCACCCAGGCCACCCTGCGGTTGCTGATGCGCGTGGACCGCGCGCTCGACTTTAAGGACCAGCCCATCCACGATGCCGCGCTCTTCGCGCTGGATAAACTGATGAAGGTCCAATATCCCAACGGCGCCTGGCCCCAGCGGTTCACCGGTCCTCCCGACATGTCCCAGTTCCCCGCAAAGAAGGCCAGCTACCAGGACTCCTGGTCACGCAAGTGGCCGGGCGAGATCTACCGCCAGCACTACACCTTCAACGACAACACCATCGCCGATTGTATCGACCTGATGCTGGAGGCCGGCCGCATCTACAAGGACGCGCGCTACACCGCATCGGCGGAAAAGGGCGGCGGCTTCATTCTGTTGGCGCAAATGCCGGAACCCCAACCGGCCTGGGCGCAGCAGTACGACACCGATATGCATCCGGCCTGGGCGCGTGCCTTCGAACCGCCTTCGGTGACCGGCGGAGAATCGCAGGGCATCATCCGCATGCTGCTGGTGCTGTACCGCGAGACCGGAAACCGCAAATATCTGGACGCCATCGGCCCGGCGCTTAAGTATCTGGAAGCCTCCGTGCTGCCACGTCCGGCGAATCCATCGGAAGTGTGGAGGCGGATCCGGCCCGGAACCCCTGTGATGGCCCGCTTCTACGAATTGAAGACCAACCGTCCGCTCTTCATTACCAAGGGAACCATGATTCAGGCGCGCGGCCTCGGCTCTTCGCGCCCCGATGGCTACGAACTCAGCTACTCCGATGAATCCGTGATCACACACTACGGCGTGCTCACTACAGGCAGTGCTCTGGCCGGCCTGCGGCGCGATTTTGACGCCTACAGCCGCACCGCGCCCGCCAAGCGCCCCGAAAAACTTCACGGCCTTTCCCCGTGGAACGAACCCGACGGCGGGCCGCTATCAAAGCGTCCTGACGCCGCGCGCGTCCGCCGCATCCTCGAAACCATGGACGCGCGCGGCACCTGGCTCGAAGAGGGCGTCATCGGCAAGGCGGACCGCATCGTAAGCGTCTTTGCCGCCCGCAGCATGGTGCTCACCATCAACGGCAAGCCCACCCCGATCAAGGAGAATGACCGTATCGAAATCTTTCAGGGCACACAACCGCCGCGCAGCCGCATCATCCGCTCGGAGACCTTCGCTGACAACCTGGAAACATTGGCCGCTTACGCCCGCTAGAATAAAAAGTTAACTTATGCCTGAAACTCTTTCCGATATCGGCCTGGTAGGCCTTGCCGTGATGGGCCAGAATCTCGCCCTCAACATCGCCGACCACGGTTTCCGCATCAGCGTCTACAACCGCACACGCGAAACCATGGAGCAGTTTGTCAACGAGAATCCCTCCACTCCCGGCGGCCTGGCCGGCTTTGCCTCGCTCGAAGCCTTCGTCGCTTCACTCAAGCGCCCCCGCAAGATCATCATTTTGGTGAAGGCCGGCGGCCCCACTGACGCCGTCATCGACAGCCTCACGCCGCTGTTGGAATCGGGCGACATCATCATCGACGGCGGCAACGCCAACTGGAACGACACCATCCGCCGCGAACGTGACCTGAAGGCCAAGGGCTTCCGCTTTGTGGGCTCCGGCGTTTCCGGCGGCGAGGAAGGCGCGCGTTTCGGCCCGTCTCTGATGCCGGGCGGCGAATTCTCTTCCTGGAAAGAGATTGAGCCCATCTGGACGGCGATAGCCGCCAAAGTTGACGCCGCGACGGGAAAGCCTCTTACCGGCGCCGAACCCGGCAAGCCCATCACCGGCGGCGTTTCCTGCACCACCTACATCGGACCCGATGGCGCCGGCCACTACGTGAAGATGGTTCACAACGGCATTGAATACGGCGACATGCAGATGATCTGTGAGGCCTATTCTCTGATGACCGGATTGATTGGCATGTCGCCGGCTGAAGCAGGCGCAACCTTTGGCGAATGGAACCAGGGACTGCTGGACAGCTTTCTCATCGAAATCACCGCCGACATCCTGAAGCAGAAAGACCCCGTGACGGGAAAACCGTTCGTCGATATCGTGCTCGATACGGCAGGACAGAAGGGCACCGGGAAGTGGACTTCGGTAAGCGCGCTCGATCTTGGCGTTCCGGCGCCCACCGTGGCCGAAGCCGTGTTTGCGCGCTATCTGAGCGCGATCAAGGATGAGCGCGTGGCGGCATCGAAGGTGCTCACCGGCCCCGCGGTGGCCTTCACCGGCGATCGCGCGGCATTCGTGCAGGCGATCCACGACGCGCTGTATTGCTCCAAGATCTGCGCCTACGCCCAGGGTTTTTCGCTGATGCGCTCAGCCCAGGATGAATACAACTGGAAGCTGCCGTTCGGTGAAATCGCCAAGATTTTCCGCGGTGGCTGCATCATCCGCGCGCGCTTCCTGCAGAAGATCACCGAGGCCTACGAACGCAACGCCGAGCTTCAGAACCTGCTGATGGACCCATATTTCAAAGGCGAAATCGACCGCTGCCAGGCCAACTGGCGGCTGGTGGCGGGCGCCGCGGCGGCCAACGGCGTGCCCGTGCCCAGCTTCTATTCAGCCCTTGCCTATTACGACGGCTACCGCGCCGAACGCCTGCCGGCCAGCCTGCTGCAAGGGCAGCGCGACTACTTCGGGGCGCACACTTACGAACGCGTGGATCAGCCGCGCGGCAAGTTCTTCCATCTCGACTGGCCGGAAAAATCAAGACCGCAACTGGAGGTATAGCCCGTCATGCCATCGGCAAACGACAAGATCCAATTCGCCCTCATCGGCGCCGGCGGCATGGGCTCCGGCGACACGCGCACCGCGCTTTCGCTACCCAACACGGCGCTGGTGGCCGCCTGCGACATCTACGACGGACGCCTGAGGCGCGCCAAGGAGAATTGGGGCGATCACCTGTTCACCACGCGCGACTACCGTGAGGTGCTGGCGCGAAAGGACGTCGATGCGGTGATCATCGCCACGCCCGATCACTGGCACGCCCGCATCACCATCGACGCGCTGGCCGCCGGCAAGCACGTCTATTGCGAAAAGCCAATGGTCCACTCCATCGACGAAGGCAAGCCGGTGATCGAGGCGCAGAAGGCCTCGGGCAGGATCCTGCAAGTGGGCAGCCAGTATGCCAGTTCGCTCGGCTTTCTCAAGGCCAAGGATCTGTTGCGCGGCGGGGCCATCGGCGAATTGAACATGGTGGAGGCATGGCTGGACCGCAACACCGCGCTCGGCGCCTGGCAGTATTCCATCCCGCCCGATGCATCGCCCCAAACCGTAGATTGGGACCGTTTTCTCGGCAAGGCGCCCAAGCGGCCGTTCGAACCCGTGCGGCTGTTCCGCTGGCGCAACTACAACGACTATGGCACGGGCGTGGCCGGCGACCTGTTCGTGCACCTGTTCACCGGCATCCACACCGTAACCGGGTCATTGGGTCCGACCCGGATTTTCGCCACCGGGGGGCTGCGTTTCTGGAAGGATGGCCGCGACGCGCCGGACGTGATGTTGGCGCTGGTGGACTATCCGTCCACTGAACACCATCCGGCGTTTACGCTGTCGCTCAAGGTAAACTTTGTTTCCAGCCGCCCGGCTGAATCCTTTGGCGTGCGTTTCATCGGAAGCGAAGGCCTGATGGAAGCCACCATGAGCGCCGTGACGCTTACGCGTACGCCCCGCGAAACCGAACCCGGCTACACCATCAACACCTTCCCCAGGGATGTGCAGGAACGCTTCCTGAGGGAGTACCGCGAGAAGTATCCGGAATCCACACCCAGCGCCGACGCCCTGCGGCCGGACAAGGTGGAGAAATTCATTCCGCCCGCAAGCCATAATCCGCACCGCGAGCATCACCGCAACTTCCAGCAGGCGCTTCGCACGGGCAAGCCGTTTTTTGAGGACGCCGTCTTCGGCTATCGCACGGCCGGACCGGCTCTTGCCTGCAACATCAGCTACTTTGAGCGCCGGGCCTGCCACTGGGATCCGGTTACGATGCGGCTAAGTTAAGTCGAATGCTGGACCAGCTTGCAATCAACGGATTCCGCTGTTTCTCCTCTTTCCAGATTAGTGGATTGAGACGCCTCAACCTGATCTCCGGAAAGAACTCGGTCGGGAAGTCGGCGTTGCTGGAGGCCATCCAGTTCTACCTTCGGCCCGACCTGGACAGCCTGGTGGATTTATTGGATTGGCGCGGACAGCTTGTGCCATCCCGGCAACTGCCGGTCTGGACCGAAGAAACCGTCCAGCCGCTATTTCATTCCTCCTTAAGGGACCGCGCCCAACAATTCGAGTTGGCATCTTCCGCCAGACGTATCCGGTGCCGGCTGGCGTTTCACCAGCGCAACGCTGATGATGCATGGGTTGAGGCGCCGGACAACACCAACGGCGCCCCCCGAAAAAGAGTTCTGCGCGTGGAAGCCCCCGGCGCTGCGCGGGAGCCCTATTTTTTTCTAGCGCTGGACGGCTCAATCGAGTTTGACGAATCACCCATTGGCGCCCGCCGCGCGTCACAGGCGTTCCTGCGATACGCCAAAGCCGCCGGTCAGCGAGTACTACACGCAAGAGCCGTGCCCTTTGACTCCGATGTACTCAGCGAAATGCTGGAGAGCCTCCTGGGCACAGAGCGGCACGACGATGTCATGCGGGTCCTGCAGTGGATCGTGCCGGACGCAATCAGCGCCTTCACGAAGGGGCAGGGCGATGTGAGAAGCATCTATCTTCAAACGGGCCGCTTCGCCGACCCGCAGCCACTGGCCTCGTTCGGCGACGGAGCAGTACGGTTAACCGGGATCAGTCTGGCTATGATTCTCGCCAAGGATGGCTACTGCCTGATTGACGAAATCGAAAACGGGATTCACTATACGTTATTTCGAAAACTGTGGCCGCTGCTGAACCGCATCTCGGGTGAGTTGAACGTCCAGGTATTTGCCAGCACGCACAGCAAGGATTGCCTTGAGGCGTTTGAGGAGACATCGGCGGACACGAACTTCGATGCCGCATTTTTCCGGCTGGAACGGTCCGATGCCGGAGGGATTGAGGCGGTACGTCTCGACTACGAGAACTTCTTTAGCCGCGTTACAGGCACGCCCTACGAGGTTCGATGATCGATCCGCACGACGTGAGGCTGCTGGTGGAGGGTGGCGACGACGGTCATTTCGCGAAACACTTCCTCAGCAACGTCCTCCAGTATCAACTGGACGTGAAGGCAAACAAAATCATTGCCTGTGGTGACGGCGGGAGACTTCTGAACCGGTTTGAGGCCATCCAGAAGGAGACGGGATTCACCACAATCGGATTGATCGCCGATGCGGATTCTGATCCGGCAAACCGTTGGAGAGAAATTCGTTCACGCGCTGGAACGGATGAAGGGGGATCTTTCTACCTGCCGGACGAACCCAGTCCAGTTGGAACCATTGTCGCGTGGAGCAAGGGACGAAGACTTGGCGTCTGGCTGATGCCGAAGCCAGGCGCAGCCGGCAACATGGAATCGTTTCTCAGAGAGTTGCTCAGCCCGCGCGATCCCCAGCCGGCTCTTTGGGCGCACGCCCTGCACGCGGTGAGCGATCTCCCCAAGCCCCGCCTATTCGCGGAGAAGGATCTCGGCAAAGCGGAACTTCGCACATGGCTGGCCTGGCAAAAGGAGCCAGGCGCTTCGTTCGGCCTGGCGCTGAGTCAAAGCGCCTTCAACCTGGAACATCCTCTGGCCCTGCAGTTCCGCGGATGGCTGGCCCGGCTTCTGGAGATCCCACAAACTACTTGAGGGGCCAATGCGCCACTCTGAACTAATTCACCCGCACCCACGCCTCCCTCCACGCCAGTCCCGTGCCTGGCGCGTAGTATAGATCCCACTGCCTGCACCAGCCCGAATTCGGAAACGGCCGGCACCGGTACAACTTGCCGTCCGTCGCTTTCACCACAGTACCGGCCACGTAACCGTCCCTGCCCTGGGGATACACCATCACGCCGCTGGGTTCGATCACCACCGGCGGTGGTTTGAGAATGTCTACCGCCACGCGGTAATCCGTTTGGCGCGAGTAAATCAGATTGCCCGCCGCCGAGCGCACCGGCGCGATTCCCCCGCCGGAGTCCTGCTGCCCCGCTCTCACCACGTTTGACCGCGAGTTCGCGAACGATGCGAGCGCAAATGGCCAATCCGCCGCGCCCGTCTGTCCCGCCGCAAGGACCAGGCGATGGGATTCCACGTCGCTCCCGCTTCCATCGAACACCCGAAGCGTCACCGTGCTCGCCACCGGCAAATCCTCCACCGCCTGGATCCGGCCCACCTGTGTCCAGACGAGCCCGGGCGCCGGAGCACCGCCTCCCCCAAAGTCCACATCGCTGCACGAATAGAACGCTTCCGGGCTGTCCGAGCGTTGCCATATCGTATAAATCAGGTGCCTCCCGGTCTTACGCGGCGTCCGGCAAACCATGCGGTAGCGGCCCTCGCTCAAACTCCATTGGGGTTCACAAAACGGCTGCGCTTCCAGATCCGCCCATGCCAGGGACCGGGTAGGATCATACCCATCACGGGTCACGTAGAAACGGAAGTAGGAAGTGGCATGCGGCGCGGTGCCGCGGAATACAAACTCCATGTTGGTGTCTGGCTGAATCCGCACCGCCGGCCAGTCGGCCCGCGGCAGATCGAATCCCTTGTGCTGTTCGCGGCTCGCGCTGCACAACCGCCCGTCAGCGATGCGCTCACGGTGGCGGCCCGCCACATCGCCAATGTTCACTCCGTTCCAGTCGTACACCGCCTGCGCGCCGCCCAGCGCCACGGCTGCTTTACAGGCGGCCGAAGCGTTGCCGGACAGATAACATCCATACACACGGCTTAAAGGGATTTCCAGTGCTCCGTGTGCGAATACGAAAGCCGCCGTCGAAAGACACAGCACTCCCGTCTGTATCATCTGCTTCATCTGCTTCTCCTCCGAAGCGCAAGGGGAGTATGCGCCCGCTGCGTTCACAGCAATTGGGATACCATCTCCACTTACTGAAGTTGAAGCGCTTTCCCCGCGTAGCCGGCGGTAAGAACTTCTCTGGACGGGAAGAATTGCCCGGGCGAACCCGTCCATCACTCCGACGGCGGCACGGCTGGCGCAACGGCAATCGTTACACCGGTCTGAGTGGCGGCATCACCGATCTTCACCGTCACCGGGATCTCGCCTTCCGGCACGCTGGCCGGGATACGCAACTGCACCTGGAAGAATCCCGCCACCCGGCCCTTCACTCCACCGGAGAAATACACTTCCTCGGCGGGGGTGTCACCGAAAAGCACCGTCACCGGTTGCGCCAACGGCGGGAAATCTTCGTCCGCTACCGCGCCATCTGTGCTGGCCGGATCGGTGAGACCGGCGCCTGTTCCGTTCAACGTGATAATAGAGCCGGCAACCGCGCGGTTTTCCACCGAATTCGCCGAACCATCTTCGTTCGCCGCCGTCGCCTGTCCGCGGCCGGCGCCGGAAACCGTGAACAAACCGGGAACCGCCGCGACCACGGGCACGGCAACCGCCGGCGATTTCACGCCTTTGTACTCCACCACCACCTGCGCAGTGGAGCCCACCGCCAATCCGAACGGCGCCACCGCCGTCACCAGCGCGGCCGACGTGGACAACACCGGCGACGGCGTATCGCCGAACCACACCCGCGTTTCCGAAAGCACGGCCGCAAACCTGCCCTCAACCGCGTTCGCCGTCACAGCAGTAGCGGGTCCCAGGTTCGTTCCGCCAATGGCCACGATCTCGCCTGGCGCGATCGAACCACCCACGCCACTGGCCAGATTTGCCACAGCGGCGATGGCCGGTTTCGGTTCCTCCACTCTCGGCGCCTCGCCGATCTTGGCCACAAACGCGTCGCCCGCCGGTCGGAAACTCTCGATGTGGCCGCCATAGCCGGCCTGCGCGGCTCCTCGCGTGGTGGGAAAATCCTGCGAACTTGTGCCGCCGGAGACGTAGACACTGCCCGCGGCGTCCACTACCACACCGGCTGCGTAGTCATCCGAAGCGCCGCCGATGTAACTGGCATAGACAATAGCTTTGCCGGAGGCATCCAACTGCGCGACGAAGGCATCGCCGGTGCGGAACTGCGAGCCCGGGCCACCCTCTCCGCTGTAAGTCCGCTGCGCGCCATCGGTGGTCACGGGGAAGTCCTTGGACAGCGTGCTGCCGGCTACCCACGCGTTCCCGTTGGCGTCCACGGCAATCGCCCCGGCGCGGTCATCCAGGCTGCCACCAAGGTAAGTGGCGTAGCCCAGTGCGCCCGAAGGCTCAAACTTCAGCGCGAACGCGTCGCCTGCGGGAAACCGGGTCTCGGCGCCGGCGCCCTTGAAGGTCTTCTGCGCGGCCTGGTCGGATACGGGAAAATCCGTCGACAGCGTGTTGCCACTGACATAGACGGCCCCCCTTGCATCGACTGCGACTCCAAACGCCACGTCGTTGTCCCGTCCGCCGAAGTAGGTCCCGTAAAGCACCTTCTCGGCGAGTGGATCCACCTTCACCAGGAAGCCATCCCCGACGCCCAACGTATAGTCGGGCATGAAGCTATTGCCTTCAAACGCAATGGGTCTTCCCGCGCCCTTGAACGCCGTCTGAAATGCACCCTGCGTCACCGGGAAGCTGCCGGAACTGTCGGTGGTGCCCACCACGTAAGCATTGCCCGCGCCGTCCACCGCGATGCCCGTCGCCAGATCATTGCCGTTGCCACCGAGGTAGGAAGAGTAAACCAGGCCCGAACCTTCCGGGTTGAGCTTGGCCACAAATGCGTCAATCTGTAATGCCCTTTGCCCGAAGACGAGCCTGCCTTGAAACACTCCGCCGGTCAAAGGGAAATTACCCGAATTGGTGGAGCCCGCAACATATGCGGCACCCGAACTGTCCACGGCAATCGCCGAACAAACGTCGGGGCTTGTACCGCCCAGGTAGGTAGAGTAAACCAGCCGGTTGCCGGCGGAGGCAATCTTTGTAATGAAGCAGTCATTCCGCTCAGCGATGTTTTGTGACGGGTTCGGGACCTGGGTGCGGTACGAGCCGTCCGCTGTGGGGAAATTCACGCTGCGCGTCACCCCGGTGATGTATATATTGCCCGCGCCGTCCACAGCCGCGCCGAGGCCAAGATCAAAGTCACCGCCGCCAATCCGCGTGGTGAACATCACAGCCGAACCGTCGGCGTTCAACTTTGTCACCGTCACGTCTCCGCTGGCGGCGGTGTTGGTTGGCGATGTGGGTGCATTCGGGCTAACCCGGTAATTCGTGTCCACGGTGGAACCTACCATATATGTGTTGCCGGATCGGTCCACCGCCACGCGGGCTCCATACTCGGAGCCGTTTCCGCCAATGTTCGACGCATAGACGATGACAGGGTCAATCACCAGGTCCCGTTTCAAGTCGTAAATGCCAACCTCAAAACCAACCGTACCATTGGCATTCACGCGATAGGCGCCTTCCACCTTCCGGCGGCCCATCGGGACCTCCTGATACAAGCGGGGAGCCTTCCAGATCAACTCACCGCCCGCGGCCTCCAGCACCAGATCGCCGTCGGCGTTGATCCGTTTGCGCGACGCGCCGCTGAAGCTCATCGCGATGCGGGCGGGGTCCGCGCCGGGATGCACGACGAAATCGTGCTCCAGGTCTGAGCCATGTCCGTAGTAGACGATGTCCACGCCCGGATAAACGTTGCGGTACTTCGCCCGCCGGAATGTCGGAACATCGGTAATCCAATACTCCGGCTGGCTTCCCAGAAAGTAGTTGACCTTCCCGGGCAGCATGTCAAGCGCTTCTACAGGCGCCGTCTGCGCACCTTCCAACCTTAGCTGGACGCGGGCGTCTCTGCCGAACTCCACCATGGCCTCGGACCCGTTCAGATACAGTCCGTAACCGCCGCCCCGTCCCACCACCTGGTAGGCGGCATCGGCCTGCCCCAGATTCCATTCCAGGCCCAAAGGAAGATTGGGCGATTGACCGGACTGGTCATAGAAGCCGAGCGCCTTCAGACACGCACAAACGCAGGGATCGCATCCCCATCCCACCGTCACCATCAGAACGACGGCGGCCACCAGCGTTACGCTCTCCCATTGCTGCTGTAAACTCCTCATGCCAACTCCTCCGTTAACCGTGTCTTTTCGAGTCTTTTTTTTCGCAACGGCCGCAGCGCCAGTAAGCCCAATCCGATCGCCGCCGCCGATGCCCATTGATCCACTGACCAGCCCCAATACCGGTTCACCGTGATGTGAAGCTGATCCAAGGCCAAGCGGAAAGTGCCATAAATGACCAGGAAGGTGGAAAGATAAAACCCTGCAGGGCGGCGCCAGCGGTCGAGAATCTGAAACGTCGCGACGACGCCAAGCATGAAGAACACCTCGATGAGTCCCAGGTCAAATCGTGTTCCACCCGGATACTGTACACCCAACCAGCTTTCCGTCCGTACACCCGGATGATCATGCGCCAGATAACAACTGAAACGGCCGAAAACCCAGGCGCAGGGAAACACGAAAGCGACCGCATCCAGATAGGTCAACGCCTGTTGCAGGTCTAGACCGCGGCGGCGAAGGTACCACGCCGCACCCCCGATGCCGCCGAAGATGCCGCCAAACGACGCCATGCCGGAAACCGCATTGACGATCGTCATGAAGTTGAAATCGGGAAGATCGAAATAGGCGGCCTTGAAGACGTGCGCGCCCGTGAATCCGAACCCGAGCATCGCCAGCACCAGCCTCGACGCCAGACGCACGTCCAATCGGCGCCGCCGTGCCCGCTCACGAACCAGAAAGTAGCCTGTCAGGATCGCTACAGCGAGCATTCCGCGAACGGCGGAAAGCGACAACACTCCGAACTCGATGGGCCGGAACTCCAGATAGGGAAACACGACTACAGCTTGTAAATCGAGTATACAGACCCTGCTGGCGGGAATCAATCGTGTATGCTGGGAGTCATCCGGTTGGAAATCCGCATTGGAGGATCTGATTTTGCCGCGCTTCCTGGCCTGTCTTGTGCTTCCGTCGGCCCTGCTGTGGGGCCAGACCATCAACACCATCGCCGGCACCGGTACAGCCGGGTTTTCCGGCGATAACGGCCCGGCCACCGAGGCCGCCTTCAACAACCCCGTGTACCTCGCCATTGACGCCGCCGGCAACCTGATCGTCGCTGACTGGCGCAATCATCGCGTACGCCGCATTGACGCGCTGGGTGTGGTCACCACCATCGCCGGCACCGGCGCTGCCGGATTCAGCGGCGACGGCGGACCGGCCACTCAGGCAACGCTGAACGGAGCCATCGGCGTCTGCATCGATCCGGCCGGAAACATCTACGTCAACGACGACTTCAATAACCGCATCCGCCGCATCGCGCCCAACGGAACGATCACCACCTTCGCCGGCAACGGCGCTCGCGTTCATGGCGGCGACGGCGGACCCGCCACCTCTGCCTCGTTCAACATCGGTCTCCGCTGCGCCTCCGACTCGACCGGCAACATCTACGTCGCCGAGCAGGGCGCCCATCGCATCCGCCGCATCTCAACCTCGGGCGCCATCACCACCATCGCCGGCACCGGCGCACAGGGTTTTTCCGGCGACGGCGGCCCGGCCACAGCCGCGGCTTTGAACAACCCAACCGCGCTCACGGTGGACCGCAACGGGGATATCTATTTCTCCGATCAGTACAACCACCGCATCCGCCGCATCTCCACGGCGGGAACCATCACCACCGTCGCCGGCACCGGCACACCCGGATTCAGCGGCGACGGCGGCCCGGCCACCTCTGCCAACCTCAATTTCCCGGGCGCCATGGTGACCGATTCCAACGGCGATTTGTATTTCACTGACGGCCCGAACTGGCGTGTGCGCAAGATTAACGCGGCTGGTGTGATCAGTACAGTCGCGGGAAACGGTGCGCGCGGCTTTGCCGGTGACGGCGGCCCGCCTCTCAGCGCATCGTTCAACGGCGAATTCGGAATCGCGCTGGACGCCCAGGGCAACCTGTACATCGCCGATACCGACAATCACCGGGTCCGCAAAATCTCCAATGTCACCGCGGGTGCGGCGCCCGAATTCACTAGCGCCTCCGTGTCCGCTCTGGGATCATTGACATCGGGCATTACGCCTGGCGCGCTCATCAGCATCACCGGCAGGAATCTCGCGCCCGGGGCCAACGGCCAGGTAACGGCGCCGCAGTTCCCTCTGCCGGGCCGTCTGGCGGGCGCTTCCGTGACATTCGATGGCGTGGAAGGAGCCATGTTGTCCGTACGCAACGCCGGCGGCCAGGAACAGATCATTGTACAGGCGCCTTTCGAATTGGCGGCTTCCACCACGGCTGTGGTGGTGGATAACGGCCGCGCAGCAAGCGCGCCGGTAGACGTCGCAGTGGTTGCGGCGCAGCCGGGCATTCTTACCCTGGATGGAGTCCACGCAGCGGCCGTGCGCGCCGATGGCGTGCTGATCAGTTCCGCAAATCCGGCCGTGGCGGGCGAACCGGTCATTCTGTTCGCCCGTGCCCTGGGGATGGTGGATCCGATCCCGGCGCCAGGCAACCCCGCGCCCGCAGAACCGCTCTCACAAACCGCGACGCAACCCGAACTCACCATCAACGGCCAGGCCGCCGCCATCTCGTTCGCCGGTCTCGCGCCTGGATTTGTTGGCCTGTACCAGATCAACGCAACCGTTCCGGCGGGCATCAGCGGAGTTTCAGAGGTGGTTCTCAGTATCGGTGGCACGGGCAGCGCGCCGGTGCGTCTGCCGGTTCGCTAATCCCCCGCCCCACCGCTACAGGCGCACTTCCACCGTGACGGCGTCATGATCGGATAACGGCACATGGCTGCCGTCGCGCTTCTCATGCACAATCGATGGATTACGCGCTTCCACGCCGCGCGTGGCGAACCAGTCCAGTTTCAATGGGCACCGCCCGCCGTGATTGCGCAGCGACCAGTGGATGAACGGGAAGCACCAGCCCGGCACCCACTCGCCCAGGCTGCCGGCCGCCCGCGCGTCCCGCATGTCGTAGTAAACCGTGTGCGCGCCCAACACGTTGGACCGCTCGTACTCAAACCCGCGGTCCCGCAATAGCCGGAACAGGTCCCGCTCAAAGAATCGCTCCGGATGCAGGTAGTGATTTCGGATCACGTTGTCCACCCCCATCAGCACGCGCAGCCAGAAGCCGCAGATTGCGTGGAAGGCGCGGGAGGAGTTGTAGGTGCTGGTGTTCCAGTCGCCACCGAGAATCACCGGGCCCTGCGACGGCAACGCCGCCAGCACCTCGCGCATCTGTTCCAGCCGGTGCCGCTGGCTGGACTGCGCATCCAGATGCACGGCGGCCACACTCACCGGCTGCCCCGGAAATTCCACTACCGCGGCGAGCGACGTCTGCCGCCCCAGCCGCTTCTCATTGGACGCCACTTTATCGGTGCCGTTGTCCAGATGAATCGGCCGCACATTGCGCAAGGGATATCGGCTGAGGATGGCATTGCCGTGGAGGCCAAGGTCGTTGTCGCCATCGACGTGGCGTTCCACTCCCGAACCTTTCACCAGGCTGAGATAGCAGGGGGAGAAGGCGTAGCACATGCCCAGTTCCCGGGCCATTGCGCGCGCCACATCCACGTTGCCCGATCGCGCCATGCCCACGTCGGTCTCAATCAGCAGCAGCACGTCGGCATCTTTCAGGCCCGGGTGATTACGCAGCGCCTCAAGTTGTCCGTTGAGCTGCGTGCCGCGTTCGATGTTCCAGGCCACCACGCGGTACCACTCGCGCGGGGCCGCCTCCGTCTGCCGGAAATCGCCTGTCTGCGGCGTCTCCAGCACCTGCTGAAGATCGGGCGCCAATTCCTGATAAAGGGGATGCTGGTGCAGTTCGGCCGTGGAGCGGCACTTCAGAAATTCTGGAATCGCCGGCCGGATCTTCGACCGGATAATTTCAGAACTAGTCGTCATCCTGCTGCTGCTTGCTGACCTGCAGTACGGCCAGAAACGCCTCTTGCGGAATTTCCACGCGGCCCACCCGCTTCATCCGCCGCTTGCCTTCCTTCTGCTTTTCAAGAAGTTTCCGTTTGCGCGAAATGTCGCCGCCGTAGCATTTGGCCAGCACGTTCTTGCGAATGGCGGCGATGGTTTCGCGCGCGATGATCTTGCCGCCGATGGCCGCCTGCAGCGCGACTTCGAACATCTGGCGGGGAATCAGTTTCCGCAGCCGTTCGATCAGCGCCTTGCCGCGGTCATAGGCGAAATCGCGGTGCACGATCATCGACAGCGCGTCCACCGGCTCACCGGCCACCAGGACGTCCAGCTTCACCATGGGTGAAATGCGATGGCCGGCCAAATGATAGTCGAGCGAGGCATAGCCCCGGGAGGCAGACTTCAGCCGGTCGTAAAAGTCCAGCACGATCTCATTGAGCGGCAGTTCATAGTTCAGCATCACGCGGCCGGCGCCGATGTATTCGAACTTCTTCTGGGTGCCGCGCTTTTCTTCCAGCAGCTTCAGGATCTCGCCCAGGTATTCTTCGCGCGTGATGACGGTGGCGTCAATGATCGGTTCTTCAATGTGCTGGATCTCCGAAGGATTGGGGAAGCGCGTGGGATTCTCCACTTCCACCACGGTTTTGTCCAGCTTCGTCACCCGGTAGCGCACGCCCGGCGCGGTGGTGATCAGATCGATGTTGAACTCGCGCTCCAGCCGCTCCTGCACGATTTCCAGATGGAGCAGTCCAAGAAATCCGCATCGGAATCCGAAACCGAGCGCGGCCGAATTCTCCGGCTCAAAGTTGAACGCAGAATCGTTCAGCCGCAACTTTTCGAGCGCCTCGCGCAACAGCCCGTGCTCATGCGATTCCACCGGATAGAGCCCGGCGAACACCATCGGCTTGATTTCTTCAAAGCCCGGCAGCGCCTCCGCCGCGGGCTTATCCGCGCTGGTGATCGTGTCGCCGATACGGGCATCGGACACCGTCTTGATGTTGGCGAAGACATAGCCCACTTCGCCCGCGCTCAACTCCTGCAGCGGAACCGGCTTGGGAGACTGGTAGCCCAGCGCCTCCACGTCATAGACGCTTCCGTTCGACATCAGCTTGATGCGCTGTCCCACGCGGATGCGGCCATCCATGACGCGGAACAGAATGATCACGCCGCGATAGGCGTCAAACCACGAATCGAAGATCAGCGCCCGCAATGGAGCCTCGGGGTTACCCTTGGGCGGCGGCGCAAGATGCACTACCGCTTCCAGCACCTCATGGATGCCGACGCCCTGTTTGGCGGAGGCAAGGATCGCATCCCTGGCGTCGAGCCCGATCACCTGTTCAATCTGTTCGCGAATCCGTTCGGGATCGGCCGACGGCAAGTCGATCTTGTTGATGACGGGAATGATTTCCAGGTTGTGATGCAGCGCCAGATAGGTATTGGCCAGCGTCTGCGCTTCCACGCCCTGTGAGGCATCCACCACCAGCAGCGCCGCCTCGCACGCCTGCAGACTGCGTGATACCTCGTAAGAGAAATCAACGTGCCCCGGCGTGTCGATCAGGTTGAGCTGATACAGGTTGCCATCGTCGGCCTTGTAGTTCAGCCGGACCGCGTGGGCTTTGATCGTGATGCCGCGCTCGCGCTCCAGGTCCATGGAGTCGAGCACTTGCTCCATCATCTCCCTTTGGGAAAGAGCGGCGGTGGCTTCCAACAGCCGGTCCGCCAGCGTCGATTTGCCGTGGTCGATGTGAGCGATGATGGAAAAGTTCCGGATGAACGCAGGATCCATGCGGTAGAATAAGACTCGGTTTAATCATTATCCCATAGCTGCGCGCAAAACCCACGTTTCCATGTCATATTCAGTGATCGAAGGCAATCTCGACGCAAAAGGGCTCAAAATCGCCATTGTGGTGAGCCGCTTCAACAGCATTATCACCGAACGCCTGCTGGGCGGCGCCGTGGACGCGCTGGTGCGCACCGGCTGCGCCGAAAACGACATCACGGTGGTCCGCGTACCCGGGTCCTGGGAGTTACCCATCGCCGCCAAGGCGCTGGCGGAAACGGCACAGTACGACGCCATCATCGGCCTTAGCGCCCTCATCAAGGGTGAAACGCCGCATTTCGATTACATCGCCGCCGAGGCGACCAAAGGCCTTGGATCCATCGCCATGCAGACCGGCATCCCGGTGGCCTTCGGCGTGCTCACCACGAATACGGTGGAGCAGGCTGTGGACCGCGCCGGGGCCAAGAGCGGCAACAAAGGCTTTGACGCAGCCATGAGCGCCATCGAAATGGCCAATCTGATGCGCAAGCTGCGCCCCACCACCTAGCATGCCGTCACGCCATCGTTCCCGCCAGCGCGCCTTGCAGGTTCTCTACCAGATTGAGTTCGGAAAGGATTCCATCCGCGAATCGCTGGACAATTTCTACGAATCCCTGCACAGCGCCGAACGCGGCGCCGACGATATCACCCGTCCCGAACGCTGTGACCGCGACGATTTTATGGAGACGCTGGTGCGCGGCGCCATGGCCGAGGCCGCCGCGATCGATGAAACCATCGCCAGGCACTCCGAACATTGGCGGCTGGAGCGAATGCCTGCAGTTGACCGCAACATTCTCAGGCTCGCGGTCTTTGAAATGACCCGCGCCGAAACACCGCCCGCGGTGGTGATTGACGAGGCTCTCGAACTGGCCCGCCGCTTCTCCGGCGAACCCTCGGTGGCCTTCATCAACGGTGTGCTGGACGCCGTCCGCAAGGACGTCTCGCCCGATGAATCCTCACTTGCCGATGCAGAAGGTGGAAAAGATCCGGTTTAGAATATCGTCGGCCGTGGTTGCGCCGGTGATGGCGTCTATGGGACTGAGCGCCGCGTAAAGATCCAATAGAAGCATTTCGTGCGGGATGTGGAAACTCACCGCGTCGTGCGCCCGTTCGAGGGCTTCCACGCTCTCGCGCAACAACTGCTCATGCCGCAGGCTGGTGATGAAACCGGCTTCCTGCGCCAGTTCCCCGCCCATACCCACCGCCTCCATGATGCGCGCGCGCAGCGCGCCGATACCCGTGCCGACAAGCGCCGACACTTCCACCATTGCTTCCCCGCAATCGGCCACGCGCGGCAGGTCGCATTTATTCCCTACGATCAGGTAACGGCCACAGGAGCGCGCGCGTTCCAACAGCGCCGCATCATCGCCGGTCAACGGCGCCGCCAGATCCAATACCACCAGCGTGAGATCGGCGTCCGCCATTGCCTGAAAGCTGCGCTCAATTCCCAGCGCCTCCACCAGATCCTGCCCCTGCCGGATGCCTGCCGTATCGATGAACTTAACGGGGATGCCGCCGAGTGCGGCCGTCTCCGATACCGTATCGCGCGTGGTGCCGGGGATGTCGGTCACAATGGCGCGATCCTGCTCCAGCAGCCGGTTGAACAGGCTGCTCTTGCCCACGTTCGGACGCCCTGTAATGGCCAGGCTGAAGCCGGAGTGCACCAGCTTTCCGTAGGCGAAACTCGAAGCCAGTTTCCGCAGGCCTTCGGTCACCGGTCTGAGCCGCGCCAGAATCTGATCGTTGGGCGCGATGTCGATGTCGTTGTCGGCGAAATCGATGCCCGCCTCCAGCAGCGCGATCAACTCCAGCAGTTGATCTTTCAGCGGCGCCAGGCGCTTGGAAACCGCGCCTTCCACCTGCTGCGCCGCCACACGGGCCTGATAAAGCGTCGTGGCTTCGATGAGATCGCGCACGGCCTCGGCCCGCGGCAGGTCGATGCGCCCGTTCAGGTAGGCGCGCAAGGTGAATTCGCCGGGCTGCGCCAGACGCGCTCCCACCTCGCAGCAGCGTTCCAGGCAGAAGCGCAGCACGACCGGGGACCCGTGACATGCGATTTCCACGACATCCTCGGCCGTATAAGATCGCGGCCGTTCGAAAAAGGTGACCACCACGTGGTCCACTGAGTTGCCGGCGCGATCGGGCAGGCGCGCCATGAACGACCTCCACGAATCCCACTGCTGCGTCGCCGGCAGGTCCAGAACCCGCGCCGCCACTGGCCGCGCCTGGGCGCCCGACAGACGCACCACTCCAATTCCGCCCCGTCCGGGAGGCGTGGAAATGGCCACGATGGTGTCGAGTGAGGGCACCTAGCGGTCGCGTCGAGGGCCGCGGTCGCGCCCGCCCCGTCCGCGGTCCCGGTCACGATCGCCGCCGCCGGGTCTGGGACCACGATCGGGGCGTCCACCGCCGGATCCGCCGCGTGGCGGAGGCCGGAACGATGGCGCCGGATGCGCCGGTTCAGGCAGTGAGGGCATGCCCGCCGGATAAATGATCACCTGGCGGTAGGGCCCGGTACCGGCGCTTTCGCTGCGAACCTCAGGTTCGTTCCGCAGCGCGAGGTGGATGATGCGCCGCTCACGGCTGGTCATCGGGCTGAAGCGGAACGGCAGCTTCGACCGTTTCACTTTGTCAGCCGCCGTCTGCGCGCTAAGCCGCAGTTCGGCGATGCGCAGCATGCGCGAATCGTTCGCGTCAAAGCACAGCCGCTCATGATGATCATGCGGGATATGCAGCGCCTCCATCGTAAGGTACTCCAGCGAAAGAAGCGCTTCGGCCTTATTGGCCAGCAGCAGTTCGACGTCGGGGCCCTTGAAGCGGACCACCAGTTCCGGATCTTCGTATTCGGGATGCGGATTTTCGCCCGCCTCCACGTCGAATTTCAGGTTCAGTCCGCCCGATTCGATCACCTTGTTCAAAAACGCCGAGATCTTCGGGCCGTGAGTTTCAACCGTATAGATGCGCTCGTCCACTGATAGGTCCTACGGAGCTATTTCTTACCGATCTTCTTCGGCGCCGAAGACGAATCCCCGGGCTTGCCTTTCCCGCCCCCGGGGGCCGCGTGCATGGTCCGGTTAAAGAACCATTGCTGCACGATGCCCACCACGTTGCCGGTCAACCAGTATAACACCAGGCCGCTGGATACACTGTAGAAGATGAAGATGAACATCAGCGGCATCATCATCATGATCCGCTGCTGTTGCGGATCGGTGGTGGCGGCCGGCGTCATCTTCTGCAGCACGAACTGCGTCGCCACCGTGGCCAGCGGCAGCACCCTGATCGCCAGCGTCTCAGGCTGCGACAGATCGGTCACCCACAACCAGGGCGCCCCGCGCAGCTCAATCGCCACCGTCAGCACTTTGTAGAAGGCGAAGAAAAATGGAAGCTGCAGCAGCATCGGAAGGCATCCGCCCATCGGATTTACCCCGTGCTTTTTGTAGAGATCCATCATCTCCTGCTGCTGCTGCTGTTTCTTCGGATCGCGCATGCTCAGCCCGGCATACTTATCCTGAATCGCCTTCACCTGCGGCTGCAGCGCGCCCATCTTCTTCATCGAAGTGAGATTGGAGATCTTCAGCGGCAGCATCAGGATGTTGATGATCACCGTCACCAGGATGATCGCCCAGCCCCAGTTGTGCGTGTAGCGCTCCTCCACGTAGTGCAGAGCCGCAAACAGCGGCTTACAAAGAACCTCGAACCAGCCGTAGTCGATCACCTGTTGGAGGCGCGGATCCACGGCCTTTAGCACTTCCGGATCCTTGGGCCCGATGAACATGTTGAAGCGGTTCACACCGTCGCCGCCGATGGCCACGCCAATGTGCGGCTCCTCTTTGTTCTCAGCTTCAAACAGGATGCGGTCGCTCCAGGTCTGCACTTCCATGTTCTGGTTCTGCGCCGGCAGCGCCACGGCGGTGAAATAGGTGTCCTCCAGGCCGGCGAAACGGTAACTGCCGGAGACAGCGGCCGTGCCGTTCTTGGCCACGGAAACCTCGTTGACGTTCAGCTTGTTGTCGGCGTTGTCGAAGTAAATGGTGTGCTGCGTGGACAGCGTATTGATCACGCTGAAATCGCCGAAGCCGCCGCGCCAGCCGATCAGGTGCGGCGCCGTCCGTTCCTGCTCGCGCACTTCCGAAGACACCAGCACACGGTAGCGCTGCTGTTCAAATTCGAAAGACTTTTTTGCGTGGATCTTCGCGTCGGCATACTCGAAAGTGACGCCCAGCCCGTCCGGGGACTTGGTGACGCGGTACAACACGCGGTTGGGATCCGGATCGGGCATGTTGCCCTTCGGAATCACAGAAAACGGAAACCCGATGGTCGCCCCGGCCTTTGGGTTCACCAGTTCCACCGGCTTGCCCTTGGCGTCCTTGTACTTCTTCAAAACCAGGCTGCGCAGCGTCGCCCCGCGATTGGAGAATCGGGCCGAGTACACATCGGTGTCGACGGTCACGTAGTCGTCCTGCTTTTCGCCGGCAATCTGCCCAACGGGCGCGGCGGGGGCGGCAGGGGCCACCGCGGCAGGCACCGCAGGCTGCGGTGAGGTCGCGGCCTGTTTGGTCTCCTGTTTGGCAGGCTGCGCCTGTTTCGCCTTCGATGCCGGCGGAGCCGTGCTTTTGACAAAGTACGGCGTCACGAACAGCACGGCCGTCATCAGCGCGAACGCGATGCCCAGCCGGACCTCCATGGAGAGTTCCTTGCCCTTGCCGCCCTTCCCTGCTGATTCCTTCCCGCTGTTGGCCATTTCTATCCTGGTGAGAATTCCTTAGCGAACGGGGTCAAAGCCCCCTTCATGAAACGGGTGACATTTCGACAACCGCTTCAGGCCCTTCCATACCCCACGCACAACGCCGTGCCTGCTCACCGCCTCCATCATGTATTCCGAACATGTGGGATGGAAACGGCACGCCGAGGGCAGCAGCGGCGAGAGCCACCGCTTGTAGAGACGCAACAATGCTACTACGAGATCCCGCATTTCGACACCAGCTTGTCCAGATCCCGGCCAATTGCCTCCCAGGAGGCATCCAGCACGGACTTGCGAGGATTGATTACGATGTCCCATTTCCCGGCAATCTGTGGCAGCCTCATGCGTATTCCCTCCCGCATCCGCCGCTTAATGCGATTGCGGCGCACCGCCCGGCCCAGCGCCCGCGGCACGGTAAAGCCCACGCGCGGTCCCTCGCCCTCTTCCCGGACAAGGCAGAATGCCGCGAACAACGCCGTCGTGAACCGGCTGCCGCCATCGTAGACGCGCCGGAAATCGCTGGTGCGCAGCAGCCGGTTTTTCTTGGGAAAAGGGAGCGCGTCTTTATTGGCGGGCCTTTGCGTAACGGACAACTCTTTCGTCACTTACCGTCAGCTTGTGACGGCCCTTGGCGCGGCGCCGCGCGAGCACGTCACGGCCGTCCTTGCTCTCCATGCGGGCGCGGAAGCCGTGCTTCTTGGCGCGCCGGCGGTTGTTCGGCTGAAAAGTACGTTTTGGCATCTCTTCGGTGGGCGTCCCGATTCCAGTTGCAAATGGGACGCACTGCTCCTCATTGGAATCAAATCCCTAATCAATCAGTGTAGCGGTCGGCAATTTGGAGTGTCAAACCGGATCCGATCTGTGGCAACATCTCATTGATGACCCGCCGCCACTTTCTCGCCGCCTCAGCCGCTCCGCTGGTTGCCCAACCCAGGCGCCCAAACATTATTTTCCTGCTCGGAGACGACCACCGCTGGGACGCGCTGGGATGCATGGGCAACCCCATCATCCGCACCCCGAACCTCGACGAACTGGGCCGCAATGGCGTCATCTTCCAGAAAAATTTCGTCACCACCGCCATCTGCGTCTCCAGCCGCGCCAGCCTTTTCACCGGCCTTTATTCGCGCTGCCACAAGATCTGGGAGTTCCGCAACGAGTTTCCCGCCGATACGCTGTCCCGCACCTACCCCATGCTGTTACGCGATGCCGGCTACCGCACTGGCTTCATCGGCAAGTGGGGAATCGACGGTGGAAAGCCTCCCTCGGCGCACTTCGACTATTGGCGCGGTTTTCAGGGCCAGGGCCGCTATTTCCCCGATCCGCAAAACCCGAAACTTCATCTCACCACCGTCATGGGCAACCAGGCCATCGAGTTTCTGAACAACTCCGGCCCGGACCGGCCCTTCTGCCTCTCGGTCAGTTTCAAAGCGCCCCACGTCCAGGACGAAGATCCGCGGCAGTTCCTTGCCGACCCCCAGGATGACGAACTTTACCGCAACGTGGAAATTCCCGTGCCGAAGACCGCCGCCCCGGAATACATCCGTGCCCTGCCCCTTTCCGTCCAGCGTTCGGAGGCGCGCCGCCGCTGGGCGGTCCGCTTCGCTACGCCCGAGCTCTTCCAACAGTCCGTGAAAAACTACTACCGCCTGATCAGCGGCATCGATCGCGTCACCGGCCGCATACGCGAGCAACTGCGCCGCATGGGAGCCGAAGACAACACGGTGATCATTTATACGGGCGACAACGGCTTCTATCTGGCCGAACACGGGCTGGCGGGTAAGTGGTTCATGCACGAGGAATCCATCCGCACGCCTTTGATCATCCACGACCCGCGCCAGCAGCAATCCCGCCGCGGCCGGCGCATCGAGGCGATGACGCTGAATATCGACTGCGCCCCCACTATGCTCGACCTGGCAGGCCTCCGCCCGCCGCCATCCATGCAGGGCCGCAGCATGCTGCCGCTGGCTAACGGCGCGCGAACCGAATGGCGCGAGGAGTTCTTTTACGAACACCATTTCTCCAGCAACGGCTGGCTGCCATCAACCGAAGGTGTCCGCACCACCGACTGGAAGTACACCCTCTACACCGATGAACCGCAAACCACCGAGGAGCTGTTTGACCTGAAAGCCGATCCGCTTGAGGAACGCAACCTTGCGGCCTCCGCCGCTCCTCAGATGCTCACCCGTCTGCGGGAGCGCCGGCAGGCTTGGATCAGGCAGTTGGATCAGTGGACACCGGACAAATCCTGGCAGGACCCGGCATAACAGCAGCCTTTTTTTCCAGGTTGAGGTACAATTGAGAGGGAAGCGCGGGGGTAACTCAATGGTAGAGTCACAGCCTTCCAAGCTGTTGGTTGCGGGTTCGATCCCCGTCCCCCGCTCCATGCTTCGCAACCACTTTTTGCCGGCGTAGCTCAGTTGGTAGAGCGCCTGATTTGTAATCAGATGGTCGGGGGTTCAATTCCCTCCGCCGGCTCCAACCCCCTGTTGGCGTCAGAACCCCATTGGCATCAGAAGAAGAACCGCAGTCCGAACTGCACCTGCAGCGGTGTGCCCGACTGCGCATTCTGCCGGTCATAGGCGCCGTTCAGCCGCAGCCGCATGAAGCGCGGATCGGGAGCAACCGTCTGGCCTGCCGCATTGATGCCGAGTCCATACACCCCGCCGAACACGCCACCGTTAACGCCGCTGTATACCACGTTGTCCAGGTTCAACAGGTTGAAGAACTCCGCCGAGAACTGTAGCTTTTTCACGTCGCCGAAGGCGAAGTTCTTCAGCACCCGCAAGTCGTTGTTCACAACCGAACGGTTGCGGAACGCGTTGCGCTCAAACGGCACGCCCGGCGCGCGGAAGGGCCGGTCGTTATTGTTGAAGTCGCCGTTGGTATCGCCGCCGGTGGTGGGATTGATGGGCAGTCCGGAGCGTGCGCGCAGCGTTCCGCCGATCTCGAAACCGGCCGGCAGCGTGAGGGTCGCAAAGCTGGTGAACTGGTGGCGGATGTCCAGCCTTGAGAAGCCGTAGTCCTGGCGGAGGTTGAACAGGTCCATGTAGTTGAAACCGCCGGCGTCACGCTCGGTGTCGTCGTCGGAATAGGCCTGGCTCCAAGTATAGTGTGCGCCATAGGTGAGGCGCTTTGCCCTATACTGCGAAGAAAACGTCAGTCCCCTGTACATGGAACGGGCCGAGCTGCCACGCAGCGTCACCTGGAACAGCGACGGAATGGGCCGCGACACACCGGAGCGCAGCCCGGTGATGGGTCGCCTAGACTGATCGTTGGCCGCCACCGCCGGCGCCGGCGTGTTGTAGTCCTCGTTCCGGCCAAGGTAAACGGCATTGATGTAGTTGAATTGCATACCGGCAACGAAGTTACGGAACAACTCCGACTCAAATCCGATGCCCGATTGGAGTGAGCGGGGGTTGCGGAAGTCCGAGGCGATGGCCGACACGCTGGCGCCCGTAAAGGGATCGCGCGCTGTTCCCCCTAGCGCCAGCGCCGATGCGCGCTGCACCGTCTCAATCGGTATCACCGGCAACTGGCCCAGCGGTGTACGGTTCAGGTCGACACCTGCCGCCAGAAGTTGCTGGTAGACCGTCTGCGTTGGCGTGGGCGCCAGGCTGATCGAGACGTCGCCGGGAGGCAGCCGGAAGTTGTTCACCGGTCCGGCGAACCACAACAGCGGCGTGGATGCGTAGAAAATCCCCGCATGCCCGCGGATCACGGTTCGCTTCCCCCTGGTCCACGGCGTGTAGGCAAAGCCGAAGCGCGGCATGATCTGATCGGTGGCGTCGCGGATCACACCCGGATCGAACGCCTTGCCGATGGGGAAACGGAAATTTCGCACGCGCTCAATCAGCGCGTTGTTATTCGCCTCGGGCGAGGAGTTGAATTGACCCTCCCAGCGCAGCCCGAAGTCAAGCGTCAACTTGCTGTTCACGCGCCAGCTATCCTGCGCAAAAAACGCGATCTGCTGCATGCTCATGTCGGCCAGCAAATTGCCAATCTGGCGCGAATAGGTGACGTCGCGGGTGTCAAACCGGTTCGCGACGCTCCCGCCGAGGCCAAGGATATCCAGGTGCGTATCCACGTTCGATCCGGCCAGCGTGAACGCGCCGAACTGGTTGAATCCGAACGCCTGCCCCGCAGTGACGAAATTCAGATCGACGCCGATCTTGAACGTATGTTTGCCGCGAATGAGCGAAAGCGCATCGGCCAACTGCCACCTTTTGTCATCCTGAGTGGTGGGCAGAAAGTTACGCGCGCCGAAAGTTCCGATCACTGAGGCCACCTGCGGCAGTTCAGAGTTGGAAAGCCGAGGACGCTCTTCGGCGCTCAGGGTAAAACGCAGATCATTTACCGCGGCCGGGCCAAAGATGTGCGTGTACTGTCCCCCGGCGGTGTGCGTGCGGTCCTTCTCGACCCCGTCGTTGCTGAACGCACGGTTGGTGGCAGGTGAGAGCGAGCCGCCCACCGACACGGCGTTGATCGCTTCGGCGTCGGAGAAGTTGTAGCGCAGCGTGAGCCTGTGCCCTTTGGCAGCCTGGTAGTCAGCCTTGGCCGTGAATGCAAGCGCGTCGTTGGTCTGCTGGAAAGGCCGTTCCTCGGAACGGAAAAATTCCAGAGCTTCACGGTTGGCGTCCGTGGCCTGACGGCCGATAATCTGAGGAAACTGCACAAACCGGCCCTGGGAGGCATCCTGCCGTTCCACGGCGCCGAAAAAGAATAACTTGTCCCGTCTGATGGGTCCGCCCACCGATCCGCCGAACTGGTGTTGCGTCTCGAGCGAACTCAGCAAAACCACCGGATCCTTGGCGCCCAGTTCCTTGTGGCGCAGTTGATAGAACAGATCGCCGTGATAGGCGTTGGTGCCGGACTTGGTGATCGTATTCAGCACACCGCCGGTGGACCTTCCGTACTCGGCCGAATAACCGGTTGTTACGACCTGAAATTCCTGAATGGAACTCTGCGGCACCGTGAACACGTTGTTCGACCTTTCCCCGCCGCGGATCCCGCCAAAGAAAGGCTGGTTGTAATCAGCCCCGTCCAGCATGATATTGGAGTTAATGCCGCGCTGGCCGGCAAAGGAGAGCTGCCCGCGCTGCGGGTCCACCTGCACAGCGGGCGTCAACACGGCGAAATCCTGAAACCGCCGCCCGTTGATCGGCAGGTTCGTAATCGCCAGATTGCCCAGCGTCGTGGAAGGCGCCGGAAGCGCCACGTTCAGCAGAGTGTCGCCCACTTCCACCGTTGTCGTGGTTGCCTGCACTTGCAAGATGACGTCCATACCGACGGTGGTGCCGACGTTCAGAATGACGCCTTCGAGCCTGGTGGAAGCGAAGCCGGGACTTTCCGCCGTGATACTGTACGTACCGGGATCCAGCAGGACCGCGCGGTACTGTCCCACCTCATTCGTCTTTAGTTGCCGCTCCAACCCGGTATCAGCATTCTGGATCTTTACCGACGCGTTGGGAACTACCGCCTGGTTGGCATCGTAAACGGTGCCTGTGATTTGGCCCTTGTTAGCATCTGCCTGGCCAAACAGCGTGGCGCAGCAGAAGAAAAGCGAAACACCTGCGGTGATGGCTTTTTGCATTGGTCCCTCTTTAAGAGTTAACTGAAGCAGTGCGATCAGTACCATAGGATACCGCAACATTGTGAACGCACAATTACACCGCCTGGCTGCAAACAGCGGCGCATTTCTGACACAATCTGGGTGATGTGGCTCATCGCCGCCGCCGCCGCGACTCTCGGCGCCGCTGACACTTCGGCGCTGTTCGAGGAGAAGGTGCGTCCGCTATTGGCGGCCCGCTGTTTCGGTTGCCACGGCGCGGCAAAGGTGAGCGGCTTGGCGCTCGATTCGCGCGAGGGAATGCTGGCCGGCGGACGTCTGGGGCCGGCGATCATCCCAGGTGACGCGCAGAGCAGCCTCCTGATGCAGGCCGTCACCCATACCCACCCGCGCCTGAAAATGCCTCCCGCTGAGCGCCTGGACGGCCGGGACGCCGCCGTACTGCGGCAGTGGATCGACGCCGGAGCGGTTTGGCCGGCGCACAGGACGGTGATCGCGGCCAGCGTGGGAACCCGACGGCATCAGAGTTTCTGGTCGTTTGTTCCGTTAAGCAAGCCTCAGCCTCCCGGCGTCCCGGGAGCCCGCACAAACATTGACCGGTTCCTGCGTTTGAAACAGAATGCCGCCGGTTTGACGCCCTCCGCCAGGGCCGGTCTCCACACGCTCACCCGCCGCGTCCACTACGACCTCACCGGCTTGCCGCCCGAGCCTGGAAAGGAGGCCGCCGGCTTTCCCGCTCTGGTGGACCGCCTGCTCGCCTCGCCCCACTTCGGGGAACGATGGGCGCGGCACTGGCTGGACGTAGCCCGCTACGCCGAAGACGACGTTCTGGGCCTGAGCCAGGAGAAGTATCCCAACGCCTGGCGCTATCGTGACTGGGTGGTGGAGGCGATCAACCGCGACCTTCCCTATGACGTATTCATTAGGGCGCAGATCGCCGGCGACCTGATGGAGGGCGACTACGGCCTTGATCTTCGCCCGGCCCTCGGCCTGTTCGGTCTCGGCCCGTGGCACTACTCCATCTCGCCGCCGCCGCAGGCGCGCGCCGATGAACGCCATGACCGGATCGATACGCTGACGCGCGGCGTGCTGGGGCTTACCGTGGCCTGCGCGCGCTGCCACGACCATAAATTCGATCCCATCACGATGCGTGATTACTACGGCCTGGCCGGCGTCTTCGCATCCACCGAGTACCGCGAATATCCGCTGGCGCCGCCGGAAACAATGGCCGCCTTCGACGCCCATCAGAAAAAGATCCGCGACCTCGAAAAGCGCATCAAGGACCTCCGCCAGAAGCATCGCGAGGAAACCGCAAACGCACTGGCCAGGCAACCCGCCGCTGAACGGGATCCGCTTATCGCCGAACGGTGGAAGAAATACCTGGCAGGAACCGGTCATGAACATCCCTTCCTGGCGCTTCCGGCGGATGCGCTGCAGCGCAAGATCCTGGAAATCATCGAAGAAAAAAAGGCCATCGACGAGGAAAAGCGCATTGCCGTTGAACGTTCAAAGCCACCCAGGGACGCCGCCAAAACGCGCCTTCCCAATGGATTTGAAACCTACGATGAGTTCTGCCCCGGATGCGACATCGTGGTGCGGGCGCTCGACCGGGACAAGTACGTCTTCTGGAATGATCTGTTCCATGAAAACGGCGGCATTTACTCGCTCAACGACGAAGAGATCCAGCGCTTCCTGTCGAGCGGCGCCAAACAGGAACTCGCCGTACTCCAACAGGAATTGGAGGTTCTGAAGAAGGCCGCGCCGCCGCCCTATGCTTTCCTCCACGGCATCGCCGACAAGCCGCGCCCCACCAACCTGCGCGTGCATCTGCGCGGCGATCCCTATTCCCTTGGCGAGGAAGCGCCGCGCCGTTTCCTGGAGGTGCTCTCCGCCGGCCAACCTCAACCATTCAGCGAAGGAAGCGGACGCCTCCAACTGGCCGAAGCCGTCATGAACCAACCCATCGCCGCGCGCGTGGCCGCCAATCGCATCTGGATGCATCTGTTCGGCAGACCGCTGGCCGCCTCGCCCAGCAATTTCGGCCGCTTCGGTGAACGGCCCACCCATCCGGAACTGCTGGAGTACCTGGCCGCCAGACTCGTTGAAGAGAAGTGGTCCGTCAAGGCGCTGATCCGCGAGATTCTGCTGAGCGACGCCTATCAGCAGTCAAGCGACACCATTGCCGCCAACGAATCCAAGGACGCCGCCAATCAGTGGTTCTGGCGGGCCAACCGCAGGAGGCTGGATGCCGAGGCGTTGCGCGACTGGACACTGGCCGCCGCCGGCACGCTCGATCGCACCGTGGGCGGCCCTTCCGCGGAACTTGACGACACCTTCACCCGCCGCACACTCTACGGCCGCGTCAGCCGCTTCAAACTGAGTGAGTCCCTGCAGCTTTTCGATTTTCCCAGCCCCAGCATCACCAGCGAAAAGCGCGGCGTCACGCACGTGCCCCTGCAGCGACTGTTCTTCCTCAACAACGGGTTCGTGACGAAACAGGCCGAGGCTCTCGCCGCGCGGGCCGGCGGCATCGACCAGGTTTACCGCATCGTTTATGGACGTGATCCCGACGCTGAGGAAAAGCGGCTGGCGGAAGAATTTCTCCGCGAGTCGGGCTGGAAGGAACTGGGGCAGGTGCTGCTGGCCAGCAACGAGTTTCTGTTCGTAGATTGAATCATATGCTCACGCGACGCCAGGCTTTGTTTGGCATGGGCGCCGGATTCGGCGCGGCGGCTTTCGCCGCTGAGAACCCGCTCGCGGTGAAACAGCCCCACTTCACCGCCCGCGCCAAACACGTCATCTTCCTTTTTCTGAACGGCGGACTGTCGCAGGTGGACACCTTCGATCCCAAGCCGGCGTTGGCCAGGTATCACGGCCAACCGATGCCGGGTGGCAATCCGCGCACCGAGCGCACCACTGGCAGCCTCATGCGCTCTCCGTTTGCCTTCCGCCGCTTCGGCCAAAGCGGGATCGAAGTCAGCGAGATCTTTCCCGGCATCGGGTCCATGATTGACGATATTTGCATCGTTAAATCCTGTTACACCAAGAATCCCATCCACGAATCCTGCCTGTTCATGATGAACTGCGGCGACATACAGGCCGGACGCCCCTCGTTCGGCTCCTGGCTCACCTACGGCCTGGGCACGGAAAACCAGAATCTGCCGGGCTTTGTCGTGCTTTGCCCGGGCGTGCCGGTGGTGGGGCCGCCGTTGTGGAACTCGGCTTTCCTGCCCGCGGCGCATCAGGGGACCCATGTCCAGAATAGTGAAACGAACCCGAAGAAACTGATACCGAACATCGTCAATCACGCACCCGAAGCCACGCAGCGCAAGCAGATCGGCCTGCTCGAAAAGCTCAACCGGCGCCACGCCGCCGCCCGTGCCGGCGACCAGGAGTTGGAGGCAACCATCCATGCCATGGAGGTGGCCTTCCGCATGCAGACCGAGGCGCCCGACGTGTTCGACGTCACAAAGGAGCCCGAGGCCGTCCGCACCGCTTATGGAGAGGGCCACTTTGCGCGCGGATGCCTGTTGGCGCGGCGGCTGGTTGAGCGCGGAGTGCGCATGGTGCAGATTTATTTCGGCAACGGCCAGCCCTGGGACAATCACGACGATATCCTGATCCACCGCAAACTTGCCGGCCAATCCGACAAACCAATTGCCGCCCTGCTCGGGGATTTGAAACAGCGCGGCATGCTGGGGGAGACTCTGGTGATCATCGGCAGCGAATTCGGCCGTACGCCCAGCGTCGAGAACAGCGCCGCAGTGAAGATTCAGAACGGCCGCGATCACAATCCCTATGGGTTCAGCACGCTGCTGGCCGGCGGCGGCATCCGCGGCGGCATGAGCTATGGCGCCACCGATGAGTTCGGTTTCCGCGCCGCTGAAAACCCCGTGCACGTGCATGATCTGCATGCCACCGCCCTGCACCTGCTGGGTCTCGACCATACCCGGCTCACCTACCGCTACAGCGGCCGCGACTTCCGCCTTACCGACGTGGGCGGCCGCGTGATCCGGGATATCCTGGCCTGAGGCCGGCACGATACAATCAGCCAATGGACCGCCGCAGCTTCGTGCAATTCGCCGCCCTGGCTCTTCCCCTGCCCGCGCAGCAGCCCAGCGCCAACGGCCTGCCCACCCGCCGCCTGGGCCGCACCAATGAACATGTGTCGATTCTCGCCCTCGGCGGCGCGCACATCGGACGCGTCGGGCAAAAGGATCGCCCGCTCGCCATTCGCATGATGCATAGCGCCATCGACGGCGGCCTGCGCTTTTTCGACAACGCCTGGGACTATCACGACGGCTGGGGCGAAGAGATGATGGGACTCGGCCTGGAAGGCGGCTGGCGGGACAAGGTCTTCCTGATGACCAAGAATTGCGAACGCACCTATGAAGGCAGCCGCAGGTGCCTGGAAGACAGCCTGCGACGCCTGAAAACAGACCACGTCGACCTCTGGCAGTTCCACGAGATGAACTACGACAACGATCCGGACTGGGTGTTCGACAAGGGCGGCCTCAAGTATGCGCTGGAGGCGATGAAAGCGGGCAAAGTCCGCTATATCGGCTTCACCGGCCACAAGGATCCGAAGATTCACCTCAAGATGCTGGCCAAGCCCTATCCCTGGGCCACCGCGCAGATGCCCATCAACGTGATGGACGCCTTCTATCGGAGCTTTCAGAACGAGGTGGTGCCGGTCTGCGTAAAGAACAACGTGGGCGTGATCGGAATGAAGTGCCTTGGCGGCGGCCCGTTTGAGGCGCGCATCCCCGCTCAGACCTCCATCACCGCCGAACAGTGCGTGCGCTTCTCGCTCAGCCTGCCCATCAGCACCTTGTGCCGCGGTTACACCACCATGGCGCAGTTGGAACAGGACCTGCGGATCGCCCGCGATTTCAAGCCGCTCACGCCGGCGGAAAGAGCCGCGATTCTCGAACTGGCCAGGCCTGAGGCGGGCGACGGCCGCCATGAGCTGTTCAAGTCGACACAGACATTCGACGGCGCGCCGCACCGCACGCAACACGGGTTTGTCTTGTAGTATGCGTTACCCGATTGTCCTGCTCCCCGCTCTGGCCGCCTTGCTCGCCGGGCAATCCAATGACCGTTATTTGCGGCAGAGTCCAGGCGCCAACAACCCCGCCGATATTGATCAGTGGCGGGCCGGCGAACAACGTGGCAGTCTGAAGGCCTATCCTGCGGTAAGGCCTGGCGATCCCAATCCGCCCGGCGGAGTGGCACAATTCGGAGGATCGGGAGGCACCTCGTTCGCCAGCCCGGACTTGGGCATGCCGTTTGCCGAATTCCGGGATAGGATGATACGGCAGAGGCCGGCCGTGGACCGGGCGGCCAGGCAGCGGTTGGAATCCCTCTACAACCTGACCTGCGTGCCGGATCCAGGCGTCCGAATGCCGCGCGGAAAGCCACTGGCCGTAGGTCCCACGGCCCGCCTGCCCCAGGGCGCGGCCAGTTGGGAAGCTTACGCCGCACTGGATCCGGCCACCATCAAGGCGGCCGGCACGTTCCCCTATCCTCCGCTCGACCATCCACTGCACTCCACCGCGCACATGCTGTTCCCCGCCTTCTGGATCCGGGCCCATCCGGAACACGAGCGGTTCGACGTCAGCTTCGATATTCCGGACTGCTTCCTGCCCGAATACCCGCCTCCGATGTACCTCACCACCCATCCCGAACTCGGCGACGTCAGCCGGGGGGCAGAGATCACCTACGGCAACTACTTCGACATGTTTAACGGCATCCTCACGCCGGAGCAATTGGATGGACTGCGGCTGATGGTTACACCGTTCCCGACGTCGTGGTTCAACTCCACCCATCACCGGGTGACGGCCGAACCATCCCAGGGCGTCACGTGTTTTAGCTGCCATGTCAACGGCCACACCAACGGCGCGATCGAACTGGCGCCGGACAGCCGTCCGAACTATGGGCGGCTGCGCGTGGACACGCCCACTCTGCGCGGCAACTACGCGTTTCTGCTGTTCTCTTCGAAGCGCTCCATCCGGACCATGGATCATTTCGCCGAAGTGGAGGAGTACTTCGACGGCGACACCACGCTGCTGGCCGCCATCGGCGGGCGGAATCTGCAAAAGTCGCAGACCAATCATATGGGCGATCTCAACGCGATCCTTGATTTTCCACCGGCGCCGAAGCTGGATGCGCTCAACCGCCTGATTGCGGAACTGGCGACACCGGCGGAATTGCGCGGGGAGGCGCTGTTTGCGGGCAAAGCGAAATGCGCGGTTTGCCATCCGCCGGCGCAGCAGTTCACCGACAACACGATGCATGACCTGCGGGTGGAGCGTTTTCTGCAAGGACGGCCGGAGGGGCCGGTGAAGACATTCTCGCTTCGGGGTATCAAGGATTCCCCGCCCTACTACCACGATGGGCGGCTGTTCACCCTGGAAGACACGGTCGAGTTTTTCAACCTGATTCTCGGCACACGGTTGACGGTTCGGGAAAAGAGCGACCTGGTTGCCTACATGCGTACACTTTGATGGGGCGGCGTTAGAGAGCCGTGGCCCAGCAAATCGGTTATCATCGAGTGAAGAACTGTCTTGCTATGTCGCACAAGAACCTCGTTGTTTGTTTGCTTTCCCTATCGCTGGCTTCGATGCCGGCCCTTGCTCAACTGGCCACCGCCGAACTTTCCGGACAGGTCACCGATTCCACTGGAGCCGCCGTACCCAATGCCAAGGTCGCCGCAACGAACGCGGACACAGGCGTGGTGGTGCGCGAAGTCACCACCGACGCAGGTGGCCTCTACGTGCTGACGTTCCTGCCGCCCTCGGCCTACACTGTAACGGCGGAGGCCACTGGCTTCCGCAAGACCGTCCAAACCAACGTGACGCTGCAGGTGAACCAGCGCGTCCGCCTCGATCTGGCGCTGCAGGTTGGCGAGGTGAGTGAGACCATCGAGGTTACCGCTGCGCCGCCGATGCTCGAAAGCCAGTCCTCTTCGGTGGGCAGCGTGGTGAACCAGCAGTTTGTGAGCGAGTTGCCGCTCAACGGGCGCAACTTCGTGCAACTGGCCATCCTCACGCCAGGGGTGAACGGCACGGGATTCTCGGTGGGCGGCACGATCCAGAGCGGCGCCCGCCCGGATGACCGCCGCCCCGGAACCGAAATTTTCTCCAACGGCAACCGCGAAGGTTCCAACAACTTTCTTTATGATGGCGTCGATAATAACGAGCGCCTGATCCAACTCATCGTGTTGCGGCCCGCCATCGAGTCCATCCGTGAGTTCAAGGTGCAGACGAACATGTACAGCGCCGACGTCGGCCGCAACTCCGGCGCCGTGGTGGACGTGGTGACCAAGTCCGGCACGAATGATTTTCATGGCAGCGCGTTTGAATTTCTGCGCAACTCAGGCCTTGACGCGCGCAGCTTCTTCAACACCAAGGGCACGCCATTTCCCCCCTTCCGCTACAACCAGTACGGTTTCTCCTTCGGCGGTCCGGTGCTGATTCCCAAACTCTACAACGGCAAGAATCGCACGTTCTTCTTCGTGGACTGGGAGGGCTATCGCCGCAACACCGTGCAAAGCTCGCTGCGCTCGGTTGCCACGACGAAGATCCGCCAGGGCGATTTCAGCGACGAGGTTCCCATCTTCGATCCGGCGACGCAGCGCGCCGACGCGACAGCGGCCACGGGCATCCGGCGCAGCCAGTTTCCGGGAAACGTGATACCGAGAAGCCGCTGGGATCTGCCGACCGGACGCCTGCTGGCGGCCTACCCTCTGCCCACCAACGGGAATCGGATCAACAACTACCTGGCCAACCTGAACCTGACCCAGAATTGGGACCAGGGTGACGTGCGGGTGGATCATCAGTTCACTCCCAACGACAGTTTCTTTGCCCGCTGGTCGATCCAGCACACCACCACTTCGGCTCCCGACACGTTCCCGGCAACGGCCATCGACGGCTTGCCAAAGCCGGTGGGCGTCGGCAACGAAGATTCCTTCGCGGGTCCGGCCTTCAATCCGGTGCAGCACGTGGTGGCCAGCTATACGAAGGTGATTTCGCCTCGCCTGGTGAACGACTTCCGCGTGGGCTTCAACCGTTTCGTACTGGACTACACGGGTGAAGGATACGAGGCGGGGGGACCGAATCTGGGAAACCTGATCGGAATCCCCAACGCAAACTCGCACCCGCTACACACGCTGCTGCCGATCATTAATCTGGCCACCTATGCCGGCCTTGGCCACTCACGGTCGCTGCCGATCTTCCGCCGGTCGAACACTTTTCAGTACATCGACAACATGACGTTTACCACGGGCAAGCACACGCTGAAGTTCGGCGGCGACGTGCGGCGGCGGCAGATTACGGAGTATCAGACCAACCGCGGCAACGGGCGGTTCAACTTCTCGCGTGGATTCACCACCGAAATCGGCTCCGGCGCAGCGACAGGAAACGAGCTGGCAAGCTTCCTGCTGGGCTATGCGGGCTTTATCGAGCAGGATTTCACGCTGGCATGGGTGGGCGCACGCGGCATTGAGTCGGGGGTTTATTTTGCCGATGACTGGCGGGCCACGCGGCGGCTGACATTGAACCTTGGACTGCGTTGGGATTACTACAGTCCGTTCAGTGAGGTGGCAAACCGGTGGGCGAACTTCGATGCCGCCACGGCGACGGTGAAGATTGCCGGTGTGGATGGCGTCGATTCGCGGGCCGGCATTGAGCGCGACTTTGGCAATTGGGCGCCGCGCTTCGGTTTCGCCTACCAAATGGCAAAGAGCACGGTGTTGCGCGGCGGCTACGGACTGTTCTACAACCCCAACGGCAATGGCGGCGCGCTGTTGCGCCTGCAGCGTCACATCCCGTTTGGGCCGATCTGGAACCAGACCAATCCGGACACGACGCTGGGCCGCAGGGTAAGCGACGGCTTCCCGGCCCCGCCCGACATCAACTTTGAGTCGGCGAAGAATCCCACCGGCGGCGTGGTGGGTGTCTTCCCGGGCTACAAGAGCTCCTATGCTCAGCAGTTCAACCTCGGTCTACAGCATGAGATCGCGCCTTGGCAGATGATCTTCAAAGCATCGATGGTGGGAAACCTGGGCCGGCGGCTGGGAACCACAATCGACCTGAACCAGGCCGTGCCGGGAGCCGGAGCGGTGAATCCGCGGCGTCCGTTCTTCGCAGTGAGACCCGGCCTAGCCGGCATCAGCTATGCGGTTTCTGACGGCCTCAGTTCGTACCTGTCCGGGCAGTTGAGCGTCGAGAAGCGCATGTCGAAAGGCCTGCAGGTTCTTTTCGGTTACACGTGGGGCCACGCCATCGACGACGTGGGAACGGAGTTCGGCGGCGGCACGGGCACGCCACAGGACATTCGCAACCGCCGCGCTGATCGCGGCAACTCAGCCTTCGATATCCGCCATCGCGCCACTATCAGCTACACCTACCGGCTTCCGTTCGGCAAGGGCATGTCGTGGATCAATCAGGGCGGTGTGGCAAACGTGATCCTGGGCGGCTGGCAGACCAATGGCGTCGTGATCATGCAGACGGGCCTGCCGTTCACGGTTGGCCATGCAGGCGCCAACACGGGCGGCGCGGGCGGCAGCCGGGCGAATTTCGTCCGGGACGCCACCCTGCCGTCCGATCAGCGTTCGCTGCAGCGCTGGTTCGACATTACGGCTTTCGCCACGCCCGCGCTTTACACGTTCGGCAACCTGGGGCGCAACACGCTCTACGGCCCGGGACGCTGGAACTACGACATGTCCCTGTTCAAGGACTTCAGCATTCGCGAACGGCTGATCGTGCAGTTCCGCGCCGAGGCGTTCAACGTGTTCAACCATCCGCAGTTCGGCCAGCCCAATTCAACGATTGGGGCCGGCGGGGTGGGAAGCATCACGTCCACGGTCGGCAATCCACGGCAACTGCAGTTGGCGCTGCGGGTACAATTCTAGGGATTGGCGAAAACCAACGCGCTGCGGATGCTCGATCAACTCGGCATCCGCTACGAAATCCGCGAATACGAGGTCGATGAATCCGATCTTTCGGCCGGGACGGTGGCGGCGAAGATCGGGCTGCCTGCCGAACAGGTGTTCAAGACGCTGCTGGCAATCGGCGACCGCAACGGCCCTTGCCTGGGCGTGATTCCGGGCAACCTGCAACTGGATCTGAAGGCGCTGGCGCGGGCTACGGGCGACCGCAAGGTGGAGACGGCGCCACTGAAGGACGTGCTGCCGTTGACGGGCTACATGCGCGGGGCGGTGACCGCACTCGGGTGCCGGAAGGCCTATCCCGTGTTTCTGGACGAGACTGCCATCCTGTGGGAGGTCATTTCGGTGTCGGCCGGCCTGCGTGGCGTGCAGGTTCTGATCTCGCCGGACGACTACGTGCAGGCAGTGTCAGCATCCTACTGTGCCATCGCCAAATGATCGAACCTTCGGCCCCCCGCTTGCGTATCAAAAACGGGGAGGAAATATGTACTGCACAAAATGCGGTGTTCAACTGGAAGGCACGGCGCGCTTCTGTTCACAATGCGGCGAGGCAACGGGACTGGCTGCGAAGCCGCAGGCCTATCGCGCACTGACTAGGCCGCTGGTGGGCAGAAAGATCGCCGGCGTGTGTGTTGGGCTGGCGCGCTACTGGGGACTGGACCCGGTGCTGGTTCGCATCCTGTTCGTAGCACTGGCGCTGTTTCCCGCACTGCCGGCGATCATTCCTTACATCGTTTGCTGGGTCATCATGCCTTCCGAGGAGGCATCGGCGCTTGCGGCGACCAGCCAGGGGCCGGTCCCGCACGAAGCCTGAAATCCTCCTGGAACACTCTAGCGGCGGGCCAGCAGGTCGCGGATTTCGCCCAGCAGTTTTTCCTCGCCGGATGGCCCGGGGGGAGGAGCCGGAGCGGGTTTCGGCATAATGCTGTTCACCCACTTCACCAGCAGGAACACGCAAAAGGCGAGCAGCAGGAAGTTGATGGCCACGGTGATGAAATTGCCGTAGGCAAAAACGGCTGCTCCCTTCTCCTTCGCCGCCGCCAAGGTGTTGTAAGTCCCGCCGTCGAGGGGGACGAAGAGATTGCTGAAATCGAGCCCCCCGCCGGTGGCCTTCCCGATGACCGGCATCAGCATGTCGCCGACGAGTGAGTCGATGATCTTGCCAAAGGCTCCGCCGATGATCACACCGACGGCGAGATCCATCACGTTGCCTTTGGCGATAAACGCCTTAAATTCACCTAACATTTCTCTCGATCCTGCCTTTCTGAAGGATGTTGGGGCGTCGCTGCCGGAAACCGGCGGAACGAGCATCGGTATCTTATACCCCGAACGCGTGCGCGAAGTAAACTGCTTTTCTGCTCCCGGCGGCCAAATATCGATCAGCCGGATGCCGCATTTCAGAATGGACCCAGTGCAGCCCGCAACGCAAGGGGGAGATCGCGATTTGATAGATACAGAACCCACCCGAACGGGGAGGTTTGGCGGCCTCCAACCCCATAGGGGAGATCGATGTGCACAACCCCCGCCGTATTGTGTATCTTCGTGAATAGGGGCTTTGCTGACCAGGCGCCCGGCAGCGTTCCCGGCCGCGAAAAAATTATTGTGCCGTGGGATTGCAATCACCCCATTCTTTCGGCTAAAAAGAATGGGCGTCTACATTTTGGGAGGGTTTGCTCGATGATCACATGTCCTGCATGCGATGCAACGATCGATGTCGAAGAAGAAGAACTGGACGAAGGCGATCCGCTGAGCTGCGACGAGTGCGGCGCGAGTCTTCACGTAACCAGCACGGATCCGCTGGAGATCGAATCCGACGACGATTCGGACGAAGAAGAAGATGAAGACTTCGACGAAGACTACGACGAGGACGAGGACGACGAAGAAGAGGAAGAAGAAGAAGAGGACTGGTAAGGAGCCGTGCGGAATCGCGTTTTTTGGGTCCTGATGGTTTTCGCGGCGGCGGGGCTGGTAAGCCCGGCGGCCGCCGCGGAGCACCACGCTGTGATTTCCGGCACGGTGTTCCGGGAGCCGGGTTTCGCATTGCCGGGCGCCGAAGTCCATTTGAAACCGGAGCCGGATCCGGCGGCGTCCAAGAAGGTGAAGGTGAAAGCGATGAAGGCGCAGTCCGACGGCAGGGGTGAGTTCGCATTCCGCGTTCCGGCAGCGCCCATGCGCTATACTGTCACTATCCGGGCAACCGGCTATCTGGAAGAAAAGAAGACGGTTATGATCCAGGGCGAGGAACGCCAGGATGTCTTCGCGACCTTAAAAACCGCCGCCAGGGAGGGTCAATGACACGTTTCCGGTTTCTCGCTTCTGCCACCGGTCTGATGGCGGCTTCGCTGCTGCTTGGGCAGATGGTGCCGAAGCAGGATACGCCGCCCCTGTTCAAGGGCGAGCGGCGGCCGAAAGATCAGGAAGGCAAGAGCCGCAGCCTGAGCGGCGTGGTTCGGGATGAGAAGGACAACCCCGCCGAAGGCGCCATCGTCCAATTGAAGGACACCAAGTCCCTGCAGGTGCGCTCATTCATCACCAAGGAAGACGGCAACTACCATTTTCATGGACTGTCGTCCGATATCGACTATCAAGTGAAGGCGGAACGCCAAGCCACCGCGAGTGGCGTGAAAACGTTGAGCGTCTATGACTCCCGCAAGGCCGCCATCATCAACCTGAAGCTGGAGGCCAAGAAGTAATCTTCCCACAGGAGGCTGTTTGTAATGCGTTTTCTCCCCGTTGGGTTGGCTTGTGCTTTATTCTCGGTTGCGGCCGGTCCTGTTTTGCCGGGTGAGCGGCTGGACTCGATTACCGTCCAACATCCTGATGGCAAGGCGGCAAATTTCCGGCTTGCCGGCGCGGTAACGGTGATCGCGTTTACCTCCACCAAGTGCCCGATCTCGAACGACTACAACGAACGGATGGCGGCCGTTTACCGTGACTACTCGAGCAAAGGGGTGCAGTTGGTTTTCGTCAATTCCAACGGCAATGAACCAGCTTCCGAAGTGGGGGAACACGCCAAGGCCGCGGGCTTCCCGTTTCCGGTGTATAAGGACGAAGGCAACGTGCTGGCCGATCAATTGGGCGCCTCGGTGACCCCCGAAATTTACGTCTTTGACACGGCTGGAGTGCTGCGCTACCACGGCCAGATTGACGATTCACGGAATCCGGCGCGGGTGAAAGCGCATACGCTGCGGGCGGCGGTGGATGAACTGCTGGCGGGCAAACCGGTCTCCCGGGTGGAAACCAAGGCGTTCGGCTGTACGATCAAACGTGTGAAGAAGGTGTCATGAGAAGACTGGCCGCGGTAATGGTACTGAGTTCGTTGGCCGCCTTTGGGGCCATGTCTCCCGTGGATGAAGCGTCGTACGCGAGGCTGGTGGCCGCCAGCAAGGGCAAGGTGGTGCTGGTGAATTTCTGGGCCACTTACTGCGTGCCCTGCCGCGCGGAGATGCCGGCCTTGGTGAAGCTGAGCGAGAAACTGAAGGCCCGAGGATTCGTATTTATCACGGTTTCGGCCGACGAGCCGGAACAGGAAGCCGACGCGGCCAGCTTCATCCGGAAGGCGGGCGTCGCCGCGCCGCACTACATCAAACGCGCCAAAGACGACGAGAAGTTCATCAACCTGGTGGAGCCGAAGTGGAGCGGCGCGCTGCCGGCGTCGTTTCTCTATGACCGCACCGGGAAGAAGGTGAAGACCTTCATCGGCGAGGCAGACCTAAAAGCGCTGGAAGCGGCGATCGCGAAGCTGTTGTAGGGAAGCCGGCCTACTCGCCGATGGCTACGATGATCACGCCCAGTTCCCGGGGGTCTGATTCGCTCCCAGCCAGCGCCTTATCCAGCGTGAAGTCGAGATGGACATCCTGGCCCAGTTGGCGGTCAAGGTTTGCCTCATAGCGGAAGGCGCCGGCCGAACGCAGTTCCGCCTCCGGCAGGGGATTTCCATTGGCCGTGACCGACAGGCGCATGGGGCCCAGTCTTTCGAATAAAACGTCAGGCAGGAATCCTCTGACGGCGAGGGTCCTCGACTTCCCCACCCGCAGGTTCGCCGCAAAGCGACGGCTGGTCCAGCGCCAACCCGAGCTTTCCGGCGCGTGCCAGCCTTCTCCCAACTCGAGGTTGGCGATGCCATAGGTGCTTCGCAACAGGCAGTAGGCCCGCTCGTCATGGGTGAGGCTGATGGGATCGGATGCGGCCCGGTCACCCACGGTCATGTAATCGAGGATGTCCCAATGACTGCGCCGGAGCGCCAGTTGAAGAGCCTTGTTGGAGAAGATGAAGTAGTTGCTGTCGTCGTCATTCAGTTCCTGGTCGTCGAGCAGATAGACCAGGGAAGCGGTATCGGGCGCGGCGCCCACGCCGGGAAAGTTACGCGCCACCCTGGTGCTGAGCAGACAACGGCGGCTGGACTTAGCCAGCGCCTCCAGCGCGAAGAGCGGGTTGCGCAGGTGATAGAGCGTACCGAGGAAGAGCGTGAGGACATAGTCGGCGTCTGGAGGAGTAGGCTGGCGGTCGATGTCGATCTCCTGAATCTCGACCGAAGATCCCAGCGCCTGCTTGACCGCGCGAATGCCCCGCATCCCGTTGTGATTGTAGGCAGGGTGATCCACAGCCACCACGTCGTAGCCAAGCGATTCGAGGAAGAACGACAGGTCGCCGTCGGCGCAGCCAATATCGAGAATCACACCCTTGCCCGGACGGCTCAGCAGCGCCCGGTTCTCACCGGTTAGCAGCTTGTCCAGGTGGCGGAAGACGGAGAGGCTGTCATAGCGGTACCACTCGCACACACCGCCCAGGGACGCCTTCACCTTCCGGAGGCGGGCGGCGAAAACGTCCACCTCCGGTAACAGTTCCGAAATATCGCTCATGTTAGTCCCGTACTTCGACGCCCCGCGCCTTGAACTGCGCCACCGCGCCCGCATCCAGGCCCTTGGACAAAGCCACACGCAGTTCCCGCAGTTTCGGCAGCGCCGCCACGCTCTTCAGCGCGTTTGTGGTCACCGGCTGCCTGGTCAGATCCAGATACTCCAACTCAGCCAGTCCGGAGAGCGCGGAAAGGTCGGCCAGTTCGGAACGTTCGGCCTCTGGGTGGCCGGGACGGTCCACGCCACGGTCGGAAATCGTAGCCGCGGCCAGAGTGAGGCGCCGCAGTTGCCTCAGTTCTCCGATGCGCGCCAGGTTCGTTTCCGTCAGCGGCAGGCCCCACAGGCCGGAGTCGACACGCTGGATGCCGCCCACGTCCAGATCGCGCAACGCGGCCATCTGTTTGACGACCAGCAGACACTGCCCGGTCAGCCTGTTGCCGCCAATCGAAAGTTTCTCCAGTTTCTCCAGCCCCAGAAGGTGTTCGAACCCGTCGTCGTTGATCTCAGTGAATCCCAGATCGAGTTCGCGCAGATTCTTCAGATGGGCGATGTGCTCCATCGCTTTGCTGGTGACACGCGAGCCGCGCAGGTTCAGCCGCTCCAATCCGGTCCACCCCTTGAGATTGGCCAGGCCATCGTCAGTGAAATATTCGGCGTAGTAGAGGCTGACATCACGAACGTTCTTAAGGCCGCGCAAGTGGCGGAGTCCTGCATCAGTCACCTTGGTTTCAGAAAGATCCAGTTTCTTGAGGTGCGGCAGGCGGCCCACGCGCGCCAGATCCGCATCGGTGGCCCAACTGGAAGTGAGATCCAGTTCCACGACGTTGCCGGCGGCGTCCTTCACCTCCACCGCCCGGTCAATGGGAGCCCAGAACGCCAGCAGTAACAGCAGCTTCATGCTCTCCTCCGGTTGGGCAGGCTCGAATCCCTGTCCCAGACAATGCGGCACCCCGGCAGGGCGGACTGTAACTCCTCCAGCCCTTTCCCGGTCACCAGCGTGTGATAGAGATTCAACGACTTCAGATTGCGGAACCGTTTCAGCCGCGCCACGGCTTCGTCGGTGATGTGGGTGCTGTCCAGGCTCAGTTCCTCAAGCGAAACCAGGGCGGTGAGCGGATCCACGCCCTTATCGTAGAGTTCGGCGTAGTCCAGCCTCAGCGACACCAGCCCAGTCAACGGCGCCAGCGTCTTCATCCCGGCGTCTGAGATTCGGGTGCGGATGAGATCGAGCCGCCGCAGATTCCTGAGCGACGCGAGGTGGACCAGTCCGGCGTCGGTGAACCGCGCATCGCGCAATACAAGCTCTTCCAATTGCCCGAGCGCGGCCAACGGCTTAAGGCCGTCGTCGGTCAGATCCGTGCTGGCCAGATCCAGGGCCACCACATTCTTCAGAAGATCCAGCGGCGCGCCATCGCTGATATCGGTGGAGGCGAGCGACAGGCGGCGCAGGGCGGTCATCTTCGCAATCAACCCCAGCGCAGAATTCAGCAAAGGCGAACCGTGGGCATCCAGTTCGATCAAGCCTGAAACGTGCGCCAGCCCCTCGCCTTCCACGTAGGTGTTGGCCAGCACCAGCCTGCGCAGCTTCCGTAAACCGGCGAGTTGGGCCAGGCCGGTGTCCGACACCGCGGTGCTCGAAAGGTTCAGCTCCTCAAGATCCGCCATCCGCCCCAGGTGAACCAGTCCAGCGTCGCCAATTTCTGTCGCCTCCAGGTTCAGCTTGCGGATGCCGCCGGCCGCAGCCAGACGTTCCAACTGGGCGTCCTTTACCGCCGAGGAGGCCAGCGAGATTTCGGCCACCCGCCCATCCCGCATCGTCACCGTACCGCCAAGAGCCTTGACCCACTGCTCCAGCGACGAACCCTTGGCCGCCGCCGAGGGCGTAGCGCGCGCAGCCTGCCGGTTGTAGGCGATCTCCACGGACGGCAGTGCGCTGCGCAGCGCGTCCACACCCGCCTGGGTGACGCGGCAGTAGCGCAGATCCACGGCCGCAAGCTGCTTCAAGCCTTTCAGATGGTCAATGCCGGCGTTGGAGACGCGCGTGCGGTAGGCGTTGAATTCTTCGAGTTCAGAAAGGCCGCGCAGCACCGCCATTCCAGCGTCCGTTACCTGAGTCCCCATCAGGTCCAGTTTCTTCAGCCGCTTCAGGCCGGCAATGTGCCGCAGCCCTTCATCGGTGACAGCGGTGCCGTGGAGATCCAGTTCTTCCAACTCCGCCAGACCGGCCAATGCCGCCAGCCCCTGATCGGTGACTTCGGTGTCGCCCAGGCGCAGGCGGCGCAGTTTCTTCATGCCGGCAATCGCCTGCATTCCTTTGTCGTCGATGGGCGACAGCGTGAGATCGAGGGCCTGCATGGCGGTGAACGGGGCCAGCGTGTGACCTTTGACATCGGTCTGCCTCAGCACCAGTTCGCGCAGATTGCGAAGTCCCCTTATCTCTTCGAGACCCGCGTCCTTAAACCGGATGCGGTCGAGAAAGTGGAAGCTGAAGGTCATGGTCTCGAGCGATTCCACGGCCGCCAGGTACTTCAGATCCTTCGACCCATCGCGGCCGCCATCGGCGTTGCGATTCCACAGCGGCCCGGGCAGATGCAGCTCTTTCAAATGGCGGAGAGCCATCAGGCGCTCGAGATCGGGTGGGTCCACGTTCATTCCCACCCAGTCAATCACTTCGACGCGGAAATCGCCTGAGGGCAGTTGCGAAACGTCGTGCAAACGGCGGTCGTGCCCGGCCAATCGCACACGGCCGCCCATCTGCAGCGTCCACTGCGCGATGCGGCGGTCGGCTTCTTCGGCGAGCGCCGAAACGGCGAAGGTCAAGATCAGACAGAGACGCATCATCGCCTTACGCCTTTACGCTCATATGCTCGGCGTCCCAGGAAATCGGCTTCTGATCAAAGTAACTCATATTGGAAAGCAGGGCCGGTCCGGCGGCGCGGAATCCGAAGACCGCATCCTCCACCACCGGTTTGCGGCTGCGCACGGAGGCAAAAAAATTGCGGTGATGATCCAGATGATCGGAGTAGCCGCGCGGCGGCAGATACTGCTCGTCGCTGATGGGCCGGATGGCGTCGGCGGTTGGGACGGCCTCCGGATATTTCGCGCGGTATTCCTTCACGAACTGCTGCTGGACGGCATCGGGGAAAGTGCCGATGGTGTAGCCCGGCTCGGTCTCGCGTGGGACACGCGAAAGCGTAACACCACGGTCGATCGAGAGTACGCCTTCGGAGCCGACAAAGCGGAAGCCGGAGTTTTCCGAAGCGCCGTTGACGAAGTTGACCCGCAAGGCCAGGTTAAAGGCGGGCATGCGGCCACGCGCCGGATAGTCGTACAAACCAAGCATCACGTCCGGCACGTCGCGCCCGTCTTTCCAGAAGCGCAGCCCGCCGGTGGCGTGTACGCGCTCAGGACCGATGGCGCCGGTAACGAAGTGCATTCCGCTGAACAGATGCACGAACAGGTCGCCGGCGACGCCCGTACCGTAGTCCTTGTAATTGCGCCAGCGGAACAGGCGCGTGGGGTCGAACTTATGCTTCGGCGCCTCGCCCAGGAAACGATCCCAGTCAATGGTTTCAGGCGACGCATCGGGCGGAATGGAATATTGCCAGGCGCCGATGGCGGAATTACGATCCCACCATGCCTCTACCAGATTCAACTCGCCGATGGCGCCGGATTCCATCAACTCCCTGGCCTTCTGATACACGATGGAACTCACGCGCTGGCTGCCCACCTGAAGGATGCGGCCGGTACGTTTCTGCGCGTCCACCACCATCTGCCCGTGGCGGACCTGCTGAACCATGGGCTTTTCGACATACACGTCCTTACCCGCCTCCATGGCATCCACGGCGATGCGGGCATGCCAATGATCCGGCGTGCCGATGATGACGGCGTCGACATCCTTGCGGGCGAGCACTTCGCGATAGTCGCGGGTGGTGAACAGATGAGAGCCCCATACTTCCCTGGCCCGCTTCAGGCGGCCGTCATAAACGTCGCACACGCCCACCAGCTTCACGCCCTTCTGCGCCACGGCGCTGGCGGTATCGGCGCTGCCCATGCCGCCGATGCCGATGGTGGCGACCTGAATCTGATCGTTGGCGGAAACCTTCTGTGCCCCGGCTGCCTGGGCGGCCAGCGAAGCGCTGGATGCCGCCTGCAGAAAAAAACGCCGCGTCGTACCCATTTGCGGATCTCCTCATTAATACTCTAATGGAATATGCGAATCTGAGTGGGTGCGTTCCAGTGAGTGGCTGATCACCGCCTACTTTCTCTACTGCGCCGGATGCAGCCTTTTCATGGATGTGCGGGCTGGCATCGCGCCCGTCACCGTTACGGTGAACGCGCTGGTGATCACGGGTCTGGTTCTGCTGGCGTATGCCGAAAACCTGCGGCATCACGCGGTGCTGAAAATCATGCGCGACTGGTACCCGCTGCCGCTGATGTTGCTGGCGTATCGCGAAATGGGCTGGTTTGCGCCCGCGGTTCATCACTACAAGTATGAAGCCGGGTGGGTAGCGTGGGATCGCATTGTGCTCAACCATTGGCACCTGCGCGCGTTCATTGAATCGCTGGGCCCGCTGCTGCCGTCGCTGCTCGAAATCTCCTACTCGCTGGTCTACACCATCGCCCCGTTTTGCATGGGATGGCTCTACTACCGGCGCAAGATGGAACGTATGGACACGTTCGTGCTTGTATTTCTGACGGGAATTTACGGATCGTATTTGCTTTTTCCGTTCTTCCCGTCGGAGCCGCCGCGCAGCGTGTTTCCAGATGCGGACCTGCCCGGCGTGATGACCGTCTTTCGCCGATTCAACCTGGGCCTGGTGGGCAACTACGGCATCCACCTCAGTGTTTTCCCGAGCGCGCACTGTTCAGGCGCGTTTGCGGCGGCCTTTGCCATGCGCGAGATACTGCCCGAGGAACCGTGGGTGTGGCGGGTGCTGATTGTGCTGGCAACCTCGATCGCCACGGCCACCGTTTATGGACGCTATCATTACGGCGCCGACGCGGTGGCGGGATTCGCAATCTCGCTGTTAGCATGGGCCGTGGCGAGGAGCAGGAGGGTGACTCTTTGAACCCGGTCTTTCAAACGGTGCGATGGATGGCGGAGGCGATCCGCACAAAGCAGATCTCGGCGCGTGAACTGATGCAGGCGCACCTGGACAGGATTGCGGTGGCAAATCCCGCGCTCAACGCGATCGTGGAACTGGATCCGGAGGCGGCGCTGAAGGCCGCGGACCACGCCGATGCGCAGCGCGAGCCGCGGGGGCCGCTGCACGGCGTCCCGATGACGGTAAAGGGCGCCTGGGACTGCGCGGGGATGAACAATACGGCCGGCACGTTGGGCCGTAAGGGCCATGTCGCGCAGCAGGACGCCACCGTGATCGCGAGAATGCGGCGCGCCGGAGCGATTCCGTTCGCGGTGACGAATCTGCCGGAGTTCTCGCTCGCGTTTGAATCGGACAACCTTGTCTACGGCCGGTCCAACAACCCCTTCGATGCCACCCGCACGCCCGGTGGCAGTGGAGGCGGAGGCGCGGCGGCCATCGCCTCGGGATGTTCGCCGTTTGAAGTGGGCGGGGATATGGGCGGCAGCATCCGCCTGCCCTGCCACAATTGCGGCATCGCCGGATTGAAGCCCACGCTGGGCCGGGTGCCGCTGTCGGGCTATTTCCCCGGGCCATTCGGCCTTGTGACGCTGTTGGCCACGGCTGGACCGATGGCGCGCAGTGTGGACGATCTGTATCCGTTGCTGGAACTGCTGAGCGGGCCCGATGGCCTGGATGCGAACGTAGCCGATGCGCGGCAACACGATCCGGCCAGGGTTGACGTCAGCCGCCTGCGCATCGCGTTCCACACGGACAACGGCGTGATCGCGCCGTCTTCGGAAACCTCAGCCACCGTGATGGCGGCGGCCAAGGCGCTATCGGCCACCGAGGTGACGATGGGGGAAATTCCGCTGACAGGGTCCTACGACATCTACATGGGGCTGCTGGGCGCTGATGGCGGCGCCGGCCTTGCGCAGCTCACCACAATTTGCGGCACCGCGGAGAACAGCGCGATCTTTCGCGGAATCATGCGGCTGTTGGCGCCCCGCGCGACCAATGCGGAACAGTTCGCGGCGCTATTGTTCCAGCGGGATGTTTTCCGTTCTCAAGTAGCCGGCTTCTTCCAGAACTACGATGTTCTGCTCTGCCCGGTGAACGCCTACCCCGCCCTGCCTCACGGCACATCCTGGGACCATGTGGAGGCGTTCAGCTACACGATGGCTCACAACCTGAGCGGGTGCCCGGCCGCCACGGTGCGCTTCGGAACCAGCTCGGAAGGGCTGCCGATTGGGGTACAGGTGGTGGCCGGGCACTGGAGGGAAGACATCGCGCTGGCAGTAGCCGCGCGCCTGGAATCAATGACTCCGCCTACCTGGCGATCCGGATCCTGACGGCCTTGGCCGTGCGTACGCCGCCCACTTCGGCCGTCACCGGATAGTCTCCGTCGGGCAGATCGGGCACGGTAACGTTGAACTGGTAGGTGCCCGCGCTCGAAAGTCCGGCAAACGCCACCGGCACTTCCGCATTGTGGATCCAGATCTTCACGGTGTTTGCTGTGGGCACTGGTGAGGCCACCACCTGCCCGGGGACCGCCGCCGGACTGGTGGGGCCGAAGCCGGTTCCATACAACACCGCGACTTCGCCCGGCCGCGCAGGCGTAGTCTCGGCGCCGTCAATCAGACCAACAGGTCCGATGCGTGAACCGTCGGCGCGCGCCGCCGCCACGTACTCCTGCGGATACTGAAAGAAGCCCGGCATGAAGCGCTTCATCTCCACGGTCACCGCATCGGAAGTGCCGCTCGAATTGGTCACTGTGACCTGCACACTGCCATCCAGGGAGGCATCGGGCGCCAGCACGTTGATCTGTTTCGGGCTGATGTAGTGAACCGAAGCCGGCTGGTTATTGATGCGCACGCTCACGCCGTCCAGGCTCTGGGGCAGGTTGACGCCATCAAAATCGGAGTCGCGCCAGGTTCGCGTAGAGGGGGATAGGGCGTCGCCGAAAATGGTGACCCAGGCTCCGGCGGCGGCTCCGGAATGGAGCGTGGCGCCGTTCACTACACCGGCCATCGAGACCAGGGTGGGGCGTGTGGCAGCGGCGGTCTCGGGCGGCGTGTAGCCCATCACGATATCCCAATTCACCGCCAGCGCGCCGATTGAGGAGCCCGGAATCGCCGTCCACGGCCGCACCACGTTGGAACGCTGGGCTGCCGGCACACCGTTCAAAACGCCGTCGCTGGCGCTGGTCTCGCCTTCCACATAAAGCTGCGTGGTCAGTGACGTTCCCCCGGGCAGAGTGGCCTTGGCGTGGACATGCCGCACGCGGCCTGGATAGAGGCCGGGTTTGATGGTGCGGAACAGGTACTCACCGCTCGAGCCGGTGAGGAACCGCCCGTAGCCCTGGAAATTGTCGTCGCGCACCTGGCCGCGGTTGATGCCCTGGCTGTGAATGTAATTGCCGCGGTCGTCAGCCTGCCAGATCTCCACCAGCGCGCCGCGAACCGGATCCCCGCGGCGGTCCAGCACCCGCCCACTCAACCACGCCACCGTGCCGACGCCGGGCGTGATGTTGTCGTTGATGATCAACAGATCGTTGTCCTGATCGAGCGGCAGGCGGTCGGGGTAATACGGCCCTTCGGTTTGCGCTGGAGTGAGCACCAGTTCCTGCGCGAAGAGTCCCCGCTGGGTAAAAAAGAGGCCTCCCGCTCCCATGGTGGCGAGGAAGCGGCGGCGATCGATCGTTGTGGCTTGTTTTGAGTTCCGCATACGCATGAGTTGATTCCCGGCGCGGGCTCGCGGTTGCCGGATCGGGAGCAGGCTTAACAGAACTTTACCGGGACGTTAAGTTCGACCGCGACTGAAGAACCGTTTGGGATTCTCCACCGTAATCGCATGGATCGCCTGCTGCGATACGCCGATCTGCCGCAGGTAGGGGATGGTTTTGCGCGTGGTATAAAGCAGTCCATCCGGGTTCACTTTGTCCCGTGCAAGGTCGCCAAACACCCAGTCATTGGAGAGAAAAATGTGGCCGGCGAAGCCCGCGTCGATGAGCCGTTTGATACTTTCCAGGCGACCCTGCCACGGCAACTCCGTCCCGGGAGCAAGTCCCCAGAAGGCATGGTCCATGCCGAGCGTGTATCCGCGTTTGGCCAGACCGGTGAGGTACTCTATGTCATCGGTGTCGTTGCTGTGCCCGAGCGATACCTTGGCGGGGCTCAGTCCTTCGCTTTCAAAAACGCCGGCCTGCTTCCCGCCATTACGCCGGCGAGAATTGGTGTGCGTTTCGATGGGAATCCCGGTAAGTTTGCTGGCGCGCGCCGCCGCTTTGAAAACGTTCACTTCGGCGGGCGTCAGCGCATCCCCGTGGGCCGCCACTTTGATGACACCGGCTCTGATGCCGGTATCGCCGATGCCCTGCTCGATCTCCTTGACGAACAGTTCGGTGATCTCCTGAACGGATCGGGCATGGTAGGATTCAGGCGCGTACTGGTGCTGGCCGGTGCACGCCACGATCTGCATTCCAGACTTGCGGGAGACGTCCTGACCGAAACGAACGTCACGCCCGACGTCGAACGGCGTGACATCGATGATCGTGTCCACGCCTCCGTCCCGCGCCTCTTTCAACTTGTCGACGGCCTTCGCAAGCGCATTCGCCCTGCTGCCGTAATGTGGCGGGTGCTTGCAGATATGTTCGTGGGTCAGTGTGAAGCCGAGCTTCGACCCATCCAGCGGACCAAGCACGGTCTGGATGGCTGGCGCGGCATGAGCGATGTTTGCCGCGGCGAGCCCGGCGGTGGAGGCGTGTTTCAGGAAGTCCCGGCGGTTCATTGTTTGGAGAGTGGGAAAAGCCGCGCGAACTCACGGGCAGCCATTGCGCCAATGGTGCGCTGGCCTTCGGGGCCAAGATGGGTGGTATCCGGCTTACCCTCAGCGGTGGTGGTTCCCAGCTTTGCGGCGCCCTGGGGACCGAGCATTTCCGATTGCTGCTTTGTCAGTGCGTAGAGATCGATGAGGGCGATCTGCTTTTCAGCGGCCAGTTTGCGTACCGCTTCCACATAGGGGACCAGGCCGTCCGCCTTGATGCGCCCTTCCCCATCGAAGTTGCGGCGCACAATCGACGTCACCAGAACAGGCACGGCGCCCGCGGCGCGCACTTCCACTACATACCGCAGCAGGTTTGCGCGGTAGGTGGTGGCGGGATCGGTTTCGCGCTCCGGCCCTTTGCCCGGCTGGTCGTTGTGGCCGAATTGGATCAACACGTAGTCCGGCTTTTCCGCAATCACCGGCGTCCAGCGGCCTTCGTCGCGGAAACTCTTGGAACTGCGTCCGTTGCGGGCCAGGTTGACGATGGTGACCGATGGACCGAAAGACGCACGGAAGCCGGGGCCCCATCCGCCCTGGCCGTTCACCGTGGAATCGCCCACCAGCACGATTTTCACCGGCGGCTGGGCCATGACAAGCGCGGCCAACAAGAACAGCATCATGCGATCCCAATGTTAACGCACCGGAAGGCGCAGCCCCGGCTGGCTTTCGGCCGCGCCCAACACGACGCGCACCTCCGGATCGTTGGCAGCCTCCTCCGGTACAACCAGATTGATCTGATAGAGCCCGGCGAAGCCTGGCGCGGCGCCCACATAACGGATGTACTTGTCCGCAACCGGGACGCCGTCGAGGCGAATCTGAAATTCCGCTCTGCGCACGATCGAGGCGGCCTCGCGCGGCACCTCGCGGTATTGCGCGTCGGGCAGTGTCCGCCCCAGCCCGGTGGCGAACAACACGGCAACAGCGCCGCGTTCCACCGGCATCCCCCGCCGCACGATCGTGCCATCCAGACGCACCGCCGCCGGCGTCTCCGGGTCCAATTGAAACAGGCCGGGAGATTCGGCGGCGAGGAGAACGTTCACCGCCGGTCCCGTGCGGCCGAAGGCGGTGACCACTACGGCGGCGTCGCGTTTGGGCAGCAGGTTGGGCGGAACGAGGAAGTTAATCTGAGTGGGAGAGGCGTACCACACCGGCGCGGCGACACCTTCCACGAACACTCGCACTCCCGTTCCTGGAAGTGTTAACGGCAGTACGCCGGCTTGCAGATCAGTGGGCGTCAGCGCACGTTCGATGAGTGCGAAATCCTTTCCGTAGATGGTGCCGAAGCCGTTTGGAGCAAGCACGGGCAATCCTGTGGCCGAGTTCACAACGGAAGCGGCGGAATAGGTCTGGGCGTTCAGCCCGGCAAGCAGCAGGAGTAGAGAAATGCCCACAAAAAAAGGGTGGGCCGAGCAAGCCCACCCTCTCATCGGATTATTCTGAGCCGTTACGGCGCAACTGAGAGCCGCACAGTGGCTAGGCTGCGGATGCTGCCGATCTCCGCCACGATTGGATGATCGCCAGCGGTGAGCGTCGCCGGTACGGTGATGTTGAACTGGTAGAGTCCGGGGCCTACCAGCACCCCGTTTCCGTCGAAGTTGGCCACCACGTCACCGATGCGAATCACCGGTTTGGTCACCAGCGGCGCGGGCGTTGCAGAAATCTCGTCCGCCGGCACCGCGGGATTTGTTGCCCCAAAGCCTGTACCGAACAGCGCAATCGTTTCGCCGGGCCGGGCCGCGCGCCGGGCCGCGGCGTCCACTCCCGTTTTTCCAAGCAGCGTGCCATCCAGCGCGGCCGCCCGTACGAACAGATTGGCTCCCTGCGCCACGGGGGTGAAGAAGGCAGGGGCTGCCGCGGTCTTGTTGACCATCATCGCTTCGCTGTCGCCGCCGGAGTGTTTCACCACCACGGGCACCATTCCAGTGGCGTCATCCAGGGGGGTCAGTACGTTCACCTGTTCCGGACTCACGTAAGAAATGGTGGCCGGCTTGTTGTTCACCGTCACGCTGACGCCGGAAAGCGTCGTCGGCAGGCGCCTGCCCTGGATCGCGTCATCCCAGCTACGGGTGGTGGAGGCCAGGTTCGTACCGCGGATGGCGAGCCAGGTGTGGCTTGCCACGGCCGAGTTGAAGTTAAACGCGTCACGGATGCCGCTGGCGGTAATGGCCGGCCGGCCGGTGGTAACCGCCGCCGGTTCGATGGTCACACTGGTGGTATAGATAAAGTCACCCTGGTTGTTACCGGTACCGTTAGCGGCGTTCCCAGCGGCGAAGAATATGATCTTGCCGACGTTTTCCTCCGGTGCAACCCAGTCGAACTCCCAGGCATAGCCACCCGGAACGCCGCGTCCGGACGATTCCGCGGTGTGGTTCACGTGTTCCACTTCGCCGTTACAGGGTGGTTGCGGCAAACCAGCGGCTCCGCAGCGTACGAAAACAGTGTCGTTCTGAATGAACCGGCCGGCCTGTTTGGTGGGATCGCTCTCCAGACGCGCGGTGAGTTGGAAGCCCCATCGCGCTCCTTCCGGATGTTCGACGCTGACGCTGATACGCTGGCGTTCGCCCGGCCGGTAACTGGCGACGTTTACTGTCAGTTTCCCGGCGGGATTGGAGTTGGGAGCGTTGGCGGCGCCCCCATGGCACATGTTGCAGGTAGCGCCGTTCTGGTCAGCCGGATTGCCTGTACGGAATACGGGAGGGCCAGGCGCCACGGTTCGGGACAATAGGACTGCAGGCGTAATGGCCAGCAGCACGATTAGAAGTTTCCTCAAGTTCACAGCATTCACCTCATTCGATAGCAGTCAGAGGCCAGCGGAGGCGAGACTAAGCGACGCCGCCGGCGCGGGACGAATCCCCGTTCCGCAAGAATGTCCTTGCGAGACCATTCGTCATGAGGGGTATCTTACCAGAACCACGGGGTGGCAAGTACCACTGACTATCGTTGGACAGGTAAATAGACGGT
>JANRLE010000061.1:0-31965 GCA_033762895.1 Bryobacteraceae bacterium | reverse complement strand
CCTGTTCCGGTAAACCTCGAATTCGCCCATCTCGCCCCAGTTGTTCACCGGCATGGAATACCAGGTGCTCACCACCGTGCCGGTTCCAGACAGCCGCCATCCGCCGATCAGCGTGTTGACGATTCCGTGCGCCCCGCGGCCCAGCGCCTTCCCCTTGCCAAACGGAAGATCGTAGATCCAATTCCACCGCACCCGGTGCTTGGGGATGCCAGTGTCCCGGTCATAAAAGAGAAAACGGTTCAATTCGCGAAAATCAGTGGGCACCGTACCCGGCAGATAGGCCGACGGACTGGACACCACGTCGTCCCGGAAGGAATTCCCCGCCAGCCGCAGCGAGTTCGTCATCGTATAAAAGGCCTGGAACCCCAGGCCGCTGCGAAATCGCCGTTCAAACTCCAGTGCCCATACCGACGAGTTGATGTAGCCGCTCCGCTGCAGGATTCGCACATCGGTGTATGCATTCTGATCGTAGGGCCGGCGCAGGACGTTGGCGAACTCGCCGGTGGGAAGCGGCCGCCCCGTGGTGAGATACCACACATAGTCGGTCTGGGTGGAGTTGATGTTGTAAAGCTGATCGGAGTTTACCCCGTGCTTGCCCTTGTAAGTGAACCGGATCACCGTGGAGGGAGCAAGCTGCTTTTCAAGCGCAAGGTTCCATTCATGGATGCGCAGACTCGGCTGCGCTCCGTCCATGCCCACCACGCTCCGCCCCCGTCCCACCGAGGCCGGGTTATTCAAATCGATCACGTCCGCGCTGTTCACTCCCGCCTGGACTTGCGGCACGTTTCGCAGCAGGTAGTTTGCGATTCCGTCCGGGCTCTGGCCTGCCGAGTTCGGATTGTAGGTGAAGTCGGCGCGGAACGGCGGCAAGCCCGAAAACTGTGCCAACAGTGTCCGCATTGGCACGGCCGAGACATACAAGCCATAGCCGCCGCGAATCACCAGCGGGCGCGCCCCCTCTGTAATGCTGTAAGTGAATCCGCCACGTGGACCGATATCGAAGTAATTCGACGGGAAGATCTGCTTGGAGCGGCCCAACTCCTCCGCGCTTCTGAACGAAACACCCACCGCTTGAAACACCGATACCACCTGCGGCGAGGTGGCCCCCAGCCGGTAGTAATGCTCCAAAGGCTCAGGAAACATCAACGAATGGCTGGGCAGGTCGAACGCAGAAAGCAGATTGTCCTTCTCGGTGAAGGCCGGATTGATATCCCAGCGCACTCCCGGCGTCAGGGTCAACCGCCGCGAAACGCGCCAGGTGTCCTGCAGATACAATCCCCAGTTCTTTTCCCGCACCCGCATGATGCCGCGCTTCAAACCCACCGTGTACGAAGAGGCGTAGCCGAGAAAAAAATTCGCGCTGTCGTGCCCGGTTTGCGGCGTGGTCCCGGGATTCAGCGTGCTGCCCAGGGTCGAAGACTCGAGCGCCGTCGCCAGGCTGCTAAACGCCGCCGAGCCCGAAATCGCTCCCTGGTCCGGCAGCAGGTGCTGCTTCTCATCGTGGAACCGGAATCCGAACGCAATGTTGTGCGTCGCCCGAATCAGGCTGTAGTTCTGCTCCAGATTCGAGATCATGCTATAAAGCTGCCGCCGGTTGTCTCCCTCCACGTAGTTCATGAAACCCGTTCCGGTAATGTTCGGCCACCCGATTTCACCCAGCGGATTGGGCAATCCCAGTTCCTTTGACCAATCCGTATCTACCGGGCCGGTGACGGTGCGGGAAATCTGCCAGGTGCGGTTGGCCAGCGTCTCCACAAAGAACCCCGGCGAGAACGTATGAATCCAACTCAGCGCGGCCGACCGCCCCTTCACGGGAAGAAAGGTGCTGTTGGCCTCCCGGTTTGCCGTGGGCGCGCCCGTGGCGCCCCCGGTTCCCATGAAATCCGCTCTCCGGGTGCCCGCGTTCAACTTCACGAACATGTTATCCCGTTCTGAAAACCGGTGGTCAATGCGCAGTGTCGCCGGGTTATCGCTGAGGTTGGGAAAGGCGTTGGTGGGAACCACCATCTTGAGGTTATTGGCAACCACGGGATTAGTAATATCGGTTGGCAGCGGTGTGATGGAGTAAATCCGCCGCGCCAGCGGATTCAGTCTTTCGATTGGGATTTGGTTGTTCTCAAACGGGTCGCGCACCGACACCAGCCGCCCGTTCGGGAACTCTTCCTGCCGCGTCGTGGCCGGATCGTACAGGCTGATGCGCCGGCCCTGCGCGTCGATCAGTTCGCTGAAGTCTCCGGCCCGCATCGCCGCCGTCGGCACCCGGAACTCCCTGGTGATTCCCTGCACCAGTTCGACGCCTTCCCGTGAGAAGAAGAAGAACGTGCGGCCCCTGCCGTTGTAGAACTTCTTCCCGTTCAACCCGAAGCTGGGCAGCACCACCGGCCCGCCCACCGAGCCGCCAAACTCATTGCGGATCAGCTTCGGCGTCTGATACGGACGCCCGTCGAAGAACACGTCCTGCCGCGCCCGCGCCACGCCGAAGGCATTGTTGCGATGGGTTTCATAGACAGCGAACCGCAGTTGGTTGGTGCCGCTCTTCGTGCTGACAATCACCGATGTCGGCCGCGTATATTTCGCCGAAGACGTGCTGGTCTCGATGCGCACCTCGCCAATCGACTCCAATCCCTGCAGGTTCGCCGATCCGCCAAACTCCCGGTTATTGGCCGCGGCCCCGTCCTGGATATAGTCGGTAGAGTAAGTCATCAGCCCGCTTACGCGCACGCCGCCGTTGACGTCATTGATGGCTTCCACGCCCGGCGTGACATCTTCGATCAGCACATTCAGATTCCGTCCGTTCACAGGGATCTCCTGGATGCGCTGCGAATCCAGTGTGGATGCGTCGGTGGCGTCCGTGGTGGTAACCAGCGGGGCGGAATCGGACACCTGCACGGTTTCACTTACCTGCCCCGGCGCGAGCACAGGATCCACCACCGCGGCGCGCCCCGTCTCCAGGTTGATCTCGCCTTCCCACGCCTTCATTCCGGCCATTTCCACACGGATCCTGTACTTACCGATGTTCATCGGGGGCGTAGCATAGAAACCATCCGCGTTGGCCGCGGTATTTACCGTCCGGCCGGTGGCAATGTGCAGAATGGCCAGTTTGGCGCCTGGAATCACGGCGCCGGTGGGATCTTTCACGGTGCCCTGGATGGTCCCGCCGCCCGCACTCGATTGAGCCAGGCAGACAGAAGCGGTCAGGCACACAAAAACGAATCTCGCGCAGGTTGTCATGGATTGCGAAGCCTTAGTCCGATTTCCTGAATTGTAGCCCGGCGCGGGCGCATTGTGGGAGACGGATCAGCAGGTCAGGGAAATCAGTGGCGGAGAGGGAGGGATTCGAACCCTCGGTAGAGATTTAAGTCCCTACGACGGTTTAGCAAACCGCTGCTTTCGACCACTCAGCCACCTCTCCGGCTTCTTGAGCGGATCGCTTCCAGATTACCACAACTACTTCGCCGGAATCAGCGCCTTCAGATCAACATCCAACGCCCCGGCCATGCCACTCAGCGGCAACTCGATTTCCGCATCGATATTCTTGCAGTTCGCCTCCGTGCAAGCCTGTCCGCGAAGGCCGATTTTCGCCGGGCCAGGCCCGGTTTTGCGCACCTTGGCTGCAAACAGGCTCTGCCCTTCGAAGCCCCAGGTGAACCACCGCAGTTCAGGTTTCGACAGATCCTTGGGCGGCGTCTGCAGCCAGCCGCCAGCCACTTCCAGTCCTCCGCTCACGGTGATTGCCGTCGGCTGATCGATCCCCAGCGATTTTTTCCCCGCCAGTTTCTCCGCCGCGCGCACCTTGTTGTCGATCGCGTAGGTGTGCCACGGCTTGGAATGCGCCGCCTCAATCACCAGGTAGCCGCCACTCAACTTCGCCCGGTAGGTGACGCATAGCGTCGTTTCGTGACGCACCTCCACGGGCTTCGTCCAATCACCGGCCAGGGCGGCGCCCGCGGCCGCCAACACAAGCAGCAACATCTTCATTTTCGAAATGCCATCCTATAGGTCCGCAGCGGCATTTGCATCTTCCTGCCGCCGCGCATCACCTCCAGGGTAACCGAGTCTCCCGCCTTCCTGCGCAGCTTGATGAACAACTCCGCGGTATTGGCATCAGGGTCAGTGCGTACACCGTCCACCGCGATCACGATGTCACCCGCCTTTAAACCATGGCTTTTCACCATCTCGGCGAAAGCATCCACATGGGTCACCTCACTGGCAAAGCCCGCGGGCTCCAAACCAAGCTCGCGTTTACGCTGTTCACTCAGCGGACGTGAGTCGAAGTACACGCGCGGATCGATGGTCATCTGGCGGAAACGCAGATCGGTGTACCACCAGCGGACCGGCAGCGCCAGTTTCGCTTCCACCACACTGCCCGCCCGTTCCAGCCCAATCCGCACGAATTCCGATTTGCGAGGCAGTTTGTCCAGCCGGTACTGAAAGTCCGCGAAGGTCCACACCGGCACGCCCTCCAACGAGGCGATCCGGTCACCGGGCGCGATTCCCGCATCCTTGGCCGCCTCGCGTACCTCTTTCACCACCAGCCCCTTCGGGATATCCACGTGAATGCCCAGCGTGCGTGGATCGGGCGAGCGGAACATATGCGTGACCTTGTCCAGCGTGCCGTCCAACTCCCGATGCTGGTTGATGAAATCGCCAATCAGGTGGCACTCCACACAGGCGTTGCGGGCGAACGTGCGCTCCACCAAAAGGGGAAACTCGCGCGGGAAAACCGGCTTCGGCCGCTCTGCCTTGGCCAGCTTCCCTTCCTGATACTGCTTGTGCAGTTCCAGGCCCTTTGCAAGCGCCAGTTCCAGGCTGTTCAGATTGAGAAAGGTGTCGGGCGATTCTGAATCGCGTCCGCCGTAGCGAAAATAGATCTGCTCATTGGCGTTGAGGGCGAAGAAGTAGAGGGTGTTGTTCCAGTCGCGATCGAACAGGCCCACATCAATATCGTCCATCCGCGTGATGCGCGCCAACACGTATTGCGTCAGAAGTTTCCCGCGCGGGGAATCGGCCGGTGACAGCACAACCTGTGCGTCAAATACTCGTCCGGCCGTTCAAGGTTCGCAGCGAAACTCCAGGAAAATCGGCTTTTGCGTACGTTTGGCCTCGGCGATGGCAGACTTGTAATTGTCGTGCCACTGCAGGCCGTCCTCCTGAGCAAAACCGGGCACAGTAACCGCGGCAAGAGCCAAAATCGCGTTACGAATCCGCATTCGACCGCAGTTTAGCACAGGCCCCACATCAGGCCAGCACCATCATGGCGCCAGCGGCAAACAGCGCCGCGGCCCAAAGAATATCCAGCGTTCCCCAGGTCTTTCTCAGCAGCCCGAGACCGAGTTTGGCAAAGCAAAGCGACGCGGCGGCCGCCGTGGCAATGAAATAGCCGAAACCATGCACCACCACCGCCTCACCCGGATTGAGCGGCCCAACGGCCAATGCCATCAATCCTGCGCCGCGGGAAAAAGCGGTCAGGAAGGAGCGCACCGCCAGCGCGTGCAGCCCGTCGCCGGCGTACGACATGTCCCTGGGATTCGTTGCGAAGAGGCGGTAAGTCCCCAGAATCATCAGAATGATCCCGGCGGGCCATCGCACCGGCAGTGCGAACATGGCCAGAATCAGCACCGCTCCCACCGCCGCCGACTGTCCGATGGCCAGCGGGATGACGGCGCTCAACACGGCGCATGGGGTCTGGCGCCGGGCGCCATGAGCCGCTGCCAGAAGCCAGCCCGAGACCGGGTTCAGGCCCTGGAAGATTCCGAACGAGATTAGGGTGGCGATGATCCAGGCTTCCATGGCGATTCCTCTTTCCAGTAAGAAGCGCGAGGAATCGCCGGGAATTGGCTCAAGCCCTTAGGGTTTCACGGCAATGGTGGTCTGCGTACCCAGGCCGGTGGCGATGCTGTTCAGCGTGGCGGCAAGCGGCACACTGGGCCCCGGCCGCACCGTCTCCGGCACCTTGATGGTCAACTGCCACACGCTCACCAGCGTCGGCGCAAGGCCCGAGTAAATGATGTTCTCAGCGGGCAGGATTTCACCCTGAAGCTGCACCACCAGCGGATCAGAGCTGGGCGTGGCCGCGCTCACCGGTACACCGTCCTCCGGCGCGCCAGGGACCAATCCAAGACCCGTGCCGAACAGGCTGATGAAGCTTCCAGCCGAAACCGGATTGACCGGTGAGTTGATCGTGCCATCGGCGAAGTTGACGTCCGCGATCTGCCCACGGCCATCTCCCGTCGATGTGAAAAAGCCGGGAGCGACGGCGCTCATCTGCATCGATCCGCTGCCCAGCACCTGGCCCGTGGAGGCGCGCTGCACGGTGACTTCAGCCACTCCGGAAATGGGCGCCGACTGCGGAATGATGAAGTTGATCTGCCCGGGTGAGACAAAGTGCAGCGGCGACGGCACGCTGTTGACCAGCACCTGCAGATCGCCCAGCGTCGTCGGCATGGGAAGCGGATTCGGAATCTGATCGAAAATCAGCGTGGTGTCGCCGAAACTGGCGCCTTCGCCCGGCTTCACCACGGTATAGGCGCCCGGAGCAAAGCGGCTGGCGGCGTTGCCGGCGTTGGAAAGACGCAGGCCCGAAAAATAGAATGAGACCCGGTTCACCGATTCGGCCACCACCAGGTTGCCGAAGCTGTCCTGGGCCACGGCGAGCGGCGCGTTGCCCGACACCAGCGGCACGTCGGCGATCGGAGCCGGATTGAATACAATGCGCTGAAACGCCGGATAACGGCGCAGCCGGTTGGCCGTGGTGTTGGTTACCCAGAACTCGCCGCTCGACGGGTTCATGGCGATGCCATGCGGATTGGAAAGCCCGCCCAAAGCCAACACGGTGCTGGGATCGGGCGGCAGGCTGGGAACCGAATCGAAGATCTGGATCCTCGCGTTCGCCGTGTCGCAGACATACAGCCGGTCCTGCGGATCGACGGCAATCCCGTGCGGCGTGTTCAAAGCGTTGGGAGAGTTTGACCGGCCGGTGGAGGAAAAATCGGGCTGGCCGATCACCTTCTCCGCCGCCTGCCCCGTGGTGAAGTCCCCGCCCGCGGGTCTACGGAAAAACAGAACGCGGTTGTGGACAAGATCGGAAGCCAGAAGCGAACCGTCCGTAGTGAACGCCAATCCGTAAGGCCGCGCCATGGTGCGCGCCGTGGCATCGGTAATCTTTGAGGTCGGACCGGATTGGCCCAGCACCAGGTCCGGCGTCGGCTGCAGGCCGGCGGGTTGTTCAAAGGGCCGGGGAAAACGGAGAACACGCCCGTTTCCGGAGTCCGCCACATACAGGTTGCCGAAGGAGTCCACCGCAAGACCGGCGGGAAGGAAAAGCCCCTGTGCGGTAATCTGGTCGGCCCGGTCGGTGGGATCATTCACCAGCGCCCGCAGCAGGTTTCGCTGGCCGATCACGATGTCAGCACGGTCGCCGGGGCGGACGCTGCGCGCGTCGCGGAAGCCCAGGATGCGGTGATTGTAGGTGTCGGAGATGTAAAGCCGCGGCGGATTGGAACGGGAGTCGATGGCCACGCCGGCCCCGTCAGAGGACTGGCCGCCGAAGCCCGGAATCCAGCCGGCCCAAAGATACAGTTCCTTGCCTTCCACATAGTTGGCGGCCGATTGATAGAACTCAGACTGGCCGAACAACCGGTTGGCCAGATTGATGGATCCGCCCTGAATGGCAAAGGCCAGCACACGGTGATTGGACTGGTCGACGATAAAGACGTCGGAAGGCGTAACAGCGGCGGCCACCGGGCGGCTAAACGTAGATTCGTTGGGTTCAAAGCTCCCGCCGTTGGGATTGAACGAAAGGGCGTCGCGCTGGCCGATAAACTGGCGGCCCGGGGGCGACACCACCGCGGGCGACACGGCCGGCCAGCTATCGAAAGGATCATAACGCACGATGCGATTGGCCGCGGTATCGACGGCAAACGGGACATTGCCGATGAAAAACACATCCTCGGCGGGTTCCACGCGCCCGCTGCGCACCAGGCCCAGCGTCGTCTCGGTCACCGGAGGAGAGGTGGTTCCCGATGGCACCACGTTCACGCCCATCACGCGCGTAGCGGCAACGCCAGTGGTGGCGTTGGGCGGGTAGACCATAATACGGCCCAATGCGTCACAGACATACAGGCGCCCGGCGGGGTCGAATCGCAAGCCCGTGGGTTGCGTCATCGCCACCAGATTCAGCGGATTGCGCGAATCGTTGGCGTTGGCCGTATTAAAAGCGAACTGGCCCAGCACGGCGTCGGCGGCGGGTTGCCCGCCGGGCCGCAGCGAGGCAAGGGGGAATCGCAGGACACGGTTGTTGCCCGCGTCGGAGATCCACAGATTGCCGTTCACATCGAAGGTCATCCCGATGTGGAAAGGTACCGATCCCCGGCGCAGCCCGAGCGTGGTGGCCGAAGGCGCCAGCACCGTGTTGGAGCTGAAGTTCGTCTGGCCGATCACCATATCCGGGAACTTGATCTCATCGGTCTGGGCCAGCGGACGCTGGTAGCGCAAAATGCGGTTGTTACCGGCATCGGCGACATAAACGTTACCTTGGGAATCGACAGCGAGGCCGCTTGGGAAGCTCAGTCCTGTGGATAAGCCCGTGCCCGGCCCCTGCGGCGTAGTGTTGAACAGGTCCCGCTGCCCCAGCACCGCATCGGCGGGATCGCCTTTCGAGAAACCGCTGGCATTGCGCCAAATCAGGACGCGGTTGTTGCCGGAGTCCGCCACATAGAGAATCGGCGGTGAGGCGGAGCTGTCGACGGCCACGGCAGTGGGATTGAACAGTTCCCGGCCTTCGACAAGATTGGGAGCGGCGGAGGTGAGCGTGCTGCTCCTGTGGCCAAAGATTCGCGACGGATTCTGATTCACCTGCTGGGCGTGCAGCCCGGCAAGCGCGGCAACAAAGAACGGCAGAACAGAAAGCTTGGACATGGTTTCTCGTTTCGACTCTCGGAAAGGGATTCCGCGCGGCTCAGGATCAGGGCTTGACCGCAATGAACGTCTGGACGCGGCCCCCCACGCCATCCTGGTTGGTGGGGACGCTGTTTACGGTGGCGGCAATCGGCACCTGGTCCTCCGGCGCAACCGCGTCGGGCACTTTCACCGAAAGCATCCACACGCCGATCATGCCCGGGGCCAGACCGTGATACAGAATGTTCTCCTGCGGAACGAAGGCGGCGCCGATGGCAACGCGTACTTCCGAGTCGGCCGGAATCTTGTCGGGGACCTTTTGGCCTTCCGGCGGAGCGTTCGGCACCACTCCCAGTCCGGTTCCGAACAGGTGGATGATCTGCGATCGTCCCACCTTGTCCACAGGTGCGTTGGCTTTGCCATCCGCCTCATTGATCGCCATCACCTGCGCGCGGCCCGTGCCATCGGAGGTGAAAAACGCCGGCGCCACCGCGGCCACCGGAATCAACCCGGAAGCCACAATCTGTCCGGAGGACCGCCGCGTGACCAGCACTTCAGCAATCGATCCCGGCGTGACTCCGTAGGGAATGATGAAGCGTATCTCCTCAAGCCCCACCGATTTGATCGGCGCGGGCAGGTCGGCCACGGTCACTTCCAGATCCTGCATCGTGGTAGGGTAGGCATCGGCTCCCTCTGGCGCCGCATCCGAGGCGGCGGCGAACGATGCGCCCGTCACCGGCCGCACCAGCGCGTGCGCGCCCGGGGCGAACCGGAAGAGGCGGTTGGCGTCGTTCAGCGTCTGCATGCCGGGGAAGAAGAACGAAATGCGGTTGATCCCTTCGGCCACAAACAGCGATCCGCTCTCATCCTGCGCGATGGCCAGCGGAGTGCCTGCCGGGATGCTGTAGTTGGATGTCGGATCGAACACCAGGAGTTGGAAAATGGGCAGCCGAAGCAGTTCGTTGCGGCCCGTGTTGGCGATCCAGATTTCCCCGGTCTTCTTGCTGACGAAAATCCCCTGCGGATTGACAATGGCCGAACCGGCCAGCGTCAGCGCCGGCGATGGATCGGCGAACCCGAGCGGCGCGGTGATGCGGTCATAAATCAGCACCCGGTTGTTGCCCGTGTCGCACACGTACAGCCGGTCATCGGTGTCGAGAGCGATCTGGCGGGGCGAAATCATGCGATTGGGCGCGTTGGAGCCGATGACGGACGAGAAATCGGCCTGCCCAACCACACGATCGGCCTGCTGGCCGTTGGAAAAATCCCCGCCCGGCGGCCGGCGAAACAGTAGCACCCGATTGTGCTGGGCATCGGACACGGCCAGGTCCCCGTCCACCGAAAAGGCCAAGCCAAACGGACGAGCCATGGTGCGCGAAGTGGCGTCGGGGATCTTGTTGAAGAACCCGGTCTGCCCCAACACCAGGTCCGGTTTCGGAGGCCCTTCCTGCTCAAAGGGCCGCGGGAAACGCAGCACACGCCCGTTGCCGGAATCGGCGACATACAAATTGCCGGCGGCATCCAGGGCCAGACCGGCCGGTAACAGCAAGCCCGTGTCGTTGGGCTGATCCGGATCCCCGGAAGGATCATTGACGATCGATCGGCGGAAGCCGCGCTGGCCGATCACCAGGTCCGCCACCTGCCCCTGCCGCACCGTGTAGGCGTTGGCGAATCCCAGAATTCGATGGTTATAGGTATCGGCCACATACAGGCGCGGCGGACTGGAAGTGTTGTCCACCACGATGCCGGAGCCATCGGAGGCGCGGCCCGAACCAACCGATACGAATCCGTTGAACAGAAACAGGTCCCGGCCTTCGATATAGTTGGGGGCGGACTGGAAGAAGTCGGCCTGACCCAGAACGCGCGTGGCTGTGGAGATCGAGCCTCCCTGAACCGGGAAGACCAGGACACGGTGGTTACCCGCGTCCACCACCCACACTTCGTTGTTGGCCACGGTGGCAAAAACAGGGGAATCGAACCCGGCGTTGGAAGGCTCCGGCCGGGCGCGGTTTTCTTTCGACGCCAGCGCATCGGCCTGCCCGATGAACTGCCGGCCCGGCGGCGAAAACGCCGCCCCTTCTCCCGGCCATGACTCAAACGGATCGTAGCGGACGATTCGATTGGCGCCGGTATCCACCACAAAAGGCGTGGAGCCGAGAATGAACACACTCTCCGGCGGACGGCCGCTGACGCCAAGCGAGGTGTCGTTCACCGCCGGCGGAGTGGGCTCGCCTTCCTGCGGCACCTTGATGCCCATGATGCGCGCCGCCGAAGCGCCTGTGACGGGATTGGTATAGACCATCACGCGGTTGAGTGCGTCACAAACGTACAGGCGGCCGGCGCCGTCCATCGTAATGCCGGCGGGCTCGGACATCGCTGTCTTGTTGTTGCGATCGCCGCGATTGGACTGATTGGAGGTGAAGTTGAACTGTCCTACCACCACATCGGCGGCAGGCGCGTTGGCGCCCCGCGCAAGGGCTGCCGCGGGATAGCGAAGCACGCGGTGGTTCCCGGAATCAGAGAGCCAAAGATTTCCGGAAGGATCAAAAAACAGGCCCACGCGGAAGACGCGGCTTCCACCAAGGTTGAGCGCCACCGACTGCGCGGTAACCCCTTCCGGATTCGGGCGGTTACTGTTGAAATTCGCCTGGCCGATCGCCATATCGGGAAGCTTCAACTCGTCCCCCTGAGCCAATGGCTGCGGGTATCGGAGGATGCGGTTGTTGCCGGAATCGGCGACGTAAAGATTGCCCTGACGGTCCACGGCGATTCCAGTGGGAAATGCAAGTCCGGTGGTGAGGCCACCGCTGGTGCCGGGGCCCTGCGGCAGCGTGGAAAACGGATCCCGCTGTCCGATAATGACATCGGCGGGCACGCCATTCTCGAACGAAGCGGCGTTGCGCCACGCCAGCACACGATTATTGCCGGTGTCGGAAACGTAGACGATCGGCGGGGAGGCGGAAGTATCCACCGCGACGGCCGAGGGATTGAACATCTCCCTTCCTTCGACGTAGTTCGGGTTGCCCGAAACCACCTGGAGCTGGGGGTGTCCGATGACCCTCGACGGGGCCCGATTCAGGTTGATCTGGGCGGATAACGGGCCCAGGCAAACCAAAACAAACAGGGTGCTGCATCGAGCCTTATGCATAGTTGGATTCCTCACAAATAGGCAGGACGACGCGGGAGGTTCCTTGGTTCCAAGGTAACATGCGGAGGCCCCGGACGCAAAGGCGGGCAAGGGGCCTCCACGCTGCCGCGAAACATTTCAGATTCTTCACTCTGCTGCTCCTCCAGATGCGCCTGGTAGGTCAGCAATCCCATGCCCGCAATGACGAGCAGAAGGGTCAACAGCCAACCGGTGGCCGAGGCGTTCCAGGCGTTTTCGCCCTCCACCGCCGACCGCGCCGCCATTGTGGCCGTCGCCGCGAAAGCGAACGAGCCCGCCAGCTTCCACTCCCAGGCGATATAGTCCAGGTGCGCCTGGCCGCCCACCATCGGCCAGCCGGCGAATACGGCCAACAATGCGGAAAAAAATACCAGGGCGTAAACGGCCCGTGACAAATGGAATTTTTTCACTGTTCTCCCAGGATCTCACGTCTGATGTTGTACGCTGTTTAGTCGATGTCTGATCCGATTCAAATCGCCGTTATCGGCGTGGGGCGCATGGGCGCCGTCCACGCATTTCATGTCCTCGAACTGGGTAGAGAAACCGGCGCCTGCCAACTGGCCGCGGTTGTGGACGCCAATACCGAAAGGGCGCGGGCCGTGCTGGGCCGGTTAAACTCGCCCTCCACGCCGGTGTTCGCCACGGTCGAGGAACTGGCCGCCGCCAAGGTGTCCGAAGCCAGCTTCATCGTCACCACCACGGAGAATCACCGCCAGAACGCCAGCGTGTTGATCGAAGCCGGCCAGCGGGTATTGATGGAAAAGCCGTTGACCGGCACCGTGCAGGAAGATCGCGACTTTTGCCGCCAATTGGACGCTGGCCACCCCAATTCCATCATGCTGGCCTTCCAGCGCCGCTTTGACCCGGCGCTGCAGCACGCCAAGCGCCTGTTGGAACAGGGCGCCATCGGAAGGGCGTTCAAAATCGTCTCCGCGCTCGAGGATTCCCGTCCCGCACCGGATGGCTACCAGAGTGGCGGAATCCTGCCCGACATGTCCGTGCATAACGTCGATGAGCTGCTGTGGCTCACCGGCAAGGCGCCGGTAGCCGCCGCCAGCATCGGAGGGCGCATTTACAGCCACCGTATCTCGACAATCAACGAAGATTTCGACGATGCCTTCATGTATCTCTGGTTTGAAAACGAACTCGCCGGACAGGTGACCGTGAGCCGGAATCATGTCCCCGGCTACCGCGTGGAAACCTGGGTGTTCGGCGAAGATGGATTCATTCACGTCGGCCACTTCGACCGCGAACGCTTCCACGTCAACTTTGAAGCCTACGGGCGCGGCCGGACGATCGAGCAGCGCACGTTCCCGACAAGAGACTACGGCGAACCGATGCCGGAATTCGTGGACCGCTTCGGATACGCCTACAAAGAGGAATTGGCCGTATTCCTGGACTGTTGCCGCAAGGGCATCGCGTTCCCCACCAGCCACCACGACGGCCTGCGGGCCATGGAGGTGATCGCCGCCGCAATGAAGGCCAGGATCGAACCGCCCGCCTCAGGCCGCATTGCCATTTGAAGGGAACAGCTTCGGAACCTGGCTACGGATGGCCGCGGCCTGCCCGGCCTGCTGGATGGCGCGGGCCGCATCGGCGCCGCGGCCCAGCCGCTCAAGCAGTTCGGCGTGCCAGCGCAGGCGGCGCTCACGTGCCGTGAGATCGGGAATGCGCCGCTGATCCATCAGTTGAATCGCCTCCCGGCAATGGGCTTCGGCCGATTCCAGATCGCCCTGGCGCGCCCCGGCGCGGGAAAGCGTCTCCAGTCCGCCTACCAGTTCCTCACTTCCATCCGCTCTCCACTGGCTGACGGCGGATTCGGCCATTTCCCGCGCCCGGTTCGTCTCGCCGCTCAGCAACAGGGCATCGGCCCAGCCGGCCTTGGCGCCCGGCTGCAGCTTCGCCGCCTCCTCAAAGCAATGCAGAGCCTGAGTCAGGCGCCCCCAAGCGATGAACATGCGTCCCATCCGCGTCAGAATATCCGCGGCCGGTTCCCCGGAGGAATGGGCGCGCTGGTACATGCGGTGCGCTTCCTCATGCTGTCCGGAAAGACTGAGTGCTTCGGCCCAATCGGCGGCATGTTCCAGCGCCGCCGCTTCCTGATAGGCGCCGGCGGCCTGCTGGTATAAGCCCAGACGTTTGAGACTGGCAGCCAGCCGCACGCAGTTCCGTTTGGCGTTCGCCGAGCCACCGCCTTCGAGTCCCCGCCACATTCCCACCAGCGCGTGGCGGAACGCCACTGAGCGCTGTGGCGCACCCATCTCCTCAAACAGGCTCGCCATCAGTTCGTACAAGGGAAGCTGCCAGCCGCCCGCATCGTTGGACTCGGCCGAAAGAGCGAAGGCCGTCGTGGCCCGGTGCACGGCTTCCCCCGCTTCGCCCCGGTCATAGCTGAGTTGGGCAAGGGCCAGCATGGCCATCACCGGCACATCGGTTTCGCCGGGATCCAGTTGCCCGCCCAACTGGAGAGCTTCGGTCAGTTTCGCTTCCGCTTCACTCCACTTCTGTTCTCCGGCCGCGGCCCGGCCTTGGGAAAGCAGTAACTGGGCACGATCCAGAATCGGCTTGGATTGCATATCCGGATCATCGGCGTTCCGGCGTGCCGGCTTTACTAGTTCCCGCAGACCGGGCAGGTGTGGCTATGCTTATCCATCCACTCCGGCCGGCCGTGCTTGCCGCGCAGAATCAGCGTATCGCCGCCTTTGCGGATTTCGTTCGCCAACAGGATCCATTTGCCCTTTTCCTTGTAGCGGATACCGGTGACTTCGACGATATCGCCGCGGAAAAGGGCGAAGTCGCGCTGCTCCAGGTAGGACCGGGGGCCCAGTTTCACCCACATTCTCCCGGCATCCGTCTTCAGCAAGATGGTCACTTCCGCGCAGTTGCAGATCTGGCATCTTGTCTGGTCGATGCGGTCAATTGAGCCGGTGTGCTTGTCTTCTCCCGGAATGCGGGATTCAGCGGACAAGGCCACGGCAAGGACAATCGCCAGGAAAAACGTTCGCATGGCGCACCTCCCGCCGGTTGGAGTGCATGCAACGGGCCAAATCCGCTACATCTCGCGGCGGTTTTCGAGCGACTTGGTCATCGTCACCTCATCGGCGAACTCCAGGTCGCTGCCCACCGGCAGCCCCATGGCGATGCGCGTCACCTTCACCCCCAGCGGTTTCATCAGGCGCGACAGGTACACCGCCGTGGCCTCGCCTTCCACCGTCGGATTGGTGGCGAGAATCACTTCGCTCACTTCGCCCGCGCCCAGCCTCACCAGCAGGCTCTTGATGCGAAGCTGCTCCGGGCCTACGCCACGCAGCGGGCTGATGGCGCCGTGCAACACGTGGAAGACGCCGTGGAACTGGCGCGTCACTTCGATCGGCACGATGTTGGGAGGCTCTTCGACGACACAGATCACGGTGTGGTCGCGCGAGGTGTCGCGGCAATAAAGGCAATGCGCCGTGTCGCTGATGTTGTTGCAGATCTCACACAACCCCAGCTTTTCCTTTACATCGATCACCGCCTGCGCCAGCCGCTGCGCGTCTTCCTTGCTCGCTCGCAGCAGGTGGAAGGCGATGCGCTGGGCAGACTTCTGGCCCACGCCGGGCAGGCGGCGGAACTCCTGGATCAGGCGCGCAAGTGGTTCGGCGAAGTCGGGCATGCTCGCCTAAAACAGCCCTGGAGGCAGGCCCATACCGCCCAGCATGCCGCCCATCTTGGCCTGCGTTTCCTCTTCCACTTTACGGACAGCCTCGTTCACGGCGGCCAGCACCAGATCCTGCAGCATTTCCACGTCGCCGGCCACTTCCTTATCGATCTTCACGGCAAGGACCTTTTTCTGCCCGTCCATGGTCACCGAGACCATGCCGCCGCCGCTGGTGGCCTCCACCCGGATCCGGGCGACCTCTTCCTGCATTTTCTGCTGCATCTGCTGCGCCTGCTTGAGCGCGGCCTGCATGTTCATCTTCATACGTTCTCCTTCAAATTTCGCACGGCGCGCACCTCGCTGCCGGGAAAAATTTCACGGAACTGCTTCACTTCGGGATCTTCCAGGGCGCGGCGCGTGGCCTCGTCCTCATTGGCGCGCCGGTCGACGGTGGACAAGGTGGCCGACTTGGCCGCGTCTGACTGGCCCACGGTAATCTTCACGCGCATGGGCTGACCGGCAATGGCGTTGAGCGTCTTGGTGAGATCGCTTGACCGGATCGCCATGGCGAAAATTTTGTCGGTGACGAACTCCAGTTCGCCATTCTTTTCGATTACGTCGGAATGCTCCACGGCGTCGGCAATGAAGGTCAGGCTGCGCTCATTCAGGGCGTCCAGGAGTTTTTTTTTCCAACCCACCGCCTCGCCCGTTGCCGGTGGTGGCGGGGCGGCCTGAACCGGGGAGCCTTGAACCGGCGCAGCCCGCACAGGTGCAGGCTTGGGCGGTGCGGGCTTGGGCGGCGCGGGACCCGCCTGAGGCGCTCCACCGCCGCTTTGCAGGTCCGCCAGCGCCTGCTCAATCGGTTTCAGCCTGCCGGCGTGCACCAACCGCACCATGCCCAACTCCAGGTGCATTCTCGGCTGCAGCGATGTCTGCAAGTCGCCAAATAAGGCAAGCGACAGATTCAGATAGCGGGTCAGATCCTCCTCGGAAAACTGCGCGGCCAACTCGCCCATGCGGCTGCGCTCAGCATCGGAGGCGGCAATCAGCCTGGTGCCGGCGCCGGCAATCCTGGCCACCAGCAGATTGCGGAGGAAGCGGCACAACTCGCGGCAGAAATGGTGCAGATTCTGGCCGTTACGCTCCAGTTCCTGAACGATCTCCAGCATCCGCCGGGAATCAGACGCGATCAGAGCACCAGCCACCTGTTCCAGCGTCTGGATGGAGAACCGGCCCAGCAACTGCCTTACGTCGCCCGCCTCCAGCGTGACGCCACAACAGGCGATGGCCTGATCGAGCGCCGAAAGCGAGTCCCGCACGCTGCCTTCTCCCGCCAGCGCGATCACCTGCAGCGCCTCATCGGACGCCTGAATGTTCTCCTGCGCGCAGATGCTCTTCAACAGACCGATGAGCTGATCGAAGTCCACCGATCGGAACGAGAACTGCTGGCAGCGAGAGGCAATCGTGTTGGGGATCTTGTGCGACTCGGTGGTGCAGAGCACAAACGCCACCCACTCGGGCGGTTCTTCCAACGTCTTCAACAACGCGTTGAACGCCTCGCTGGTGATCTGGTGGGCTTCGTCGATGATGAACACCTTGAAGCGGTCGCGCGCAGGGCGGAAGCGGACACTCTCGCGCAGTTCGCGCATCTCATTGATTCCGCGGTTGGACGCCGCGTCGATCTCGATGACATCGGGCGAACCGCTGAGGCTGATCTCTTTGCAGGATGCGCATTCACCACAAGGTGCGGCGGTAGGGCCTTTTTCGCAGTTCAGGCAACGGGCCAGAATGCGCGCCACCGTTGTCTTTCCCGTGCCGCGCTGGCCCGAAAAAATATATCCATGGGCGATGCGCGCCTGAGAGATGGCGTTTTCAAGCGTTGTCTTGACATGCTCCTGCCCGATGAGCTCGGAAAACGTTCGGGGCCGGTACTTCCGCGCGATTACCTGGTACATGAAGGCGCTGGGAATGCTGCTATGGAACGAAAGAAACTGGTCAGACCCCGGGTGATCCGCGGCACACAAGCTAAACCACTACCGTTGCTCCCTTCCGGACCTGGCGGGGTTTGCGGCCGCTCATTGCACGGAGCCCGGAGCCTGTCAAGCTTTCATGCTAACACGGGCGGGCACTCTCAATCGATTTGAGCCGATCCGGCCTTCTTGTGCGCGATTCTGTTTGAAGGAGATCGAATGCAGATCGACAACAACAAATTAGATCGATTCATGGGACGCATGCTGGGCGAACTGGGAGCGGCGATGAGTGTCCCCCTCATGATGATCGGCGATCGATTGGGACTCTTCCGGGCCATGGCGGGAGCAGGTCCGATGACGTCCGAACAATTGGCGGCGCTAACGAAAACCGATCCGCGATATATCCGCGAATGGCTTTCCGCGCTGGCCGCCGGTGAAATCGTTGCCTACAACCCGGTTTCGGGTACTTTCCTGCTGCCCGACGAGCACGCAATGGCTTTGGCGGTGGAAGACAGCCCCGCCAACCTGCTTGGCGCCTTCTCGGTCATTGCGTCCTGTTACATGGATTGGGAACGGATCGCCGCCGCCTTCAGCACTGGGCACGGCGTGGGATGGCATGAGCACCATCCCTGCCTGTTCGAAGGCACAGACCGCTTCTTCCGGCCCGGCTACAAAGCAAACCTCATCTCGCACTGGATACCGTCGCTCGACGGCATGGAGGCGCGGCTGCGATCAGGTGCAACCGTGGCCGACGTGGGGTGCGGCTATGGATCCTCCACCATCCTGATGGCTCAGGCTTATCCGCAGTCGCGGTTTTACGGCTTTGACTATCACGACGGTTCGATCGAACGGGCTCGCCAGGCCGCAAGGGACGCTGGCGTCAACGACCGGGTCAGTTTCGAGGTGGCCAGCGCCAAGGCCTTCCCGGGAACCGGCTACGACATGGTGGCGGTTTTTGATTGCCTGCACGACATGGGCGATCCGGCCGGCGCCGCGTCACGTTCGGACGACCCTGTCCGATGACGGCATCTTCATGATTGTGGAACCATTTGCCGGCGACCGGTTGGAGGAGAACCTGAATCCTGTGGGACGGATGTACTACGCGGCTTCGACGATGGTCTGCACCCCGGGTTCGCGCGCACAGGAAGTGGGTGCGTGTCTTGGGGCGCAAGCGGGCCAATCGCGTATCGAGGGGATGACGTCTAAGGCCGGGTTCACGCGTTTCCGGCGCGCCGCGCAGACGCCCTTTAATCTCGTGTTTGAAGCCCGGCCCTAGGCAGCGGGCTAGTGTCCGGCGCCGGCGTGCGCAGGCTCGATCCTGGGGGGCTGCGCGCCCGCCGGTACCGGCACCAGCATGTCTTCCTTACGCATCACCAGGGTGACGGTATTGTAGCTGGCCAATTCGAAGCCGTGGCCGTGTGTGATGGCGTCGGTGGGGCATGCCTCCACGCAGTAGCCGCAGAAGATGCAGCGGTTGTAGTCGATGTTGTAAACCTCGGCGTACCGCTCACCACCGGAGATGCGCACCAGTTCGGTGTTCTCGGCCGCTTCGATGTAGATGCAGTCCGACGGGCAGGCGGCGGCGCAAAGAAAACACGCCACGCACTTTTCCATGCCGTTCTCATCGCGCTGCAGGACATGCTTGCCGCGGAACCGTTCCTGAAACTGTGCCGGCCCGTCGGGATAGTCTTCGGTAATCGTAGGCTGAAACATCTCACGGAACGTGATGCTCATCCCCTTGGCGATGGCCGCCGCCGAACCCAGCACTTCCTGAATCTTCATGCTTGCCCTTATCGTTCAGATTCGCTCATGTCCCCACGGGACGTCAATTTTTCGATCCTCAACCCGGCTTCCAGGCCGGCACGTACTCATCCGGACGGAACAGAGTGGCCCCGGCCCGCTGGCCCAGCGCTTCCATGTCAGCCTTGGAAAACCCCTCCCAGGCGTAGGACACTGTGCCGTCGAGCTCCAGTTGAAACACGGTTGGCACCTGCGTGATGCCGAACCCATTACTGGCCGGATAGCCGTCGGCCTTTTCGTCCAGCAGTGTCTCAAGGCCGAGGCCGAAGGTTTCGTTAAACCTCCGGGTGGCGGCGGCGTCATCCTGCGAAACGCCGATGACACGCAGCTTTGCGCTCCCTTTCAGCCGGTCAAGAAACGGAAACGTCAATTGGCAGACCGGGCAGCTCACCTTGAAAAAGGCCAGCACCACGGCTCCCGCCGAACAAACGGCCTGGAGGTCCACGCCTGCGCCATCCATGGTGCGCAGCCGGAAATCGGGGGCCTTTTGCCCGGGAGCCACCATCGCTTTGCGCACCCTTGCCATTAAGTCTTTCAGTGTAGCATCGGGGCGATTTCTACTCGTCCGGGATGTCCTTCTGTTGCTGCAGGAAAGCGAGGATATCGAATTTCCGGATCTCGCGATTCGGAAAGAAACTGTTCACCGCGGCCTGCTCGTCATTGTGGATTTCAAAAACCGTGGTGAGCTTGGTGAGCACCAGCAGTTCCACGTTGCGGCGGTTCAGATGCAGCAGCTTGAGCATGCCGCTATGCTTTTTGGCGCTGGTGTAGCAGATCACCATCGAGCCCAGACCGGAACTGTCAATGTAATCCACTTCCTTGAGGTTGAGCACAATCCGGTTCTTGCCTTCAGCCAACAGACTGGTGACTTTGTCCCGCAAGCTGGTGGTGGCGCCGCCGGCCACCAGGCGCCCCTTCAGGTCGAGGATCACGATGCCTTCGATTTCGCGCTGCCCGAATTCCACTTCCATGAATCCGTTATTGTAACGCCTCACGCAGCGGCCGGGTTCAGCGTGGGGAAGCCATCTTCGCGGGCGGCATCGCACAATCGTGCGTCGGAGCAGACGAAAACCGGGTCGCTTACTCCTTTGTGGCGCAGCGCGTGACAGCCCGCCAGTTGCATGGCGTCATAGGCGCGAAGATGGTGGCTGTCGGCAACGCAGAGCGCCGTTTCCAGAACCGCGTCGCTTACCATCTGTCGCAGGTAGCGTGAGGTGGTGTGATGCTGGAACTGCTCGATCATCTTGACGGCGTCCACGGGGGCGATATCGCCGGCCCGTTGGCGGCGGCGGACGGCGGAACGGAACTCGACGCTGGTGAGGGCGAGGATGGCAAACTGGTCACCGGGCGGTCCTGAAAGCAGCCGCAACATCGCGTCGGTTCCCTGCTCACGCACGTAGGGTTTCACCAGCGCGCTGGTGTCCAGGTAGTACAATGGCACGCCCTTTACCCCCGGTCGCGCAGGATTGTGGCCGACAGTGGTTCGCCCTTGATTTCCACGGGCTGGAAGTCCGAAACGGTATTCGTGGTCAGGATGGCGCGCACCTCCGGCGAGGAACGGTTCAGCCGGATCGAGGTCACCGGATGCATCGGCTGTTTCGGATTGGGGACACGGCTGGTCAAGACAAGTCCTTTCTCGGTGGCTTCATACAGTGTGGCGCCGCGAGTAGCCTCCGAGGCGGCCCAAGGCAGGCCTTCGGCTGGAAGCACGGTATCGCGAAACCATTTGAGCGCAACGAATTCCAGTCCCGAACGCGCTTCCACGCGGTCCAGCGCGTGGACAAGATCCGCCACCGGATTTCCTGTGCTTTGGGCCTGTACGCCGGATTCTTCCGTCTGCGGTTCGAATGAGATCACGATGGATCCGCTTTCCGGTGTCCATGCTTTGCTCATGGACGCCCTCGAGGGGAGTTTCCGTTGAGTTTCCCGGTTTTCCAGGCGAACCTTGATCTCAAAACCGAAGGGAGCCAGATACTGACGGATGATGGGGGAGTCACTGGACCGCCGCATTTCATTCAGAATGCGCGCGAGTTGAGCTTCCACTAAGTGAACCGTAGACATTATATTTATCTCCGCCTTACACCTTCGCGTCGTATCGACGGCGCTCAACCCGAACCTATCAGGAATCTGAACTAAGGTCAATACCACTTTTTTCCGAGGGGGTAGCGCCCGCATTGGTCCAGTATTCCTTCAATCGCAATGCCACTGCCCGTCCACCCACCTCCCGCAATTCCGCCTCGGTCGCCGCACGGATTCTTTCCATACTCCCGAAATGCTTGAGCAATTTTTCCACCGTCTTCGGGCCAACCCCCGGAATCTCCGATAACTCGCTCTTCAGCCGGCTGGCCGCGCGCCGCGTACGATGGAATGTCACCGCGAACCGATGGGCCTCATCGCGAATCATTTGCACCAGATGCAAGACCGGCGAGAACTTGTCAAGGATAACCGGTTCACTTTCCTGTCCTAACACATAGATCCATTCCTCGCGCTTGGCGAGCGAGGCCAGAGGCTGATTGATGACTCCAATCGACTCCAACGCCGCCGCCGCCGAGTGCAACTGACCCAATCCGCCGTCCACCAGCACTAACCCCGGCATCGGCTCATTCTCCGCCTTCAGCCGGGAGTAGCGGCGCGTAATCACTTCGCGCATGGAAGCAAAATCGTCGTTGCCCTCCACTTCGCGAATCACGAATTTCCGGTAGTCCGATTTCTTCATCCGGCCCTCTTCCCAGACCACCATACTGGCAACCTTATCGGTTCCCTGGATGTGGGAAATATCGAAACACTCCACGCGTTTAACGGGCTCTTCCAGATTCAAGGCTTCGCGCAAGGCTTCCTGAATCGCCTCAGACGACGGCTTCATGACGCGGAAGCGCAAATCGAAGCTGTGCTTGGCGTTGGTCTCGGCCAGCGTGAGCATCGCCTTCTTCTGGCCGCGCTGCGGCGTGTGAATCTGCACCTTCCGGCCCCGCCGCTCGCTGAGCAACTCCTCCATCACCTCGCTGTCCTCGAAGTCCACTGGCACGTGAATCAGCCCCGGCACGTACTGCTGGTCCAGGTAAAGCTGCAGCAGCAGGTCCTGGAAAAACTCCGAAGGATCGAAGTCCACGCGGTCTTCCCAGAAAAACTCGCGCCGGTCGACGATGCGCCCGCCGCGCAGGTGGAACAGGTTGACGGCCACCAGCGGCGGCTCGGCGTAGTAGGCCAGGATATCGGTATCGTCGCCTTCGGCGGCGGCCATCTTCTGGCGCTGTTCCAACTCCTCCACCGTGGAGATCAGGTCGCGCAGCGAAGCGGCTTCCTCAAAGCGCAGATCTTCGGAGGCGGCGGCCATACGCTGGCGCAACTCCCCCGCCAACTGGCCGCGCTTTCCTTCCAGAAAATGGCGGACGTCGCGCACGGCAAGCTGATAGGCGCTGGCGCTCACCAGTCCTTCCACGCACGGCCCATGGCAGCGGTGGATGTGGTATTCCAGGCACGGATGAGTATGCTTGCGTGTGAGATCCACGCGGCAGGAGGGAACCTTAAAATGGCGGTGAATGAAGTTCACCAGCCGGTGCGCCAGGTTGCCGGGAAAATACGGGCCGAAGTAGGTGGATCCGTCCTTTTTCAGCCGCCGCGTGACGTAAACTCTCGGGTTCGTTTCGCCGGTGAGCTGGATGTAGGGATAGGTCTTGTCGTCGCGCAGAAGGATGTTGAATCGCGGCTTGTACTGCTTAATGAGGTTGTTCTCCAGCGCCAGGGCTTCCTTCTCGTTGTCCACCAGGATGTAGTCCACGTCGGCGGCCTCGGAAATCAGCGTGCCGGTTTTGGAGTCCATCAGCCGGTCGTCGTTAAAATAGCTGCGGACGCGGCTGCGGAGGCTCTTCGCTTTGCCGACGTAGATGACGGCGCCGGCGCCGTCCTTGTAGAGATACACGCCGGGCTGGGCGGGAAGTTGCGCAACCTTTTCGCGAATGTCCATTCCAGAGCCAGGCCCTGCCTTTATAATAGGGGTTGTGGTGAGGTTCCCATCCATTCTGGCGGTTCTGCTGCTTGCCGGCGGACTGGCCGCGGCCCAGGAGAAGCCACAGGTTCAGGAGCCGCCCGAGGAAGACGAGGGACTGAAGGCCAGGGAATACGGCTTCAATCCGCTGCAGGCGTCCAAGGAAATCAAGGTCGGCCTCTATTACCTCAAGAAGGGCAGCGTCAAAGCCGCCGCCAACCGTTTTGAAGAGGCAACAAAATGGGATCCCACCTCCGCCGAAGCCTGGCTGCGCCTGGGCGAGGCACGGGAACGGCTGAAGAACAAGGAAGGCGCCCGGGAGGCCTACGCCAAGTATCTGGAAGCCGCCCCGGACGCCAAGAACGCGACCGCCATCAGGAAGAAGCTTCAGGCGCGGTAGGGCTCGGGCAGTTGCGCATCGCCGCGGCCAGTTCCGTCATGCCGCGCTCCCAATCCGGAAACAGATCGACGTACTGAATGACGTTGGCCACCTGGTTGGGAACCCGGCAGTCATCCAGCCGCACGGGAATCACGAAGGGTTCGTCCAAAGGCACGCGCCGCGCGCAATCGAGGGCGTAGCGCAACTCGCTCTGAAACTGGCTGCGTTTGATTACACTGCGCCGCGAGAACAGCGGCACAAAGAAATCGGAAACCTCAATGGCCAGTTCGATGGCCCGCGGCCAGTTCTGCCCGGGAACCAGTTTCTCGCGGTCAAGCCAGGGGTCGCAGCCCATGGCTCGCAACTCGCGGCTCAGGCGCGCGGCAAGCGCCAGGTCCTCCTGGACGTAGGCGATGAAGACGCGGGGCGACGCCTGGGGCGTGAATTGCAGTTCGCCGCCGGGTTGGCGTTGAAACACCCCCAAGCCCTCCACATTGACGATGCCCTCTGTCTCCAACAGGCGCCTCAGCAGGACGGTGAGTTGCCGGATGGTGGCGTGAACGGAATTTTGCATCTACCGCCGCCTCCTTGCATTCGCCTGCGGTTGGGGCGCCGGGTGAAATTCGATCTTGGGCCCGGGCGTCCGCTGCAGCGTACCAATGCCGGGCAGCGACACCAGCGCGCCCCGCCGCAGATCGCGCAGGATGCGCGTGATGAGACGATCGATCTCGTCGGCGGCCGCCGAATCCGGAACCTGCGCCTCTGTGGCCAGCATTTTAATCAGTTCAGTCTGTCGCATACTAAGTCAGATGCTACATGCAACAGTCGTTCCGCCGGCCGGCGGGAATGATCGAGCCGCCCCGCCGATGGCTCCCAAGTACTTGACAAATCGCATCATTCCAGAATCTGCCGGGTCCGGAAAACAGGCGTGACTTAGGACTCCTAACAATCAGCGAATAATGAACCGATTTTAATGGCGGGTTAAGGATCGCTTCACACAGGCTATGGGAAGATAGAGGCCGGACGGCGATTCCGCGTCCGTCAAGAATCAAGGGAGAACATCCACTCACATGAAAAAGCTTTTCAGCATCATGCTCGGCATGACATTGCTTTTCGGGGCAGTCGAGGCCACCTTCGCCGCCCAGGAAGAGCCCAAGAAGGAAGAGAAGAAGAAAAAGGGCAAGAAAAAGAAGAAGGACGGCGAAGAGAAGCCGCCTGCCACCGGCAGCCAACTCCGCTAACCCAAGTTCTCTGACGTCGCCGGGCGGATGCAGCGCCCGGCGATGTCGTTTTCATGCGGCGGGCAATGCTATCATCGCCCTGGTATCCGCCCATGAATCGACGTCATTTCCTCGGCGCCCCCTTCGCGGCCGCTCCAATGTTGGCCCAATCCCGCCGCCAGAAAAATGTCCTCCTGCTCATCGCCGACGACCTGGGTCTGCACACCGGCGCCTATGGGGACCGCACCGCCCAAACTCCGAACCTTGACCGTTTGGCCAGCGAAGGCGTGCTGTTCAACAACGCCTTCTGCACCACGGCCTCCTGTTCGGCCAGCCGCTCAGTGATCCTGTCCGGCCTTCAGAATCATGCCAACGGGCAGTACGGCCACGCGCACGGGGAGCACCACATGGCTTACCTGCCACCAGTGAAGCCGTTCCCCAGCCTGCTGAAGGATGCCGGATACCGCACCGGCTACATGGCCAAGCTGCACGTGGAGCCCGAAGCGCGTTTCCGCTGGGACATGGCCAAGCCCCACAATGGCCGCTCAGTGCATGAGATGGCGGGATTTGCCAGGCAGTTTATTCAAAGCGCGGGCAGCCAGAACTGGTACCTTCACGTGGGTTTCACCGATCCCCACCGCGCCGCCAAAGGCTTCGCCAACCAGCAGTACCCCGGCGTGAAGTGGAATCCCTTCGATCCGGCAAAGGTGAAAGTCCCCAGCTACCTGCCGGATTCCCAACCGGTGCGCGAAGAAGTGGCCGAGTATTACCAGGCTGCCAACCGGCTGGACCAGGGCATCGGATTTTTTCTGGATGTGTTGAAGGAGACCGGCCAACTCGACAACACGCTGGTGATTTTTATGAGCGACAACGGCATGCCGTTCGCCAACGCAAAGACGAATTGCTACGACGCCGGGATGCACCTGCCGCTGATCGTACGCTCGCCCGGCCAGAGCCGGCGGGGAATCCGGAACAACGCGATGGTGAACTGGACCTGCATTGCGCCCACGATCCTCGACTGGGCGGGGGCAAACGGGCCCGGCTATCCGTTGCACGGCCGCAGCTTCCTGCCTGTGTTGGAACAGGAGAATCCCACGGGCTGGGATGAAGTACACTTCTCCCACACCTTCCACGAGATCACCATGTATTACCCGATGCGCGGCATGCGCAACCGGCGCTACAAGTACATACGCAACCTGTTTCCGGAACTCGAATTTCCGCACGCCAGCGATCTTTGGGCGTCCAAGACATGGCAGGATGTGCTGAAGAACGGCGACCGGGCGATGGTAGGCGGCAGGCCCGTGGGCAAGTATCTGCACCGCACGGGCGAGGAGTTATACGACATCACGGCCGATCCGGACGAGTTGAACAACCTGGCGGGTGCGGCCCCGCACCAGGCGGCGCTTGAGGAAATGCGCCGCAAGGTCACCGCCTACCGCCGCGAAACCAGGGATCCGTGGATGATCCTCAGCCAGTACAAGGGAGAAAAGGGATAAGCCACCATGCGCAAACTGATGTTGTTCGCCACCTTCGCCAGCCTTTGCCTGGCGCAACAGAAAAAAGCCGCGCCGAAGATGGATCCGCCGCTGCAGATTCCCGCCAATGTCGAGGTGCGGCGCGATCTGGTGTACACCAAAATCGGCGCGCGGGAGTTGCACCTGGACCTGTATCTGCCCAAGAGCGGCTCGGGTTCGTTCCCCGCGGTGGTGTACGTGCATGGGGGCGGATGGTCGGGGGGCAACAAGTCGGCGTTCTCGCGGCAGGCGGCGCATATGGCAGCCAAGGGATTTGTGGGCGCCTGCGTGGAATATCGCCTGTCGGGTGAGGCGCAATATCCCGCCGCGCTCGATGATGTGAAGGCGGCGATCCGATGGATGCGCGCCAATGCGGCAACCTATCGGGTGCGGCCGGATCGCATCGGCGCCGCGGGTGGATCGGCGGGCGGCCACCTGGTGGCGCTGGCAGGCGTAACCGGCAAGGGCGATACCGCGGTGCAGGCAGTGGCCGCGTTTAACCCGGCGGTGGACTTCCTGGATTTCGGCAAGCGCGCCGGCAACGGCCAGAACTCGGTGTCGAAGTTTCTAGGCAAGACCTATACCGAAGATCCGAAACTCTGGGAATCGGCATCACCGCTGGCGCAAGTGCATAAGAACGCGCCTCCGTTTCTGTTCCTGCACGGCACGGCCGACCCTACCGTGCCCTACAAACAATCCACCGACATGCAGGCGGCGTTGCAGAAGTTGGGGGTGAAAGCGGAACTGTTCTCCGCGCCCGACGCCGTACACGGGTTCTTCAACCGGCCTCCGTGGTTTGAACCCACCCTGCGCCGCATGGAACAATTCTTCTTTGAGACATTGGCGAAATAAGGAGTCATACAAGTGAAATGGTTTGACTACGCGGCCCCCAAGACGGTGGCCGAAGCGACAAAACTGCTGTCGGGCGGTGGATCGGTGCACATGCTCGCCGGAGGCACCGATCTGTTGGTGCAACTGCGCGTGGGACGCAAGCTGGCCGACCTGGTGCTCGACATCAAGAAAATCCCTGAGCTGAATGAAATCCGCATCGGCGACGACGGGCTGACGCTGGGCGCGGCCGTGCCCTGCTACCGCATCTATGGAGACACGGCGGTGAGGCGCGGCTACCCGGCACTGGTGGAAGTGGCGTCGCTGATCGGCGGCACGCAGATTCAGGGCCGCGCATCGATCGGCGGCAATCTGTGCAACGCGGCCCCCAGCGCGGATTCCGTACCGCTGCTGATTGCGATGGGTGTGACGTGCGTGGTGGCCGGTCCCAATGGCAGCCGCGAGTTGAACGTGGAAGACTTCTGCGTGGCGCCGGGCAAGAACGCGCTGGGCGCGGGTGAGTTGCTTGTGTCGCTGCGCTTCCCCGCCCCGAAGGCTCACGCGGCCGCACACTATCTGCGGTTCATTCCGCGGAACGAAATGGACATCGCCGTGGCTGGCGCGGGTGTGGCGGTGGAGATGTCGAACGGCACAATTCGATCGGCGCGCGTGGCATTGGCCTCGGTTGCGCCCACTCCGCTGTTCGTGCGCGAGGCGGGTGATTTTCTGGCGGGCAAGGCGGCAAGCGATGACAATCTGCGCGCGGCGGCTGAACTCGCCAAGTCCGCCGCCACGCCGATCACCGACATGCGCGGTCCGGCCGAATACCGCCGCCACCTGTGCGCGATTCTCACGCGGCGCGCGCTGGAAGCGGCCGTCCGTCATGCTAAGGGAGGCAACTAAGATGCCTGCAAAGATTCACGTACAAACCCATATCAACGGTGAACCCGCCGAGTTCCTTTGCGAACCGCGGCAGAGTCTGCTGGAGTGCCTGCGCGACATCGTGGGACTCACCGGGACAAAGGAAGGCTGCAACGATGGAAACTGCGGCGCCTGCACGGTGATGATGGACGGCCGCATCGTCACCTCGTGCCTGGTACTGGGAGCCGAATGCGAAGGCTCTTCCATCACCACGATTGAAGGCATCGCCAAGGGCAGCGCAATGCATCCGCTGCAGCAGGCTTTCCTTGAAAATGCCGCGCTGCAGTGCGGCGTCTGCACGCCCGGCTTCATTGTGGCCGCAAAGGCGCTGCTCGATCAGGAGCCTAACCCGTCGGAGGATCGCATCCGGCTGTGGCTGGCCAACAACCTGTGCCGCTGCACAGGATACGACAAGATCATCCGCGCCGTGGAGCAGGCCGCGGAAAAAATGCAGGAGGCAAAAGCATGAGCACGGAATTCAGCGTAATCGGCACGCGCCCCATCCGGCATGATGGCGCCGACAAGGTGACGGGCCGCGCACTGTATGGCGCCGATATACAGTTGGCGGGATTGCTGCACGGGGTGGTGGTTCGCAGCCCGCATGCCCACGCCCGCATCCTGCGCATCGACACCAGCAAGGCTGCGGCGCATCCGGCTGTGAAAGCCGTGGTGACGGCGGACGATTTTCCGGATACGCCCGATCGCATTGTGGATCTGGGCGAAGGCGATACGCCGCTCAGCTACATCCGGGGCAATGTGCTGGCGAAGGGAAAGACGCTGTATCGCGGCCATGCGGTGGCGGCGGTGGCGGCCACCAGCCTGCACGCGGCCGAAGAAGCGGCGGCGTTGATCGAGGTGGACTATGAGGTGCTGCCGTGCACCCTCACCGCGCCCGATGCGATGAAGCCCGGCGCTCCGATTCTGCATGAGGATCTGCGCACCAGCGAGCTTGGAAAGACGGTGGAAGGCGCCAGCAACGTGTCGCAGCATTTCCGCCACGTGTTGGGCGACAGCGAAAAGGGCTTCGCCGAAGCCGACGTGATCGTGGAGCGCGAGTTTAATACCGCCACTGTGCACCAGGGCTACATTGAGCCGCACAACGCCACCGCGCTTTGGAACAACGATGGCCGCGTGCTGGTGTGGTGCAGCACGCAGGGCGCGTTTGTGGTGCGCGATGTGACGGCGTGTGTGCTGGACATGCCGGTGTCGAACGTGCGCGTGACACCGATGGAGATCGGCGGCGGATTCGGCGGCAAGATCCCGGTGTATCTGGAACCGGTGGCTGCGCTGCTTTCGAAAAAGAGCGGGCGTCCGGTGAAGATCGTGATGACGCGCGCGGATGTGTTTGAAGGCTCCGGGCCCACGCCGGGTTCGTTCATGCGCGTGAAGATCGGTGCGAAGAAGGACGGGCAAATCACCGCCGCGCAGGCGTATCTGGCGTTTGAAGCCGGCGCGTATCCGGGGGCGATGGTGGGTCCGGCGGGCATGACGGTGTTCGCGGCTTACAATATCGCCAACGTGACTATCGATGGGTATGACGTGGTGGTGAACAAGCCGTCGACGGCGGCCTATCGCGCCCCTGGTGCGCCGAACGCGGCGTTTGCCACCGAATCCGTGGTGGATGAAGTGGCCGAGAAACTGGGCATCGATCCCATCGACTTGCGTTTGAAGAACGCGGCGAAGGAAGGCACGCGCCGCGCCGATGGGCCGAAGTTCCGCAAGATTGGCTGCGTGGAAGTGCTGGAGGCGATGAAGAATCATCCGCACTACTCGGCGCCGCTGGAAGGGCCCAATCGCGGGCGCGGCGTGGCCATCGGCTTCTGGTTCAACGTGGGCTTGCAGTCGAGTTGCACCATCGCCGTGACGGCCGATGGCACGGTGAATCTTGTCGAAGGATCCACCGATATCGGCGGCACGCGCACTTCGATTGCGATGCAGGCGGCCGAGGTGTTGGGCATTCCCGTGGCCGATGTGCATCCCGTGGTGGAGGACACCGACACGGCGGGTTACACGGCGGTGACCGGCGGCTCGCGCACGACGTTTGCCACGGGCATGGCCGCGCATGATGCGGCGCAGGCCGTGGTGGCGAAGATGAAGGAGCGCGCGGCGAAGTTGTGGGAAGTGGAGGCTTCCGCGGTGACGGTGTCGCGGGGCGTGTTCTCTTCCAACGGACATTCCATGACGTTCCGCGAGTTGGCGGGCAAGTTGGCGGAGACGGGCGGTCCGGTGGTGGCCAGCGCGACCGTCAATCCCCGCGGCGCGGGTGGTTCTTTCGCCGGCGCGATTGTCGACGTGGAAGTGGATCCGGAGACGGGGAAGACGACGATCCTGCGATTCACTTCGGTGCAGGACGCGGGCCGTGCGATTCATCCGGCGTACGTCGAAGGGCAGATGCAGGGCGGCAGCGTGCAGGGCATCGGCTGGGCGCTGAATGAGGAGTATTGGATGTCGCCGGATGGGGTGATGAAGAATTCGAGCCTGCTGGATTACCGCATGCCCACGGCGTTGGATCTTCCGATGATCGACACGGTGATTGTGGAGGTGCCGAATCCGGCACATCCGTTTGGGGTGCGCGGAGTGGGTGAGGCGAATATCGTGCCGCCGACTCCGGCGATTGCCAACGCGATTCATCGCGCGGTGGGGGTGAGGATGCAGCGGCTGCCGATGAATCCGCCCGCAGTCATGCAGGCGATTTGGGATCAGAAGGGCTGATGGCGAAGGTCTACATTCCGGCGCTGCTGCGGGAGTTGACCGGCGGCGTGGAGGTGGTGGATGTGGATGGCGCCACCGTGCGCGCGGTGATTGGGAATTTGGAGCAGGCGTTTCCTGGGATTGGCGGGAGGCTGATGGACGGGGAGCGCCTGCGTCCGAATATTTCGGTGGCTGTGGATGGGGAGATTAGTCCGGTGGGGTTGCTGGAGGGGGTTGGGGCGGGGAGTGAGGTGCATTTTATCACGGCGATCAAGGGGGGATAACGGCCTAGTCAATCCAGGTCCTGGGTTCGTGTTCAAACCACTAACTTAAGAATCTAAAGCCTGCAACCGCTCGATCGTTAGGGGATCAGGCACACCAGAGTAGTATTTATTCAAAATTTCACGAAATAGCATCTCTTCTGGATCGGCCAACGAAAACAGGGTCATCGACGACCGGAGCTTCAAGCAATCTGGGTACGGAAAAAGCGAACTGATCGCCAACGCTTCAACTTGAAGAACCAGTTGACAACATTCCCTCAGGCGCGGACCCAGGACGGGGTGCCTTAAATAGACACTTGCTTCTTCGAACGAAGAGATCGCGTACTGTCGAGCTATGAGACTATAACCTAGCCCCTCAATCTGAGGGAAAATGAACCACATCCAATGGCCTTCTTTCTGGGCTGCTCGAAGCTCAGAGCAGACTTTCGAGTATACGGGATCCTGCGCATCGACGAATCGTTGGAGGTTGTATGAGCCCGTGAACCCTTTTGCAGGAACCATATTCGTCAGGTGTTCTGAAATAGCCGTAACAGTTTATCAAGGTGCTGCTGCGCAGACAACTGTGAAATCTTTGGAGCGCCCCCTGGCGGCTGATGTACAACTATGTGAACCTCGTTTAAGTGGTGACCGCGGGGTTTGGATCGCACCTCAAGAATCGCAGTCAGCATTGTCACAAGC
>JANRLE010000060.1:0-10100 GCA_033762895.1 Bryobacteraceae bacterium | reverse complement strand
CCGAGGTTCGTCGCCAGCCCACCGGCCGGCCCTTGAGGCTGCAACAGGCCGCCCGGGAACGGATTCGCGGTCGTCGCGCGGTACGTCAGTCCGCTATCGAGAGACGCCTGGATGGGAGTGGACTGCGAATAGCCCGTCTGCAGGGGCAGGATCGTGTTGATCCCCAGTGAGTTAAAGAAGAGCCCATAGCCCGCCCGCAGCACGGTCTGCCTGGCCAGTTGTAAGGCGATGCCGATCCTCGGCATGAAGTTGTTCTTCTCGCCCAGGTAGGGCGTCCGCCCGGCGCCTCCGCCCACCCACGTCAGCCCGCCAAGCGCGCGGAAGGCGCTGACAGGAAGCTCGGGGATGGGATTGAGCGCGTAATTGGCGCGGGCCTGCGCATCGATCGGATTCGGCGTGGTTCCGTCAAACTCTGACAGCAGCCGGTCATACCGCTCATTCACCGGCGTCTCCAGTTCGTAGCGCAGGCCCACGTTCACGGTCAGCTTCCGGCTGACTTTCCAATCATCCTGGAGATAGAGCCCCAGGAACTGATTCTGCAGCGCGGAGTTCGCGGTCACTTCCATGCTGCCCGCCGGCACGCCCAGTAACATGGCTGCCAGGTCCTGGCCGATCGGTGCGGTGGGGGAGTTATCCAGCGGTCCGCGGGTGAAAGTGTTCGTGAAAGACAAGTCCGGTGACACGCCGATCGGCCGCCGGTTGTTGAAACTTCGATACAGCCGGTACTCAGGTCCGAAGCGGATGGAGTGCGATCCGGAAAGCTTGGTGAAATTCGCGGTAGCCGAATGGGTGAGGCTGGAGTTGACGCCATCGCCCGGGTTTTCCCACCAGGAAAGCTGCGAGTAGGCGCCTGGGGTGACGCGCGGAATCGGCGCCTGGCCCTTCTCAGTGAGATTCACGAGTTGGGGCGAGAAGCCGAGGCTGGCAAGATCAAAGCCTCGCGAGGTCCGGTATTGCCACCACTTTGTGCTGGTGAACCCGTAACGCAGATTCAATACCGTGGTGGGATTCAACACCAACACGTCATCGAGCGCCACGCCCCGGTTGGGCCGGTTCTGATGAATACCGTTGATTTCGTTCAGAAAATCGTGATTCTTGTTTTCCTTCCAGAAGTCGTAGTGCAGACGCAGAAACAGCCGGTGGTTCTCATTCATCGCGTGATCGAACCGCAGCAGGTTGGAGTAGGTTTTCTGAATTGCCTTGGGCGCGCTGAAGAAATTGTTGCGCCCATCCGCGGTGGCCGTGCTGGGGGAATTGGGCAGCGGATAGAGGTTCGCCAGATTCACGCCAACCGGATCCAGGCGGCTTGCCGGAATGAGGTTGCCGGCAAAGGGGTCGCGCTCGAATCGTCCGCCTGCGACGGCGCGCGTGGTGCGCGGATCGTACACACGATAGTTGGCGTTGCTCAGCGGAAGTAGGGCCGAAAAGTCACCGCTGCGCTGCGCCGCCGTCGGCACGGTGCGGCTGAACTGAGTGGGAACGCCGAACTGATTGCCCTCAAAGGCGTAGAAGAAGAAGGTGCGATTCCGCCCGTTGTAGAGCTTGGGGATCACGATGGGACCGCCGCCGGAAATTCCATAGCGGTTGTCCTGATAAACGGGCCGCGGCGTATTGTTTTTGTTGTTGAAGAAATTGGGCGCGTCCAGGACGCTGTGGCGCAGCCACCAATGCGCTTCGCCATGCAGTTCGTTGGTGCCGCTGGCGGTGCTGACGTTGAGCACCGAACCCATGGTGTGCCCCACGCTTGCGTCATAAGCGGATGTCTGCATCTTAAATTCACGCACCGCCGAAGCCGGAGGCGCGTAGGCCACGCGCGCATAGCCCGAACCGCGGTCGGCCGCCGTGTTCGAAATTCCGTCGATCTGAAACTCATTGTTGAACCGTCCGGCCCCGTCCGCACTGATGTCGGAAGTGGCTTCGGGCGCCATCGATTTACGCAGCCGCAGATTGGTGGTGTTGGCCATCCCCGGCGCCAGCAGAGCCAGTTCCAGCGGGTTGCCTCCACGCTGCGGCAGTTCGCTGATCCGGCGCTGGTCCATCACCTGGCCGAGCGAGGCGTTCAATGTTTCCAGGGCCGGCGATTCGTCCTTCACCTCCACCGTTTCGGTGACCGCGCCCACCTCCAGTTGGATCGGCACCTCCACCGTTTCACTCACCCGCACTTCCACCTTGTCACGCACGAACGTCTTGAACCCCGAATGCTCCACCGTCAGTTTGTAGAAACCCGGGATCAGGTAGGGCAGGTTGTAGGCGCCGGATTCATTGGCCACTGCTGCCGCCGAAACACCCGTTTCATTGCTGATGGCGCGCACGCGAGCCCCTGGAATGACCGCGCCTGAATTATCCGACACTGTCCCGCGAACGAACCCGCGAGGATCCTGCGCGAATGCGGCAGCGCAAGCGAAGAAAAGAAGATAAGACCGCATGATCAGATTCCCCTAAGCGATACTGATTTCATCCCCAGCATACACCAGCGCCGCGACGCTGGGTTATGATCAAAAGTGACGCCTGTGCGAGCGTGGCGGAACTGGCAGACGCACCAGACTTAGGATCTGGCGCCCGAAAGGGCATGGGAGTTCGACTCTCCCCGTTCGCACCAACTTCCTCAAATGAAATGCGCCTTCTGTGACGTCATCGCCGGAGGCCAAAGGGCCGCCGTAATCTACGAAGACGATTTCACGTTCGCTTTTTTGGACCACCGGCCGGTTTTTCCGGGGCACGTCCTGCTGGTTCCCAAGCGGCACGTCGAAACGTTACCCGGCCTGCCGGACGACCTGCTTCAACCTCTCTTTGCCGCCGCCAGGATGCTTTCCGGCGCCGTGGTGAAGGCCATGGAGGCAGAAGGCTCCTTCGTCGCCATGAACAACCATGTCAGCCAGAGCGTGCCGCACCTGCACGTCCATATCGTCCCCCGCAGGAAAGGCGACGGATTGCGCGGTTTCTTCTGGCCGCGCCAAAAATATCGCGATGAACAACATCTTCAGGAGACGCGGCGCAAGCTGATTCTCGCAATCGCCTCATGATACGATCCATCAGATGCGGAAAACACGCTGGTGGCTATCGGTAGGCGCGCTCTGCGCCGCCGCCTCGATTCCCTATCTGCAATCGCAGGATCAGGGTGAACCAAAAGGCTCGCTGTTGGCCGAAAATAGCGCCGCCGTGCGCGTGGAGTTCGGCGTGAACGACACCGCGCCGAAGAACTGGAATGGCTCGGTATCGGCGCGCACCGGCCAGGTGATCACCGTCCGCAACTGGCGTCCCCGTCCTGGCGACAGCATTCAGAATAATGCCTGGACACTCGCATCCCGCCAGGGAGTGAATTTCACTCTCCGCGCCTGGGAAGCCGAGGCCCTCACCGAACCGGTGAAGTACCTGCTAAGGCCGGGCGTCATCGTGGATGTCACGGGTCCCGTCTCCACCGAACTGGTTTTCACCACCGGCAACGGCGACTTCACCGTACGCCCGTTCGAGCTTGCCCCGGGCGTACCCGTTCCCCTGGCCAACGGCAGCGTGCTGGTGGAGCGCGTGCCGGCGGCGCAGCGGCTTTCCGCGACTGATTCGGACAACGATTTTCCTTCCGTGGTGGCGCTGCCGGGCGGCCGTCTGGTGACGGCGTGGGTCAACTTCAAAGACAACCGCAACGAAATCCAGTGGCGCGAATTTGATGGAGCGAACTGGAGCGGGGTACGCAAGATCCCTACTCCGCACAGCGACATTTTCCTGGTGAAGCTTGCGCGCGACAAATCGAACGCCTTGTGGGCCGTCTGGTCCGCGCAGGTGAACAATAACTTCGATCTCTACGCCAGCCGCTGGGATGGCTCCAACTGGAGCGAGGCGAACCGCCTCAGTTCCGATCCGCAGCCCGATGTCTACCACGCCGTCACCACCGATTCCAACGGCAATCTCTGGGTCACGTGGCAGGGGTTTCGCACCGGCAAGTCCGATATCTTCGCCGCCCGCCACGACGGCACACGGTGGATGGAACCTGAGCGCGTTTCCACTTCTGCCGCCAATGACTGGGCGCCGGCCATCGCCGCCGATTCGCGCGGCGGCGTCTACATCGGCTGGGACAGCTACGACAAAGGCAACTACGACATCGTGGTCCGCAAATGGGATAGCGGTCAGTGGCAGGAGACAATGCCCTTGGCCACCACGCCGAAGTTCGAGGCCAACGTGTCACTGGCCTGCGACAAGGAAAACCGCCTCTGGGCGGCCTGGAATGAAAGCGGCATGGACTGGGGCAAGGACACCGGATTCCTTCCGCGCAAACAGGGCACGCCGCTCTATCGTTCGCGGTGGATGGCGGTGGCCGTACACGATGGGGCGGGATGGAAGGAACCCGCGCAGCCCGTGGAGGCTGGTTTACCGAAGACCCTGCAGGGGTTTAACGATCTGCCGATCCTCACCGCCGCCGGCGATGGCCGCGTCTGGCTCACCTTCCGCCACCGGCTGTTCCGCATCCAGGATACGCCCATGGACACGCCGGCCCACCGCGCGGCCTGGGAAATCTTCGCCACCACATACGACGGCGCGGCGTGGCGCCATCCCATCACGGTGCCCTTCAGCCAGGGGCGAACCGACGTAAAATACGGCGTCACCAGCCATGGTGCGGGGCTCGCCGCTGCCTGGCCCATGGACAACCGCGATTACGAAGACTTCTTCTACACGCGTTCGGATGTCTATGCCGGCCGTATTCCGCTGCCCGCATCCGCCGGCGGCGAACTGAAGCTGCAGGTTCGCACGCAGCCCAACCTCAAGCTGTTCCCCACCCACTACAACGAAACACAGGACCTGGAGCGCATCCACGGGTACAAACTGGAAAGCGGCGGCAAGACCTACCGCATCCTGCGCGGCGATACCCATCGCCACACGGAGTTTTCCATGGACGGCAACAACGACGGCAGCCTGATGGACGCCTACCGGTACTCGATTGACGCCGCCGAACTCGACTTCCTTCTGGCCAGCGAGCACAATGGATCGGCCGGTCCGGATAAGCCCTACATCAACTTCCTGCTGCAGCAGTATGCCGATGTGCTGGCCGTATCAGGCAAGTTCGTCCCCTTCTACGGTTACGAACGCAGCCTGGGGTATCCCAACGGCCATCGCAACGTGCTTCTCACCAAACGCGGCACGCCCACGCTGCCCATCCCGCCCGAGGAGCAGAAGGGGCAAACCGGCGCCAAGGCGCTCTATGACTACCTGAAGCTGCACAAAGGGATCGCCATCTCGCATACCTCGGCCACCAGCATGGGTACGGATTGGCGTGATAACGATCCGGAAGTGGAGCCACTTGTGGAGATTTACCAGGGCGACCGCGTCTCGGCCGAGTATGAAGGCGCGCCCAAGGCCGCTCATGCCGGCAATCCCGCCTCCGCGCCCGGCGGCTTCCGTCCCGCCGGTTATGTCTGGAATGCCTGGGCCAAAGGCTACAAACTGGGCGTCCAATCCGCATCCGATCATCTTTCCACGCACATTTCCTACGCCTGCACCATCGCCACCGATTTCAGCCGCGAGGGTCTGCTGGACGCCATGCGCGCCCGCCATTCCTACGGCGCCACCGACAACATCGTGCTGGACTACCGGATGAAGGCCAACGGCAAGGAGTACCTGCAGGGCGACATCGTGGACGTGAGCGGCGACTTTCAGCTTTCCATCAAGGTACTGGGCACACAGCCCATCCGCCAGCTCGACATCGTGCGCTCGAACGAATTCCTGCACACGCGCTCACCGCTTGAAAAGGAGCTGAGTCTCTCGTTCCGCGACGCCCGCCCCAAGCCGGGTGAGAGTTACTACTACGTAAGAGTGATACAAGTGGACGACCAGATCGCATGGTCGAGCCCGATCTGGATCAAACGAAAATGAGCTTAACCCGCCGCAGTCTGTTACAGACGCCCGCCGCCGCGCCTTTGCTGGCGCAGCCGAACTCACGGCCGCCCAACATCGTCTTCATCATTTCCGACGATCACAGCTATCCCGATCTTGGCTGCTGCGGCAACCCCGCCATCAAAACGCCCAACCTTGACCGGCTGGCGGGCGAAGGCATGCGCTTTGACAACTGCTTTGTCACCTCGGCGCAATGCAGCCCCAACCGCTCCTCCATTCTCACCGGATGCGCGCCGCACACCATCGGAACGTCGCGGCTGCACACGGCGATGCCGGAATGGGAGACCACGTTCGTTGACCTGCTGAAGGACGCCGGGTATTTTGCCGGAGCCTTCCGCAAGGTACACCAGGGCGCTGCCTTCGATAAGAAGTGGAATTTCTATGGGACGCCGCGCGATCAATTCTCAAAGTTCTTCGATGCCATACCGGCCGGCAAACCATTTTTTCTGCACGTGGGCTTCACCGATCCGCACCGCCCTTATGGCAGGGGCGCCTACCCGGTGCGCCATGATCCGAAGTCGGTAATCGTGCCCAAGTACCTTCCCGACACCGCCGAGATCCGCCAGGACATCGCCGACTACTACGACGCGATCGCGCGCATGGACATGGAAAGCGGGCAGGTGCTGGACCTGCTGAGGCAGCGCGGCGTGGCCGATCAAACGCTGGTCATCTTCACCGGCGACAACGGAATGCCTTTCCCGGGCGCCAAGGGCACCTGCTACGACCCGGGTATCCGCGTGCCGCTGCTGGCCCGCTGGCCCGGCCGCATCCAGCCAGCCAGTGTGCGCAAGGAACTGATCGCCCATGTGGATCTGCCAAGCACGTGGCTGGAGGCCGCCGGCCTGACGCCGCCGAAAAAGATGCAGGGCCGCAGTTTCCTCCCCCTGCTGGAAGGAAAGGCTTACACGCCCCGCGAAGCCGTCTTCAGTGAACGCAACTGGCACGATAATTACGATCCGCAGCGTTCCATCCGCACCGATCGATACAAGCTGATCTTTAACGCGCAGCCGAATCTGCCCTACCGGCCCATCGCCGACCTTCGCGATTCGCCCACCTGGGCTTCCTATTTGAACGAAGCCCGCCGTGCCCGCCTTTCCGCGGAGCATATGCGCCTCATGAAACCGGCCCGGCCCGTGGTGGAGATGTACGACCTGCAGAAGGATCCCAACGAGTTCTACAACGTGGCCGAACAGCCCGAGCATGCCAGGACCTGCGAGGAACTCAAGATGAAGCTGAGTGACTGGATGCACGCGACCAACGATTATCTTCCGCCGTGTTTCCCGCGTCCCGGTCAGCCTGCGGGCCGTAACTGGCCCATGTCACTCTAGGGGCCAGTACCATCCCGTCAAGCACTAAGCACTTTTTTCGTTCAGAATAGGAAAAAGAAACGGACTGATCCGCCTTATCTGGCGAGAGCCGTGCTGACTGACACTGTTTGGAATCGGGGGACACGTGATCCAGAAGATTTTGCCTGCAATGGCGCTGCTGCTTGCGCCGGCCTTGGCACAGCCGCCCGTTGGGCCTGCCCGCTACATCGCCCCGGAAAAGGATCGCGCGCGCGCCGCCCTGGAGCGCGAACTGCCCAGTCTCAAGTCCGTGATGCCGCTGGCGGTGGAGCAATTCCTGCCGCCTGTCACCAGCAGGGAAATCGCCGCCGTACCAGTACGCGAACGGACGCCCCTGGCCGGCATCCACCGCTCGCTCACCACTGACCTGGCCGAGTTCGGGCGATGGGAGCCCATGACGGATGGACGCCGCATCTGGCGCGGAGCCATCCACTCGCCCGGCGCCGCCGGCCTGCGCGTAAAGTTCACCGGCTTCGATATCGGCGGTGGGCGCTTGTGGATCCACGACGGATCGTCCCAGCCGTCCCAGATCGACGGGCCCTATACCAACCGCGGAATCTTCAACGACGGCACCTTCTGGAGCGAGACCATTTCTCTTCTTCGGTCACCATCGAGTACGAGCCGGAGGCTGGCGCTTCCCTGCCCGACGCGGTTCCGTTCCACATTCAGACGGTGTCCCACATTTTCAGCGAACAGTTCGACGCGCCGGTGCGGGAGGCGGCCGCGCCCTGCCACCTGGACTCCACCTGCTATCCGGATTGGCAGCAAACCGCGCGCTCGGTCGCGCGGCTTGTGTATGAAAGGGACGGCGGCAGCTATCTCTGCTCCGGCACCCTGCTGAACACGCGCAACTCCAGCTTCGTCCCGTTCTTTCTCACCGCCAATCACTGCATGGACAATGACGCGGTGGCGCGCACGGTGCAGGCATTCTGGTTCTATCAGGCCGGCCAGTGCAACGGCACGCCGCCGAACCCGCGCGATCTGCCGCGTTCGAACGGCGCCACGCTGCTTGCCACCGGCGACGAGAATCAGGGCGACTTCACCCTGCTGCGGCTTACCAGCGTGCCCGACGGCGTCTTCTTTTCCGGCTGGCGGCCGGAAGAGGTCGCGCTCGATACGCCTCTGATTGGCATCCATCATCCGGCGGGCGACTACCGGCGCATCTCGTTCGGCGCACGCACAGCCGGGCCAAGCGCCACGGGACTGCTTGCGCCCGGCGTTGCCTATACGGTGCGCTGGAATGAAGGCCACACCGAGGGGGGCTCTTCGGGCAGCGGTCTGTTCGCCGCACCCGGTGTGCTGGTAGGGTCGCTCACCGGCGGTCTTCGCGCGCCGGCGGGGGGCACCAAGTGCGATATCAATCCCGATTTCAGCTTCTACGGGCGTTTTTCGTCTTATTACCCCACCATCCGCGACTTTCTGGAAGACCGCACCACGACGCCCGCCTCGCCTCCGCCCCCGTCGGCCGGCGTGATCACGCTCGCCTCCGGCGCATCCCAATCCTTTAACCTCGCGGCCGTCACCAATGCCTCTCTGCTCTCTTCGCCTTCCTACCGCATCGAGGTGCCGGCCGGGGCGGCGCGTCTTGTCGTTCGCATGACCACGTCCACACCGGGAGTGGATACGGACCTGTTTGTCCGCTTCGGGTCAGCGCCCGTGGTCTCCGGCGGACGTGTTTCGGCCGACCACTCTTCGGCCACCGCGGGGGGCGATGAAACGGTCATCATTACACCCAACTCGGTCCCGGCACTGCGCGCCGGTACCTACTTCATCTCCATCGGCCTGTTCACCACCGGCACACAGGTGCAGGGCGCCATCACGGCCACGGTGGAGAGCGGCACCAGTCCGCCGCCCGCGGGCACTCCCAACCAGTTAACCTCCGGCGTGCCCGCGACGTTCAGCTTCCCGGCGATTTCAAACAACGGTACGCTGTTCAATCCGCCCTATACGGTGGTGGTGCCGCAGGGCGCATCCCGCCTCACCGTTCGGGTGGTGACCAACACACCCAACGCCGACATCGACGTGTTCGTGCGCTTCAACGCCTCACCGGAAATTCAGAACCAGCGAATCGTCGCCGACCACGTTGGCGATTCCGTCACCGGCAATGAAACCGTCGTCATCAGTTCCACATCGACTCCCGCCCTGCGCGCGGGAACTTATTTCATCTCGCTTGCCCTGTTCACCAATGGCGTGGCGGTACAGGGCACGGTCACCGCCACGGTCGAAGGAGGCGGTGGTGGAACGAACCCGCCACCGGCAACAGGCGTCACCCCGTTGACCTCCGGCGCATCGGTGAACTTCAGCCTGCCTTCGGTCACCGGCGGCACGTTTTTCAATACCCCGATGTTCTCGATACAGGTGCCGCAAGGAGCCACGCGCCTCACCGTGCGCCTGACCACCAACACACCCAATGCCGACGTTGATGTGTTCATCCGGCGTAACACGCAGCCGGTAGTCGAGAACCGGGTGATCATCGCCGACCACAAGGGTGAATCCACGACAGGGAACGAGACTGTGGTCATCACCCCCACCTCCACCCCCGCCCTGCAGGCGGGCACCTACTACATCGGCCTTGGTCTGTTTACTAACGGTGTGGCGGTGACGGGTTCGCTGTCGGCGACAGTGGAATCCGGCGGAGGGAGCCCACCACCTTCGCCCGGCCAGCCCACGACACTCACCTCCGGCGTCGCGCGCAACTTTCAGTTGCCATCCATCAGCAGTCCCACGCTATTCAACGCCGCCTCCAGCATGTACACCATCCAGGTGCCGCAGAACGCCTCGCGGCTCACGATACGTTTGACCACCAGCACGCCCGATGCCGACGTCGACCTGTTTGCCCGCTTCGGCAGCGCACCGGAAATCGCCTCCTCC
>JANRLE010000059.1:0-6655 GCA_033762895.1 Bryobacteraceae bacterium | reverse complement strand
GCTGTGGAGCCTGGAGGGATCGAGGCTTGATTCCACGGCTCTCGGTGAGCTGCTGCGCACCCAATGGGTGGAAGCCGTCGTAAATGGGCCCATCCGCGTGTGCGATTATGCGGCTGAACATGGCCGCGCGCAAGTGGATGGCGTGCAGATGTCGACGGGCCAATTGCTCACTGAGCGGGTGATCGGCGAGATGGGCGCTGTCCGCGAAGGTTACTACCGTGTGGTGCGTGTTCCTCTGCAGCCCGAGATGCGGCACGCCATGACTAGTGCTCTTCGCCTGCACCTGGGGGAACTGCTGTGGCCACTGGTGGAGGCGGGCCGGGTCAGCGGCTTTGCCGGGGAGCGCCTGGAACGCACTGATACGGGCATGGCGGTTTGCGGCGCCATCGGAATCGCCGTGGCTTCGACGTCGGCGGGTGATGCGGCCTCGGAGCGGTTGGAAAAAACCGTTGCCGGCCTGGCGGCGATCGCCGCGGAAACGGGGCGTCTGCGCGCCGAACCAAAACTGGATGAGCGCGAGCGGCTGCTGGAGAAATATGTGGAACTGCGCGCCGGCGCCGCCGGCCCCTACTTCCGCACTCTGCAGCGATTCATGGATGACACGCGGCAGGAGGGGGCCTTTGAGGCGCAGCGCCGGCTGTGGGAATCACAACTGCTAATGCGGGAAGCGGGCGCGTTTCGAGCGGGCCTTCGCAAGGTGGACCGGCTTCAGTCGCGGCTGGATTACCTTGGCGTGTTCGTGATCGCGGCGTCGGTGATTCTCATCGCGGAATTTCTGGTGAAGCCGCTGCTGCCTTCCGCCAGCGGCCGGACGTGGCTGGCCGTGGGCGCAACGGGCGTACTGATGGCCGGCGTGTTCGGCCTGCTCGGCAGACGGGGGACGGCGGGGCGCTCTCAGTAGCGTGGGACGCCGGGGTCGATCTCGGCGCTCCAACGGTCGATGCCGCCAGCCATGCTCTGGCAATTTTCCACGCCCTGCTGGCGCAGCCAGTTCACGACCGACAGGCTGCGCACGCCGTGATGGCAAAACACCACCACCAGGGCTTCATCGGCGGCCGCTTCAATGGACTGCACCTGCGCGGGAACCGTGTTCATGGGGATCAGATGAGCGCCGCCGATGGAGCAGATCTGGTGTTCCATCGGTTCGCGGACGTCCACCAGCACCACGCGGCCTCCGCTATCGATTTTCTGTTTCACTTCCGAAGGGGTGATTTCGTAGCCCGGCACAAAACTGATTTTAGCAGGTAACGTTTGACCTGCTTCCCGCGCAGATTATATCTTGGGGGTAGCTCTGCTGGCCCGAACAAAGCAATGACCAAACGAATTCTTCAGTTCACATGCACCGGTTTGCTGGCGGTATCGCTGCTTGCCGCCGGCGATTGGAACGATTACCGCGGCCCACGGCGCGACGGCACCTCCGATGAAAAGGGGCTGCCCAACTCCTGGTCGCCCGCCGGAGACAACCTGGCCTGGAAGCTGCCTCTGGGCGGCCGGTCCACGCCCGTGGTGCATGGCAACCGTCTTTACATGCTCAACACCGCGGGCAAAGGCGCCACGCTGACCGAACGCGTGGCTGCCATCGACGTCGACACCGGCAAGCTCGTGTGGGAACACCTGATGCCTGTCTACCAGTCCGATGTGCCGCCCCACCGAGCGGCCTGGGCCTCGCCTGCGGTCGATCCGGAAACCGGCAATATCTACGCCATCGGCGTGGGCGGTTATATGGTGGCGCTGAATGCCGCCGGAAAACTGGTGTGGAAGAAATCGATCGTGGAGGAGTACGGTCTGGTCACCACCCACGGCGGAAGGACTTCCTCGCCGGTGATCTTTGCGGATCTGGTGATCGTGAGTTCGGTTTCCACTGGCTGGGGCGAGCAGGCCCGTCCGGCCACGCGATTCTTCGCGATGAACAAAAAGACCGGCGAAATGGTTTGGATCAGCGCTCCCGGTGGACGTCCCTTCGACACCACCTATTCGCCCGCCGTGATTGCGGAAGTGAACGGGATGAAGATGTTCATCGCGGGCAATGGCGATGGCGGCATGCACGGCATGAAGCCTCTGACGGGGGAGCCAATCTGGAGCTATGTGATGAGCAAGCGCGGCATCAATACCGGCGCGGTGGTGCTCGGCAAATACGCGGTGGTGAGCCATAGCGAAGAGAATCTGGACACCAGCGAGATGGGGCAGCTTGCGGCCATTGACATCAGCGGCAAGGGGCCGGTGAAAGCCCCGCGCTGGGTTCTGAAGGGATTCCAGGGCGGCTATTCCAGCCCGGTGATGGATGGAGATCGCGTTTATCAGGTGGACAACGGCGCCAACCTGTTCGCCTTTGACTTCCATACCGGAAAGCAGCTTTGGCAGCACAACCTGGGCACCATCCAGAAGGCGTCGCCGGTCTGGGCTGATGGCAAGCTGTATGTGGGAACCGAGAACGGCAAGTTCCTTATCCTGAGGCCTCACTCTGACAAGTGCGAAGTGGTGGACGAGGATCAGTTGCCGGGCAGCCAGGAACAGGTGATTGCCTCAGCCGCTGTTTCCCGCGGCCGCGTGTACGTCGTGTCCACCGACGCCATCTACGCGATCGGCAAGAAGCGCACTCCGGGCGGGCCCGATCCATACAAGCCCGAGCCCGCTCCGCCGGCCGACGCCAACGCGATTTCGCACGTGCAGATCGTGCCGGCCGAGGTCATCGTGAAACCCGGTGAAACCGTGCAGTTCAAGGCGCGTCTGTTCGATCAGATGGGCCGCTTCTACAAGGAAGACACTGTCGAGTGGACAGTGGAAGGCGCCAGGGGCACGGTGGCGAACGGAACGTTCAAGGCCGACAGCGCCCCGGCTGCGTCGGCGGGCGTTGTGAAAGGTAAATGGAAGGAACTCACCGGGCAGGCCCGGGTTCGCGTGATTCCCCCGCTGCCATGGTCTGAGGATTTCGAATCGATCGCTCCGGGACAGGCGCCACGCACCTGGACCAATGTCACCAACAAATACGTCGTGCGCGAAGTGGAGGGCAAGAAGGTGCTGGTGAAACTGGCCGACAACGCCTTTACCAAGCGCGCCCGCGTCTTCATGGGACCCACCACCTGGAGCAACTACACGGTGGAGGCCGAAGTGATGGCCACCGAGAAGCGCCGCCAGATGGGGGACGCCGGAGTAGTGGCGCAGCGCTATCAACTGGCGCTGTTTGGCAACCATCAACGTCTGGAACTGCAGGCCTGGCAGCCGGAAACCGAACGGACCGCGCTCACCGACTTTAAGTGGACTAAAGATACCTGGTACCGTTTGAAGCTGGAAGTGCAGAACATGCCCGACGGCAAAGTGCGCGCCAGAGGCAAGGCATGGGCCGTGGGCGAGCCCGAACCGGACAAGTGGCTGCTTGAACGCATCGACCCGTTGGGCAACAAGGAAGGCAGCCCCGGCATCTACGCCGACGCACCCTTCGAGGTTTTCTTCGATAATCTGAAAGTGACCCCCAATTCCACGGCAGGAACAAAGGTGGCAGCCAGGCAATGAAACTTTTCCAACATCGTGCTCTGTTTTTGACCGGCGCGGCGATTACCGCCTTGACCGCCCTCTCCTTCGGGCCACACCTGGCCAACGTCATGGCCGGAGATCCCGGCTCAGCGGATTGGCCGATGTGGGGAGGCACCGCGGACCGCAACATGGTGTCCAACATGAAGGGCGCCGTCACCACATGGGATGTGAGCAAGGGCAAGGAGAAAAACGTCAAATGGAAGGCCGCGCTCGGCTCGCAGACCTACGGCAATCCGGTGGTGGCGGGCGGGCAGGTCTACGTCGGCACCAACAATGAGGCCATGCGCGATCCCAAGCAGCCCGGCGACAAGGGCGTGCTGATGGCCTTTCGCGAGTCCGACGGCGAATTCCTCTGGCAGCATGTCACCGACAAGCTGGCCGCGGGCCGCGTGAATGACTGGCCGTTCCAGGGCGTGTGTTCCTCTCCGCTGGTGGAAGGCAACATCGTCTACTACGTCACCAACCGCGGCGAGGTGGTGGCGCTCGACGCCAAAGGTTTCCGCGACGGCAACAACGACGGGACGGTGAAGGACGAGAAGTTTCACGGTGAAAAGGACGCGGATGTCCTTTGGAAGTTCGACATGATGGAGGAGGTGGGCGCCTTCCCCCACAACATGTCGAACTCCTCCCCGGTCAGCCACGGCGACCTGCTCTACGTGATGACCGCCAACGGGCAGGACGAAAGCCACGTGCATGTGCCCTCTCCGCGCGCACCGTCGATTATCGCCATCAACAAGAAGACGGGCAAGCTGGTTTGGGAAGACAATTCGGTGGGTGAGAAGATCCTCCACGGCCAGTGGGCGTCGCCGGCGGTAGGCAAGATCGGCGACGTGGTGCAGGTAGTGTCGCCGCAGGGCGATGGCTGGATCCGCGGTTATGAGGCGGTGACCGGCAAGAAGCTCTGGGAGTTCGACAGCAATCCGAAGGATTCGGTATGGCCGAAAACCCGCAACGAAACCATCTCCACGCCGATCATTGTGGATGGCGTCGTCTATCAGGCCAACGGCCAGGATCCCGAGCATGGAGAAGGGCCGGGGCATCTGTATGCCATCGACGGCACCAAGCGCGGCGATATCACCAAGACCGGGCAGATCTGGCACTACGACAAGATCCGCCGTTCGATCTCAACCGGCGCGGTTTACAATGGGCTGCTGTTCTATGCTGACTTCTCCGGATTCCTGCATTGCCTGGACGCCAAGACCGGCAAGGCGCACTGGACGCACGACATGCTGGCCGCCATCTGGGGCTCCCCGATCGTGGTGGACGGTAAAGTGTACCTGGGCGATGAGGATGGCGACATGGCGGTGCTGGAAGCTGCGCCGGCGAAGAAACTGATCTTTGAAGGGTCGCTGGGAAGTTCCGTGTACTCGACGCCGGTGCCGGCCAACGGAGTGCTTTTTGTCGCCAACCGCAATGAGTTGTATGCATTGGGCGAGGCGAAGAAGGCTTCAATGTTCCGCACGATCGAGCGGATTCTGGCGCTCCGCTAACAGCGGGTTCACTTTAGCAGCCGCAATGCGTTGGCGCGCCGGATCTTCTGTTTGACGGAATCCGGCGCGTCCAGAACCTCCAGCTTCAACACCGCCGCTTCCGGATAGTGAAACGGCGCGCCGGTGCCGAACAGAATCCGGTCCTCGCCCAATGCCTGGATCAGGCGGCCGATCTCGTTGGCGATCAACGCCGTTAGCAGCGAAATCTCGATCGAGTAGTTCGTCGGCAAACCGTTCCCGGCGCGGCCCAGAACCGATCCCGCAAAACCCGAGCCGTTCATCAGCACGAAGCGCGCCTCAGGCGCCGCCTTTATTGCCGCGGCGATCTCGTCGTGAGCCACATCGGGTACGTCTATCAGCCAGCTTTGCTGCCGCCGATCCTCCACGCGGATGGGAATCGTCACCACCATCCGCCGCTCCGCCGCCCGGTGGATCAGTTCCAGCGCCGCCCCGTCAGTCAGCCTGTAGTTGTGCCATCGCGGATAAAGCCGCACGCCCTTCATGCCAAACTCCTCGTGGCAGATCCGCAGGTCCTCACGCCAGCCGGCATAGGCCGGATTCAGGACGGCGAAGGGAATCAGCCGCGGCCGGTCCTTCACCGCGGCGTGGATTTCCTCGTTGCCGGCATGGGCATTGCGATAGGTGATCGCCGCCGCGCTCGAGACAGCCGCCCGTTCAATCCCGGCGCGGTCCATCAGGCGCACCATTCCGTCCGCCGTATTGTGCCGGAGCTGGCGGAAGGCGAAGGGACCGAGATAGGCGTTGATATCGATCACTGCGCCCTCCGCACCAGCAGCCTTTGCATATTCCCGCCGAAAATCGCGCGCCGGTCCGATTCTGAGATACGCGCCCCGCGCAGCCGCCCCACGCTGGCGGTCATTGAAAGGTCGCAGGCAAACAGCAGGCGTTGTGCGCCCAACAGCCTTGCCGCCATCTCCACCACGCCCTCATCGGCTACGCTGCCGCTGGTGTCCAGATAAACGCCGGGGGCGCCGCGAAGCGCTTTGATCGACCATTCCCAATCCCCGCCGCCACAGATGTGCGCGCAGATCAGCGTCGCCTCAGGGTAGTCCGCGGCCAGCGCGGCGATGTGCGACGCATCGCTGATGCGCGGCTGCGGAGAAGGCAGCCAGGAAGCGTGCCCGGCGTGATGGAGGATCGGCAGCTTCAGTTCGATCGCCAGTTCCACGATGGGGCGCACGATGGGTTCATCGGCCCTGTAGTCGTTGTACAACTTCACGCCGATAAATCCGTGGTCTTCCACGTAACGGCGGATTTCCGCCAGCGCTTGTCTGGCGTAGCCGGGGTTCACCACGCAGTATCCCAGCAGGCGGCCGGGGAATCGTGCGATCGCCTCGCGCAGCCATACATTCGACTGCCGGAATCCGTCGAGCGAAATCGGCCGTTCCGGCGGCAGGATGGAGCAGCACAGTTGATCGATTCCCAACTTGTCCGCCGCCTCGATCAGCTTGCGGTCATCCTCGCGCCACGTGGGGCGGCTGTGATGATTGAGATGGTTGTGCGCGTCGATGACGGGGCCGGATTGCGGCGCCTGCGGGACCGCCAGCCCGCCAAGGAAAGTTCGCCGGTGCATTGTGGTTCGGAAGGGATCCAGTGGAGGGAGGGAAGCGGCC